>JBGCER010000514.1:0-22964 GCA_045106515.1 Myxococcota bacterium
TGTGTGGCAATATGCTTTGGCGGGGGCGTGGGGCCAGTAGGGTGCTCGGGCTGCTTTTACTCTACGGGGCGTACGGTTCGGTGGCTACTCGCTTTTTGTCTGGCTCGGCGTCGGCGTCCTCTTTGGCCTGCAGTATGGACAACGGGTCCTCGATGCGGGCTGGACCGACGCTGAAGGTGGCAGCTCCAGCTCCGAAGATCAGGCACAAGCAGCACAGTTCATTCTTCAGCCGCGCATTCGGTTCTACCCCATCCGCACGGGGCCCCTGAAGCCCTACCTTTTTGTCGGTGCGGATCTACGGTTCTTCGACCGTTGGGGCATCGTTCCGGTCGATGGTGTGACCTACGCCCAGCCGCCCGGCGGGTTTGTTCCCGGGCCTGTGGGGGGAGTGGGACTGATGGTTGACCCTAGCCCCATGGTCGGCCTCTTTGTCGAAGGCGCCTTCGCCTACCCCTTGGGCACAAGGGCGGTCTCGGCGGAGACGAGTTTGGTGCCGGAGCCCTCGTCCGCCCCCTCTCCGGTAG
Source organism: Myxococcota bacterium (assembly GCA_045106515.1). Taxonomy (GTDB): domain Bacteria; phylum Myxococcota_A; class UBA796; order UBA796; genus REDI01. The sequence goes on from JBGCER010000514.1 coordinate 525, forward strand.
AGGTGGATGGGCGCGTGATATCCGTGGTCGGCGGCGTGCAGTTTAGGCTGTAGCGGTGCAAAACCCGATCACCGCTTTTGGGCGCTCGGTCCTCGGATTTGTCGAGGAATTTGGACGGGTTGGCAAGATCGCAGCCCTGGGGTTTTTGAACCTGTTTCGCCTGCCCCTGCGACTGGGGCTGACGATTCGCCAGATGGAGTTCATCGGCGTCCAGAGCTTGCCGATCATCGCGCTCACGGCCTTCTTCACGGGCGCGGTGTTCACCCTCCAGAGCTACCGGGCCTTCGCTCTGTTCGGAGCTGAGGGCTACGTCGGCGGCACGGTCGGCATCAGCCTGGCCAAGGAGTTGGGGCCCACGCTCACAGGCCTCTTGGTTGCGGGTCGAGCGGGCTCGGCGATGGCCGCCGAGATTGGCGCCATGAGGGTTAGCGAACAGATCGACGCCCTGGATGCGATGGCGGTGGATCCCATCAATTATCTGGTCAAACCCCGGCTTCTTGCGAGTGCCATCGTCACGCCTTTGCTCACCGGCGTGTTTGACATTGTGGGCGTTATCGGAAGCTGGGTCGTCGCCACGTATGTGCTGGGCATGGACTGGCCAATGTTCTCGGTTCGCCTCAAGGAATGGGTGGATTGGGAAGATATTGGCGGAGGCCTGATCAAGGGCTTCGTCTTCGGCATCATCATCGCCATTGTGGCCTGCTACAAGGGCTACTACACCACCGGCGGCGCAGAGGGCGTGGGCAAGGCCACCACCACAAGCGTCGTGGTGGCATCCGTCAGTATTCTGGTGACAAACTACTTCCTGGCAGCGGTTCTTCCATGATGACCCGCCGCGAGCCGCTCCGATGACGGGCTCTGCGTCCGATGGCGACGAGACGGATCCGGCGGGGGTGAGCCCGGTGGTCACCCCCGCTGCGGAGGACGCGGATCGGCCGCCTTCCCAAGGGGGTAAGAGCGCATTTGTGGAAGAGGGTGGAGGCGTTCGGGAGCACGGTCCCGAACATGTCGGTGTGCAAGGTCTGACCTGCGGGATCACTGGAGCACCCATCGCGATTCGGTACAGTGAAGTGTACAAGTCTTTCGGAGATTTCCACGTACTACGCGGTTTGAATATCTCGATTCCCCGAGGTCAAATCACAGCCATTATCGGGCGTTCCGGCACGGGGAAGTCGGTGACGATCAAGCATGTGATGGGCCTACTACGACCTGATAAAGGCCGTATATGGGTCGGAGACGACGAACTCACGAGCATGGGCGATCGCAAGCTCTTGCGCGTGCGAAATCGGTTTGGTGTGGTGTTCCAAAACGCGGCCTTGTTTGACTCCATGAATGTTTTCGACAATGTGGCGTTTCCGCTTGTGGAGCACTCTAGGCTAAGGCGCTCGGCTATCGCTGAGAAGGTGGAAGGTCTCCTGGGTGAGGTGGGGTTGGCCGGCTCCGGAAGCAAGACGCCGAGCGAGCTGTCGGGCGGAATGCGCAAGCGAGTCGGTTTGGCGCGAGCGCTCGTGCGGGATCCCGAGTTCCTGCTCTACGACGAACCGACGACCGGCCTCGATCCGATCTTGGCTGCGGCCATGGATGAGCTCATCGTCAACACTCAGCAGGCGAGCAAGGGTCTAACCAGCGTGGTGATCTCTCATGATATGCCGGCTGTACTGCGCACCGCGGACAAGATCTGCATGCTGGTCGATGGTGTGGTGTATGAACAAGGACCGCCCGATGCCTTCCGCAACAGCCGTGATCCGCTGGTTCGCCAGTTCGTCGATGGCAGCCTCGAAGGCCCCATGAAGGTGTGAAGGGGTTACGCACAGCGCCATGGCAAGACGCATCACCACAGAGTTCAAGGTTGGGCTCTTCGTAATTCTCACCGTTGCGGCGTTGGTCGGCGCGTATTTCTTCACGCGCGACGGTCTCTTTAAGGGGGCCGGCACCTATACGCTGACGATGACAGCCCCTCGTGCGGACGGGCTCAACGAAGGCACGGCGGTCAAGTTGGCCGGTGTGCGCATCGGCAGCGTCGGCGAGATCGAGGTCTCAGGCGGCCAGGCCGAAGTGGAGCTCATCGTCGACCGCAAGTACCAGTTGCCGGTCGATAGTACGGCCGCGCTCAAAGCCACAGGTCTGCTGGGTGACTACTTTGTGATGGTGGACCTGGGAGATGAAGAAGACGCCGTACTCGCCCAAGGTGACTTGATCCAATACGGCGAAGAGCCCGGCGATATCGACAATATCACTCGACAGGTGGAGAGCATCAGCGAAGATATCAAGGCCATCACCGTCGTCCTCCGGGAGATGGTCGAAGATCGGAAGAACCGCGACGCCGTCGAGTCCACCCTGCAAAACACCGAGCAGCTGACCGCGCAGCTGGCGCTGATCACCACCCAGAATCGCCGCGACATCCGCGCCATCGTCGAGAGCACCCGCAGGCTCGCCGAGGGGCTGGAAGGGGTCGTGGACGAAAGCGGCCGGGACCTCGACGAAGAGTTCGACAAGATCAAGGGCGCGACCGACACCCTTCAGTCCACCCTCGACAACTTGGACTCCATCACCGGCAAGGTCGACCGTGGCGAGGGTACGGTCGGGGCGCTCATCAACGATCGAGAGACCGTCGACGCCCTCAACGACACGATCAACAACGCCAACGATGTCATCGAGAGCTTCTCGGGCCTGCAAGCCGAGGTCTACAACTGGAATCGGTTCTACATGGGGACCAACCCCACCCGCGGACCCGATGGGAACCCGCTGACCCCGGGCGAAGCGTCCACGCTCTTCCCCCCGGATGGCCGCAACCGGTACAACTTCATCAGCGGGCATGCGATCGGCGTAAACCTCAAGTCTCAAGAGGATTTTTGGTATACGTTCGAGCTCATCGCGCACCCGATCGGCAACATCACCCACGATGAGTTTCAGATCCCCTCAACGGACACTGGCGGCGACCCACTGTTCTACCGAGAATGGCGGGTCACCCAGCGATTCCGCTATTCGTTCATGATCAACAAGCGGTGGCACAACTGGGCGCTGCGCTTGGGCGTGAAAGAGGGCAGTGGTGGCGCTGGCTTCACCTACTACGCGGCGCATGATCGCTTGCAGATCGACGCGGACATCTTCGATTTCACCTACGGCGGCTACCCGGCGGTGAACGACCCGAACTTGCTCGGTGTCAACACGCGGTTTGTAGTTCGGTATGAGCCCATGACCGGCGTGTTCATGGAAGCGGGGACCGAGAACATCATTCCGGGTATCCGATATGGGTACGCGACCGGATTTGTTGGAGCTGGGCTTCGTTTTACGGATAACGATATCAAGTTGCTCTTGGCGACCCTGCCAATCGGTTTCTAGGCCCGCGCCCCGCGGACGTGTTGGGAAGGGGTGAGCGCGGTGACGGAACCGGCGCGCTCCGCGAAGTGACCTTGTGTGTAAGGGCCTTGCGATGCTATCGGAGACGTCGACGGTGTGCGCGCGCGCGCGTCCGTCGCACCTCCCCAAAGGAGAGCGCTCCGTGGCTGGCAAGAAGACCGACAAGGACCTTTTCTCAGACTTTTTCGGCGATGATGATCTGGGCTGGCTCGACGAGGAAGCCGAGGCCAAAGCAAAGGCTGCCGCGGAAGCGAAGGTCCAAGCTGCACTTACGGCCGACGAAGAGCCTCCGGCAGACGCTGAGGCCACCGCTGAGGCCGACAACCCGGACCAAGCCACCGAGGATGATCAGGACGAGACGGTGCAGATGGCGGTTGAGCCGTCGCTCGATAGCGTCGCCGACGCCGCCGTTGAGTCACCGCCCGTTGAAGCTCCGGTATTCGCGCCGCCACCCCCGCCGCCGCCCGTGCCCCGGGGGGCGTCCAACACGGTGACTCCTAAGTTGGGCCTCGGGGAGCTCACGCCGGTTCCTTCTCAAGCCGTCACCAAGCCTCGCTCCCCCATGCCCGCTCAAGACCCCGAGGAGACCCTCATCGCTGCGCCGGCCGGCGAAGCGGTGAACTTCGCAGGGGAGCAAGTGAGCTTTGATGCGTTCGAACGGGACCCCATGGACGAGACCATCGGGGCCTTCTTGGAACCGCTGGACTCCTCTCCGGACCCCGAAGCGCTCGAGACCGTCACGGATGCGCATCCCAGCAGCCCCGTCCTGGACGGCGATGATGACGCGCTTGCTTCGACCCCCGACATTGGGGCGCCCCTCGGCGTTCCCGAGGACACGGCAGAGGCCCTGACGGAGCCTGGTGGCGATGCCATCATCAGCAAGGCCTCTCCCGCCCCAGCACGCGTCCGCCTCGTTGGCGGGATCGAGCGAGGTCATACCGACGAAGTGTCCAAAGCAGAAGCTGCGGTCATCTCTCAGGCCGTGGACCAGGCGACTGCAGAGGCGGGCCAAGACGACGAGCTCGCAGAGACCTTGTCCGACACCCCCAAGACGCCGAGAACCAGCGTGCCACTGCGGACGTGGACTCCTCGCGACGCGCAAGGCGGATGGGCCGAAGCGGTGACGGTGATCGAGGCTGCCGCAGCCGACGCCACTGGGGCTCAGCGGGCCCATTTGCTCCTGGAAGCGGCTCGGCTGCGCAGGGATCGCCTGGGTGATCTCGATGGCGCCATTGCAGTTCTCAACGCAGCGGCGGCAGCTGGAGGCTCCGACCCGGACATCGAAGAGCTCCGAGCCGAGACCTCCACCCGCGCCGACGACCCGCAATCAGCAGCCGATGCCCTCGGCCGCCGCGCTGCGCTACTGTCCGGTCCGGCCGCAGCCGAAGCTTGGCAAGCTGCAGCCATGCTTGCCCGGCATCGCCTCTCCGATTCTGAGGTCGCAGAAATGCAGCTTCGCGAGGCGATTTCTTCAGATCCGACCGACTATGCGTCTCTGTCACTCCTCCGCGACCAGCTGTCCGAGAAGGGCCGCGAACGAGACCGCGCCAAGATCCTGGAGCAGATCAGCGGAGTCGCCACCGGTCGCGTCGCAGCCGAAGCCTGGTGGGAGCTCGGGCGGCTCCATCATCGCCTTGGCGAAGAGGATGCGGCCCGCAAGGCGTATCGTAGCGGGCGTGACGCAGATCCGGCTCATGGGCCGTGCTTCCTGGCTTTGCAGGCGCTTGCTGTCTCGAGTGCCGACGATCGGGCCTTGGGTGAGCTGTACCAAGAGGAAGCGAACCGGGAGGGGCAAACCGAGCGCGCTTGGTGGCTCTTGGAGTCGGCTCGGGCCTACGTGGACGCCAGCACCCCAGAGTTGGCCAGTGAGGCCTTTTCGGCGGCGGTCGAAGCCGGGCATCCTTTCGCACGCCGCGAGCATCAGGCGTGGTTGCTGTCGGCCGAGAATGACGATGCCTATTTAGAGGCGGTGAAGGCGGAGATTGATGCGAAGGAAGACCCTGCGGGTCGTCCGTTTACGCTCTACCGCTACGGCCGACTCCTAGAGCGTCGCGGCGATTTTGAAGGGGCCGTCAAGGCGTTCCGAGAGGTCGTAGAGCTCGACCCCGCCGCAGCGCCCGCCGCAGAGGCCGCGGTTCGCGCCCAAGAGGGCGCCGGCCAGTTTGAAGACCTGCTGGAGTTCTACGAGACGCAGCTCAAGGCGTCAGAGGATCCGGCGCTCAGACGCCTGACCCTGCTGCGCATGGCTGAGCTGGCAGAGTCGGGATTGGCCGACCTAAGCCGGGCTCGCGGATTCTTGGAGCGTCTCTTGGAGGCGTCCCCCGCAGACCTTCCGGCCCTTCACATGGCCCAGCGCGTCTATCGGCGCCTGCAGGCGTGGCCCGAGTTGGCCGAGATCTTCGAGACGCTGGCGGCTGCCGAGACCGAGGGGCCGGCCAAGGCTCAGCATCTGATCCGCGCTGGCACCCTTTGGGAAGAGCGCATCGGCGACCCCAAACGCGCGCGTGAGGCCTATGGACAGGCCTTGCAACTCGAGCCGAGCAACCTGATCGCGATCGACAACCAGGTCGATGTTCTGGAAGGTTTGCAGGACTATTTGGCGCAGGCGGAAGTGCTTCGCGGCGCCTCCGATGCGGTGGGTTCCACCGCAGATCGGGTGCGTCTGTCGTATCGAGCTGGGCAGGTCTTCCTGGACCGCCTGGGAGATGCGGAGCGTGCGGGGGAGGCGTTCCGACGGTGCTTGGAGTTCAATCCCGACTTCGAGCCTGCGATGGTGCGTCTCCGCGATGTGTCCGCTCGGACCGGCGAAGGGGCCGAGACCTACCGACTGTACGTGCAGCAAGCCCAAGGGATCGACGACCCGGCGGCGAAGCACTGGCGACTGCTCGCTGCGGCGGATTTGGCGTCCGACCTGAACGGTGGCGATCCGAGTCGCGATCTCGGTGCTGTGCTCGAAGAGGACCCGAACCACCCCGGCGCCATGGCGGCCCAAGAGCTGCGTATGTTGGCCATGGGAGCCAAGGTTGGGCTGTTGAACCTGTACCGCCGGGCCCTTCAGGGGGTGTCGGACAACGATGAGCGTTCGCGCCTCCTCGTCCGGGTGGCCCACTTGTTCGAAGCCCTTGGAGACGCCTCCGGCGTCCAGGGACCGCTGGCCCAAGCCATCGAGGTCGGCGGGGAAGCCACGCCATTCCGCGCCCTCGCTCGCCTGGCAGAGGGGCAGCGACTGTGGGCGGAAGCCGCCACCGCATTGGAGCGCTCAGACTCGGTCAACGACCGATTGGAGCGGGCGCGGTTGATGGCGCAACGTCTGGGTAGTCACGAGGGAGCATTGGAGCTGTATGCCAGCTTGATCGATGATCCTCAAGGTGCCATCGGCGCCGCACTCGGAGCGGCGGCCCTCGCCCAGCGGGTGGGCAATGCGGACCTCCTTCTTCAGGCCCACGCCACCCTCGCTGAGCGTGGAGAGTCCGAGCCCGTGAGGGCAGCCCATGGGCTGTGGTCGGCACAGCTCGCAGAGGCGGCGGCCAAACACCAGGAAGCGCTTCGTTTGTACCAGCTCACGTTGGCGCTTCGACCGGCCAGTAAGACCGCTTTCGAAGGCGCTCGTCGCCTCATGGTGGACGGAAACGACTCCGCGGCGCTCAAGACGTTGTGGGCGGAATATCGTCCCAACGATCTACACGGTTTGGCCTTGGATTTGGAGCAGACCGGCGACACAACAGGCCTATTGGAGTGCTTGGAGAGCGCACTGACTGCAACGCCGGACGACCCGGCTCTTTTGATGCGTTTGGAGCAGGCGAAGACCGCAGCAGAAGACTGGTCCGGGGTGTACGCCACCGTCAGCAAGCGCGCGGCGCTGGTCACCGATCCTGAAGTGCGGGCGACCGCAGACGCCAAACGTCGCTGGTTGCTGGCCGAGAAGCTCTCGGGCACCGATGATGCGTGGGAGCTGTACCGGTCCCTGCACGAAGAGAACCCCGACGATCGGGAAGTGATCTCGGCGCTCGCCGGCATCGCGCTCGCCCGAGGTGAGACCCGTCTCGCCATCGGCTACCTGGAGTCGCTGGCAACCGGTGCCACTGACCCCGCCGAGGCTGCAGAGCTGCGCGTTCGCACGGCCTCCGTTCACGAGTCATCCGACAACCTCGATGAAGCTCGGCAGTCGCTGCTCGATGCCTTGGACCACAAGCCCGATCACCAGCCTGCGCTCGGTGCCCTGAAGCGACTTGCGACGGGCGCGGAGGATTGGCCTGGGCTGCTGGCGATCCTCCAGCGCGAGGCCGGTCTTGCCGAGGGAGATGCGCGCGTCGCCGCGCTGATCAATGTGGCGACCACAACCGCCGACCGCCTCGATGATCCATCGGTCACGATGGATGCGTGGCGCGCGGTCCTCGATGAGGACCCGGACAATGGCGAAGCGCTGACCGCCATCGTGGGTCTCGCTGAGGCTCAGGAAGACTGGGCGGGCTTCGTACAGCACGGAAAGACCGCAGCAGAAAAGCTCGACGGCGCGGAGCGCACCACCATGTTGAGCCGCATTGCAGCGGTGTCCGCAGATCACCTTTCGTCCGAAGAATCCGTCGCTCTATGGGAGCGGGCCATCACCGAAGGTCCGCCCAACCTGGACGCGGCGGCCCGCCTGGGCGAGCACTACAAAACCCAGCGCGACGGCACCAATGCCATCCGAGTGCTCAAGGTCCACGCCGACATCGTCGAGGGCGGACCCGAACGAGCGGTCCTACTGGCCGATGCTGCGGACCTGGAGCTGGAAGGCAGAGCGGATCGGGACGATGTGGCAGCGCTGTACCAGAAGGTCCATGAGGCGGATCCGGACGAGCCTCGAGCCCTGCGATTCTTGTCGGAACACTACTACGCCAAAGATGACTTCGACGCTGCTCTTCCAGTGTTCGAGCGCCTGGCGCCCTCGGTCGAGGAAGGCCAAGACCTCGATGACTTCGACGTATGTATGGAGCTGTCGTCGTTCTACTACCACCTCGCTTCCATGATGGTCAGCAAGGGCAGGGGCCTTCAGGCTCTGCCACACGCCGAGAAGGCCCTGCAGTTCAATCCGCAACACCAGCCGACGCTTCAGATTGCGGCGCCGCTCTACGTGGAGAACCAGAACTGGGACAAGGCCAATGGCGCCTTGAAGAAGCTTCTTCAGCTCACCGGCGGGCGAGGGGAGCCGGCGGTCATGGCCGACATTTACGCCCAACTCGGCGATGTAGAGAGAGCCCTTGGCCAACGCAAGAAGGCGAGCAAGCACTTCGCCAAGGCCATGGACTTGGTCGCCAAGCACCCCAGAGCGCTCCGTGGACTCGCGGGACTCTTTGAGGATGAAGAGAACTGGACCTCGGCGTTGGACCGCTACAATGACATCATCACGAACTCGCGGAACCCCGAGGATGTCACGTCGGCCTACCTGGTAAAGGGGCGGATCCTCGATGAGCGCTTGAACCGTCCGGGTAAGGCGGCTCAGCACTACATGAAGAGCATCGCCTACGACGCCAACCAGCCGGACGTGCTGGTCCGCCTCGCCGAGCTTTCGTTGCGGCGAGAAGACAATGAAGAGGCGGTGGGCGCTGCGCGCCGTGGCCTCGATCTGGTCAGCTCGGGTCCTCTACGCGCCGATCTGCTCGCCTGTGAGGCCGTCGCGCGACACCGGCAAGGCGATGACGGCCGGGCCTCAGCGGCGCTCGGCGAAGCCCGCGAGATCGCTCCAGACGCGGGCTTCCCGGAGGCGGTCGCCAAGGTCGATGACATCCTTGCGTCGGTCCGCAGCCGGCTCGGCTAGCGGCCTGCCGTGGCGGCTCGAAGCTCAGGCGGCTTGTTTCGTACCGAAGCTCGTCTGAAGGGCGGCGCCCATCCCGAAGATGGAGGCGCCGAGTACCACTAGGATCCCAATCCACGGCAGCGCGCCGAGGAAGGAGATCAGCACGGCGCCGATCAAGAAGGTGAGCCACCGGGCCTGACCCTGCTGAGCGCTGGGAAGCCCCAGACGGTCTCCGATCATTTGGCATAGGCCGACAAAACCCAGCATCCAAGCCAATCCGAGGACCGCCGCCGCGGCCAGCGGGCCCAAGACAGTCCAGAAGAACAGCACCGAGGCGATGGTTAGCCCCGCAGTCCACGCCAAGCCCATCAGGCCGGCGCGGGCCGGGTTCTGTTCGAGGTAGGCCGAGATGTTTCGGACCCGGTCTTGGAAGAGCGTGACGATGAGCACGCCTGCGCCGGCAAAGGCGAGCAGAAAGACCAGCCGGCGGTACAAGCTCATCAGTAGCCCGCCAACCCACGAGTTCTGCGGCTCGATCACCGGCATGGCGGCGCCGTGGATGGCGCCTCCTGGTCGGACTGAGGTATTGCCATTGAGCGTGATGGACTCTCCCTGCAGCACGCCGCCGGGATCGATCTGAACATCGCCGGTCAAGGACATGGCGTCGCCGAGCACTTTGCCGCCATCGTGGATGTAGACATGGCCGTTGAGGGTCGTCGCATTACCGGTGACAGTGCCATACACATGGACATCGCCGGACAATGCCAGCAGCTCTTCGACCACCTCACCCGGCGCCGCCGATACATTGCCGTACATGGCCTCTCGACCCCCTTGAACGGCGGCCAGGTCTGCGGCGGCGACGGGCATGACGATGGGCTTGGGCTTCGCTGGCGCCTTGAGGCGCTTCAGCTCGGCCTCCAGCTGCTCCAACTGATCTTGCTGGGCTTCGATCCGCGAGCGCAGAGACTCGACTAGGGCTCCTGCGGCGGGTGCCGGGCTCTCACTGGCTTCAGACGCGACCGAGTCTGCGCTGGGCTCGTCGATGGTGGCTGGCGCCGTGACGAACCCGTTCTGCTGGAGCAAGGAGCGCGTAGACGTGGTGGGGGGCTCCTGCGCAAGCGCGGGCGTCCATGCGATGGGGCCGCCGAGGGCGAGGGCGAAGGCGAGTCGGGGCAGGACGCGGGTCATGTGGACCTCCGACGTGTTGCGCGAAGAGCCACACTGCTGCCCACAACGAACAGGGCAACAGCAAGGAATAAGGCGGGGAAGGAAAGGGAGGCATGAGAGATGAACGCACTGAGTTGGGGCAATGAACGCAGGCCGCGAAGCGCCACCCCAATCGGGTCGGAACCGAGCACGACCATCACAGTCGCGATGCTGAGGAGGGCGAAGCCGATGGCGAGCTCCAGGGCGGGGAGCCGGCGACGGGTGTCGGCTTGGGTCGCCAACAGCACCTGTTCGATGAGGTCGTCGGGCATCGCCGGGTCGTCCATGGCCTCGAATGCAAAGCTCAGGGGCTCGAACGCAGCGGCTTTGGCCGCGCAGCGGGGGCACTCATCGAGGTGGATCGCGATGCGAACCGCTTCGTCGGAGTCCACGTCCCCGCGCGAGAATTGTCGAATCAAGGGCTCAGGCACATGCATGCTCATGATTGCCCTCCTTGGACTTCATAGGCCTCTCGCAGCTTCTTACGGGCGCGAAAGATCCGGTTCATGACGGTGCCGAGAGGGAGTTCCAGTGACTCCGCGATCTCGACGTACTTGAGGTGTTCGAAGTGGTAGAGCACCAGCACTTCTCGGTACATCGGTGGCACGCGACCTAGGGCGTCACGCAGGCGTTCAGCCTGTTGGGCCTTCGACACCTCTTGGAGAGGGCTCGGCGCGTTGTCCACGATGTCTCCAGGCTCGTCCCAAGCCTGGCGTCTACGCTTACGGTGTTGATCAATGCAGGTATTTCGGGCGATACCGAAGACCCAGGTCTTGAAGCTTCGGTTCGGATCGTAGCGTTCGAGGTTGCGCAGCACCTTGATCAGGGTGTCTTGTGCTGCGTCGCGCGCATCTTCATCGTTTCGGAGAAGCCGTCGGGCAAACCGATAGATGGGGGGCGTCCATTGGCGGACCAGCCACGCACGACAGCCCTCGTCGCCGCGAGCGGCGAGCGCGATGCGTGTGGGTTCCTCAACGGTTCCGTCTTGCACTGTAAGGGCCAGGATAGGGACCTCCGCCGTATTGGCCAGCGCGTCGTCGCGCATGTTCCACTCGTTCTACGGGGCAGGCCTTCAGGATATTTCACCAGAGCCGAACCGTCCGATGACGGACGGACTCCCCGCTCAGCAGACTCTCGCGCTACACTAGTCGTGCGTGCGTACGCCTGATTCCCTGCGCGAAGGTCGGCTTGGACAAGAACCACAAGCTCCAGCGGTACAGCCACAAGGACTACAGCGAACTCGTTGAGTTTCCTGTAGAAATCGTGGGACGCGATGGTGTGATCCGCCGCTACACGTTCGAAGACAGTATTCGCCTGTATCAACGCCGAATTACGTTCGCTCCCATTCGATATCGAGACCGGGACCTGATCGACGCTGAAGTCCACCACTGCCGGCACCGGATCGACCAGCTGCGCCGCAGTTTTTTCTACCGCTTCGGCTGGGGCACCCCAGAGAACGAGCCGCACCCTGAAGAAGTGTTCGGCGATGTGGCAGGGGAGCTCGCCGCCTTTGTGCGCCGAGTTCTCCGGGTCGATGGCCGGCCTGATGTGCGCCTTGAAGCCATCGAGCAGGGCAGTGATGGCGCTTCGGCGTGGCTGCTCATCCCTGGTGGGTCGGACACCGGTATGTTGCTCTACGTGTACACCTTCGGTGGCGCAGGCTTGGGTGACTCGACGGAAGAAGATGAAGAAGATGCGAGGGAGCGGTTCTTTGCGGCCCTGAAGGCCATGGAGACCGGCAATGAAGACGGCGAGCGCATGTTGGCCTTCCATCACGCGTCGGACTGCGGCTTCATCCTGACGGGCCAGCCTGGACACTTCGAAGACCTGGTGGCCCAAGCCGAAGACGATGGCGTCATCCGAGACATCACGCCGACTCGCTGGGATCGCATGGTCGACCAGATCCGCCTGGGTCAGTACCAAGATGCGCTTGGCTCCGCTCAACGAATCGTGCGCGAACAGCCGCTCCATCGCCGTGCCTACATTGTGGGATCCGCCCTCGCGAGCTTTTTGGGCCACGAGGTCGAGGTGGAGGAGCTCGCGCTTCTTGGCTCGCTGCACTTCCCACACGATGCAGACCTTCAATATTGGCTCGGCCTGACGCAATGGCGTCAGGGTCGACTCGAGCCGGCATCCGCGGGCTTGCTCGCCGCGCTGGTCGCACGGCCAGACAATACCCAAGCCCGGTTCTTGCTCTTTGCGGTTCGATTTGAGCAAGGACGCTGGCCGGAGGCACTCCGTCTGCTCAATCGCCGACCCGGGGTGGCTGATCGCGAATCCAGGCGCGATGTTCGCGTCCTAGACGCATTGGACCGCGCGGCGAGGATGTTTGCCTTGGCCTTGGGCTCCGGGATTGTCCTGTCCCTCACCGGGCTGGTGCTGGTGCCGGTCTTGCAGCTGCTGGCGCTACTCCCGGTTGTGTTGGGGGCCCTCTTCGGTGTCTTGGCCGTCGTGGCCTTCCGCCATGAGCTTCAGCGTTTGCTAGGCCGCCAACGCTTCGACGATGTGCCCACCTGGGTTCGTCGAGCGCTCCGCGAAGAAGCCAAGGCCTCCGAGGCTTTTTAGCCCAAGACCTTGGCCCGAGGTTCGGAGCTTAGGCTTCTGCGGGCTCGGTGTAGTTGCCCACAACCACTTGAGCGGGCTGAATCACCTTATCGCCGACCATCCAGCCGGTGGCGTAGACTTCGATGATCGCGCCATGCTGGGCGGCGTCGGTCACCGGAAGTTGCGCCAGCGCATCGTGCACATTGGGGTTGAACGGCGAGCCCACACCGGCGATCTCACGAAGGCCGAGCTCTTCCATACGGTCCGTGAATTGCTTGAGCACCATCTCGACACCGCCGCGCAGGTCTTCGACGGACAGGTCTTCTTGTCCCATGGCGCGCTTGAGGTTCTGAACGGGCTCGAAGAACCGCTCGACGACCTGGGCGGCTTTGCGCTCGGCTTTGGCCTCGGCCAGAACCTGCTGGCGGCGCCGGAACGCGTCCATCTCGGCTTGCAGATCCGTGTAGGCTTTGGACACGGTGCGAAGCCGAGCCGCCGCTTCTTCATACTTGCCTTGCAGGCTATCGGCGGCAGCCACTTCGGGCTCGGGGAGCTCCACCACGTTGTCGTCTTGAGGGGACTCGGAAGCCTCTGCGTCCACGGCCTCATCCGCGCTCACCTCGGCCGTCTCGGATGCGGTGGATTCTTCATCGCCCGGTGCGTCGTCTCGCTCGAACATGCTCACTCCGTGGGTGTGGCGACGAGGGACGTCACCGGATGGGACGATAACCGCGGGATCGCCCAGGGCAAGACCTCGCCGCGCTGGGAGACAGCCGTTACCCCCGAGCGCCTCGGAGCAGGCATGGATGATCGACAAATGCGTCTCTTGGTAGTGCTGTCTGGCGCTACGATCGCTGCGGCGCTGATCTACCTATTATTGCCTGGCGCCCAGGATGATCCGCCGTGGGACCGCCGGGCGACAGAGCCGGTTTGGAGCCTGGACGCCAATCAGGTGGTGGCGCTGACGGTCAAGCAGTCCAACAAAGATACCCTCACGATTCAGAAGCAGGGCGAGGACTGGGTGATGGTGTCGCCCGTGAAAGAGCCCGCGGATCCGCTGCGCGTAGAGGCGGTTCTGAAACGCTTGGCCAAGGTGGACCGGGGCGTGCCGATCGATGGCGAGCAATTAGCAAGCTTGGGACTTGCGAATCCTCCAGCGGGCCAGGTGGAGGTGACGCTGGCCTCCGGAGCGTCGCTGAGTCTGGATCTAGGCCAGCCTGCACCTGTGGGGTGGCAGACCTACGCGCGGGCGCCATCTGGGGCGATCGTGGCGGTGGCAGGGCACTTTGAAAAAGATGTGCTGCTCGACCCATGGACGTTTCGGGATGCGTCCGTCTTTGACTTTGATCCCAAGGAATTCTCCGGGATGCAGATGCAGTCTCCCGGGGGTCTGATGACGGTCCGCCGCGACTCGGGCGACCTGTTCTGGCTCGTAGGCACCCCGGCCATCGAAGGAGCCGCTCCCATCGATTTTGGGCGCGGCGATGGCCCAGCGATCGAGAACTTGGTGCTCACGCTCCTGGATCTGCGCCTGGATGCGTTCATGGACAATGCTGCACCCGGCGGTATCGACGCGCCCCAGCACCGGGTCGCTGTCGAGCTGCGGGACGGGACGGTGCACGAGGCCCGCTTTGGCGCCGAGTTGCCCATGGGCCGACTCGTTCAAGCGCCCGATGGTTCCCAGGGCTCCATTTTGCAGGAGCGCCTGGCATTTTTGGATATGGGCCCCACGGATTTGGCCGACTCGAAGGCGTTTCCCACATCCAGCTCTCGAACCCGCCGGATCGAGGTGTCCATCGATGGCCGACAGACGGAGCTCGTGACGGATGGCGCCGGATGGTCCGCCACAGGCGTGGAGCAAGCGGTGGGTCCTCGGCTCTACCGGGCGGTGCAGACCGCCGGGATCGACCGCCAAGTCCGCTTTGAAGGACAGGACCTAGGAGAGGTGACCGGTCGAGTCCGTGCTCACATGGGTGCAGACGAGGTTCGACTCGTGGAACTTGGCCGAGTGGTGGGCCGCTCTCGGCTGGCCCGCGATGTGAGCGGAGGTCCGATTTATGCGGTGCCCGAGGCCGAGGTGCAGGCGATCGTGAGCCTGCTCCCCGAGTAGCTACGACCGGCGCCGGCGAACGACCGCGAGGGCCAACAGCGGCAGCGCCAGTCCGAAGCCCCAACCGCTGCCACTCGCGCAGCCACAGGCCGCCCGCGGCTCTTCCGGAATGGGGTCCACGGTCTCGACAGGGACGACCGTCACTTCTGCGCTGGTGGAGATGATGCCCTGGCCAAAGCCCTGAATGGGCCCGTCACCGCGAATGCCGATGGAGAAGTGGTAGGTGGCGCCTGGTTCGAGGGGCACGTCAGAGTCGGCGTCGATGACCACGGTGCCGGTATCGTCGCCGTCCACCTTGAAGTCGAACGCCGTGGGCACCGGGAGCGAGAAGAAGCCCAGAGACTGCAGCTCATGTTCGATGAAGTCACCGCGGCGAACGAAGAGGGTCCAGGCCATGTTCGGCTGGTTGACCTGCCACTCGTCGACGTTGAACCGGATCTCTGTCGTGCCCTCGGGCGCCTCGATGGAGAATTGCGAAGACAGGGGTACGTGCTCCAGCTCGCCGAAGGTCACACCCAGGGCCAGAAGCCTTGGTGAAAAGCCATCATCCAATGGAACGATCCGCTTGCAGCCCGGGACGCCAGCCGCCTCGGCGTGCTCGATGATCGCGTTGTGGGTGGCGCTATCGATAGAGCCGGCGTCCAGCATGTCACCCGCGACTTCGACCAGCGTGTCGCCGGCGATCTCCCAGCTGATGGTGGCGGGGAAGGCTTCAAGAACGCCGTAGATCAAATCGCCCACAACGTCCGGTCCGACGCGGTCGTCTTCGATCATATTCCAGCCCATGGCTCCCCAGATCTTGCCATCTTCATGGCTCTGTCCAAAGAGGTTGTTGGGGCAGCTCAGATCTGCTTCTGCGTCTCGGACAGGACCGTTGAGACCGAAGCCCCGACCTGCATATTCGCCGAGCTTGGGGTCGCCTGTCAGAACGAAAGCAAACAAGTCGGCGCTACCCTCGTTGAGGGCGCCGGGGGCGAAGTCGATTCCATATTCATCGGCGCCGAAGAGGCCTGCGGTGGCGACCGAATCGAAGACCGAGTGAACGAACTCGTGGTAGACGACATCACCGTCGTAGCCGAAGTCGGCACGGGCGTTTTGCCCAAAGGCGATCTCGCCAATGCCGTCGCCGTCCGCGTCGCCGAAGAAGGCGTTGTCATAGTTGAAGTTGACGATGGCTTCGATGGGTCGAGGGTGCTGAAAACCGTGGCTTTCCGCGAAGTATTCGCCGACCTTGTCCAGGTGGTAGTACATCTGCACTTCGGCGAACGGGTCGTCGGACGACGAGGCATTGGGTTCGAAGAAGTAGTCGCCAGCGTCATCGGGGACCGCCAACACCTCTTTGGCATTGCAGCGGTTGTCGGCAGCGCTCCAGTCGGTGCAGCTCACCACCTCCCCATGGGGGCCTGTGAGGGCGGAGCCGTCGCCGTCCAAGCGCAGCAGGTCTACCTCGGTCAGTTCAGAGGTCTGAGGATTTGTGGGGTAAACGCGTGCTTTTGCGTGCTTTAGGGTCGGGGTCAACTGCACGACCTCGCCCGTGTGGGCGTCTACCAGCACTCGATAGGTGCCGATGGGCTCCGATGAGCTGGAGTCGACGGCCCAGACCAGGTGGCTTTGGCCCTCGACGTCGACCCAGGCCCGGAGCTCGGAGCGGCTAGGCCACATCTCAGTGCGGCCGAAGTAGGTGTCAACCACGGCTTCGGCGGCTGCGATGGCGACGTCTGCGTCGATGGTGGGCACGATGTTCAAGGTGGGGTCGACCGTCTTGGCATTGGCCACCCGGCGCACGTTTCCGGATGGGTCGAGGTTCACCACCCATTCGCCGCCTTCGACTTCAACCCCCCGCACATGTTGGGTGAAGCGGACGAACGATCCGCCCTTGTACCCGGCGATTCGAGACGGGAGCATCTGCACTTGAGCCGGTTGGGCGCCTCGGTTGACCGCGATCCGCGCATTGTCGACCCTCGGCTGTATTGGCCCATCGATGGCGCCTCGGACTTGCAGGTCGGGCGCCGCCGCGGCGGAGGGCAAAGAACAGAAGAGGGCTACCGCACACAGCAGTGACAAACGCACGAGGTCTCCAAGTCAAGCCGCGGGATTATTCGGTCCAGCGCAGCCCGGCCAGACTCAAGCCTGAGTCCGTCAGATCAACCACCGTCGTCCAATGATGAGCAGCGCCGCCCCAGCCACCACCCAGGCTCCGCCCCACACCAGGGATGGCACGCCGGTCGCTTGCTGTAGCATCACGGCGTCGCTCACCACTGAGGTGTCGAGCGCCCGCGCGAAGATGTCGCTCCACACGTCGAGTGCGGCGTACAAGATGCTGAAGACGCCCAGGCCTCGAAGAAGCCACCGCAGGGCGAAACCCGGCAGCAAGGCGGACATGGCCGCAAAGGCCAACGCCGTGACCCCGGTGAACCAAAAGCCGAACGAGAACCAGGGGATCAGTAAGACCGTCACCGCCGCCAGTCCCACAGCCAGGCCGATGGTTAGAATTCTGGGTAATAAGGGAACTTTGGTCGATGCCAAGAAACCGAAGCCGGTCAGCAGCGAGCCCAGGTATCCCGCGTTGAGGATGACCAAGCGCCAGCCTCCCCGCGACATCGTCAAGCCGCCCTCGAGGGGGGAGAGGGTGATGGACTCCACGGTTCCGCCGGTGGCCCATGTTGCGACCGCATGACCGAGCTCATGGAAGAGCACGACGCTGACCTTGAGAGGCCAGAGAATCGGGTGGTGCCAGAGCCAACCTGTGGCGATTGCGATGCCAACCAGGATGGCAAGGCGGATCCAGGGTGTCTTCTTGGATGACAGGGAAACCTCCAACGGCTGCCTACACAACGGCGCAGACCCCCGGATTCTTGCATGCGATTGGTGTTATCCTATCGTCCCCCCTCCGACGCCCCCCTCGCCGCCTCCCGCCTCCTGGACGTCCCATGCTGCTCCTGACCCTCGCAAGACCCCTGGTCTTGGCGGGCACGCTGCTTACCGTGCCTGCCTCGATATCGACTGTTCAACCTGAAGAGGAGCTGGTTGAGGCATCTGTGACCGTCTCTCCATCGGTGCTTGTGGGAGACGACGCCAGCTCCTTGGTATTGGACCTGTCGGAGTCGGTTTTGGACCACTTGCGGGCGCGCAGGTGGTCCAAAGCGTACGCGGGGCTGTCCGCGATCGACACGAACGCGCTCAATGGCCCCAAGCGGGGAAGCCTGGCCTTCGTCAAGGCGTGGGCATTGGTGCACGCCGGGCGAGCGGCCGAGGCTGGGCCTTTGGTGGACCAAGCAGCGGGGGGCGAAGCGGTGCCCAAGCCCTACCTCGACTTGGTGCGCGGCGAGGTCTGGATCTCCACCGATCGGGTCGAAGACGGGTTGGCGGCGTTGGGCCGGGTTCCAGCGGACTCTGCGGCGTGGGCCCGAGCTCAGGTCGTTCGTGGCGAAGCGCTGAAGAAGTTGGGCAGAACCAAAGAAGCGCTCGATGTGTTGGAGTCGCTGGCCGCTCGACCGGACCCGGCGGACGGCTCCGCAGAGGCCCTGCTGGCCTTGGCGACCCGCGCGGGACAGGGCTCAGAGAAGGCCTACACCTACCTTCGGCGGGTCTGGGAACAGTATCCCAAGACCGAGGCCAGCAAGAAGGGGTGGACCGCGCTCAAGGCGTACGGGCGCCAGCCCACCTGGAAAGAGAAGTCACGTCGTGCCTTTCGCCTGATGCAACGCGGGGCCTACGACTCGGTCATCGCCGAGGTCGGCACGTTGTCGCCGCCGGCGGGGGATCGCTCAGACGAAGCCTGCCAGCTGCTCTTCGCGAAGGGTCGGAGTCAATACAAGAAAAATCGCCTTTCTAATAGTATTTCTGCGTTCGCTGACATTGGTCCGCGCTGCGCTGATGCGACCGAAGACTGGGGGGCTCGTGGGCTGTACCTCAAGGGCAAGGCCCAGTTCCGTCGCGGACAACATCGAAGCTCTGCTGCGACGTATGCGCTGATCCCCGAGCTGTATGCATCGTCTTCCTATGCCGATGATGGCTGGCTCCACTCTGGGATCGCGCTGCAAGAGGCTGGCGACTTGAAGACCGCACAGGCGCGATGGCAGACCTCTCTCAAGATGCTGCCCGACGGCGACACCACGCCGGAGAGCACGTGGCGACTCGCGTTCTCTCACTATCTGTCCGGTCAGCCAGAACTGGCGATCGAGGCTGCCGAAGAGCTAGGGCGCCTACCTATGCAGTCCGACCGGCGCCACGTCGAGGCAGGGCGCTATTGGTCCGCTCGGTGGCGCATGTACCCCGACGTGTCCAAGCCGACGGTGGCCACCGATGTGCCCGACCTACGGGAAGAAGCCATCGCAGGCTGGCGGAATCTGTGCAGGGAGCTGCCCCACAGCTACTACAGCGTGTTGGCCTATAGTCGCTTGGTCGAGTTGGCCCCCGACGTGGCGGCCGAGTTGGCGAAGCGGCCCGCAGACCATGACAAGGGTGAGCTCGGGCGACCCTGGACCGTGCGCCTCGCCTTTTATGGCAATCCTGAAGTGCGGGCTGGCATCGACTTGGCCCGCCTCGGGCTGATCTCCGAGGCTAAGGCCGCTTGGGCCCAGGCGTCAGTGCAGGTCGAGCAGCCCGACGAGATGGCCCTGGTCACGCAGCTCCGGATCCAGACCGGCGATTGGCTGCTAGCCCATGACAACATGCGTCGTTGGCTCGCACATAACCCACCAGGAACCTTGGGATTGGGCGAGCCGCAAGTGCTCCGAGTAGGCTACCCGGACCGCTACTGGGACGAAGTACAAGCCGCCGCCCCCAACTACCGGTTCGAGCCGCGGCTATTCCATGCCCTGGTTCGAGAGGAGTCGAACTTCAACCGGAAGATTCGCTCCTTCGCTGGCGCGATGGGGCTCTCCCAGCTCATGCCTGCCACCGCCAAGCAAACCGCCGGCTGGCTCAAGCGTCCGGTTGGCGACCTCCACAATCCATCCAACAACTTGGAGATTGGCGCCAAGTACCTAGACGTGGTGCACAAGCAGCTCGCTGGGAGTCCCTACCTCTCACTGGCTGGCTACAATGCAGGGCCTCATCGGCAAGAGCAGTGGGTCGGAGAGTGGGGGAACATTCCTACAGATGAGTATGTAGAGCGCATCCCGTTCCGCGAGACCCGCGGCTACGTTCGACGGGTGACCACCACCTGGCAGACCTATCGCTACCAGTTCGATGAGGGCCCGGCCTTCCCCGACTTGTCTCGGTTCAATCACCAGGCCATGCCCGGCCGCGACGGCTAGAGCGACCGAAGGTAGGCTTCGAGGTCATCGAGCTCGTCGTCGGACAGCGCGCTGGTATCGCCCATGCTGCCGTCTCGGCTGCGGATGAGCACATCGCGCAAGGTCGCGGCGCTGCCGTCGTGTAGGTAGGGCGCGCTCGACGCGATGCCGAACAGTGGGCGAGTGGTTACGCCCGCAAGCCCGTACATATCGTGAGACGAGCCATCGGTGAAGTGCTCACCACTGTGGCACGAGGCACAGGCCACGTCTGCTCTCTCGAAGAGCACCTTGCCCCGCGCGACCGCCTCGGCGTCGGGGTCGGGGAGGTCGGGGAGGGCGGTGGCGTCCAAGAACAGCTCGATGGCCCGGGCGTCGATTTCAGGGAGCCCCGTGGAGCCCATGCGGAACTGTGCCGTGAACATGGCTTCTTCGGCGACGGTGGGGATCTGGTTATTCCAGGTCACGACGCCCGTTTGTCCGATCGGTCCCGCGAGGGAAGGCGTGTTGCGATCCCCGTTGAGCAGGCGCCAGGTCAGACCATCGTTGCGGCCCTCAAAATGACAGGTGGAGCACGAGACGCCCGTGCCGCCCATGGTGGTGTCGGTCGCCGCATAGAACAGCTTTATGCCGCGCTGCTGTTCGATGGAGAGCCCCGAGGCGGTGACCGGGGGCGCGATGTCGATGGCGCTCACAGCTGCGCTTCGGAGCGAACCGGTGGTGACCTCGTCGCGCGTGCGCTCTCGCACAATGCCGTACTGAATGTCTTGGACTTTTCGGTCCAGGAAGGTGTGTGTGAGGATCCGGCCATCGTCCATCACCACGGCGCCGCGCGGTCCGGCAGCGGTGAAGGTGGCGGCCACTGCGGGCGCCTTGACGTTGGTCGCGATTTCATCGTTGCGCTGGCGCGTGGCATCGACCACCACGACGGCGTTCGACGACTCCATCGTGCCGATCCAGGCCAATCCTTCTGGGCTGGGCACGACGCTGGTCAGGTAGCTTCGCAGGGGAATGGGAACTTGATTGCGCTCGTCTATCTGTAGGTCGGAGATGAGCAGCGATACGTTCGCGGAACCTTCGATTCGACCGTCTCTATCCGCGTTATAGATGATGATTGAAGAGCTGAAACGCCCTCCAAGGCCTGAGTTTTGAACGCTGTAGTAAGGGAAGCTCGGCACGTCGCCGGTACCCTGCTCACCCGACGTATTGTCGACGTAGAGGGTGGGGACCGCGAGCTGTCTGCCATCGGCGGTGAACGCCGGATCGCCCGTGACGCGCGACGACAGATCGAAGCGGGTCGGAAAGCCGCTGATGTTGACTTCGGT
This sequence comes from Myxococcota bacterium, assembly GCA_045106515.1. Classification (GTDB taxonomy): domain Bacteria; phylum Myxococcota_A; class UBA796; order UBA796; genus REDI01. Next base: position 22,083 of record JBGCER010000514.1, read on the forward strand.
GCTCTGAACCGGAAGGTCTAGCGTCCCGATAGAGCCGTCGGTGAGGTCGACCGTGGTCACTTCGCTGCCGAAGGCGCGGCCGACGACCAAGGTGTTTCCGCTGGGATGCAGGGCGAGCCATCGGGGCTGGTCCGGAACGTGGAACGTGCGCAGCACCTCGAGAGACTGCCCGTCCCTCTCTTCCACGACGCCCATAGACGCCCCATCTGGGCCCAGTGCCATGGCGACGGACACGTAGACCCGAGATTGGTCTTGAGAGCCGATGACCCCATAGGGTTCGGGTCCGGTCTCGATGGTTCGCAGCACTTCCAAGGTGTTCGCGTTCAGCTCCACCAAGGAGCGGTCTCCGCGGAGGGTGACCAAGATGCGATCTTGAAGCACGGCCACGCGAGTGGGTTGTGCGCCAACCTCGGCGGTCACCACCTCTTCGGTGTCCAAGTTCACCATGCTCACCGAGCCCTCGAGCTCGTTGACGGTGAAGACCCGATTATTGTCGCCATTGGTGGCGATTGACGAGCTTCCGGTTGGAACCTCGCTGATGTAGTTGACCCCGCACGCCGTTGAGATCAACGCCAGTAGCATCAGAGTAGATCGCATGATGAACCTCCTTTCGGCCGGGTTGGTGTACCCCGAGTCCGAACCCTTCATGTTCAATGCGGATTATTACGTGGCGGTGAGGGCACCCGCAACCTTGGGAAGGCTCACATTGTACCGCCAGGACGTGCCGCGGTGACCTCCGGGGTGCTCGTCGTGCTCGTCAGGGACGCCTTGGCGGGTCAGCGCGGACACGCACCGCCGAAGGGAGAGGTTCATGCCTTATTCATCGCTCTCCCCCGCACCGAAGCAGCGCAAATCGCGCTCCTTGAGCGCATCCGCCCCACC
>JBGCER010000515.1:0-17541 GCA_045106515.1 Myxococcota bacterium
CTAGAGGCCACGGACAATCCCTTGGCCATCCCCATGCAGTTTCGCGTGCATGGACGACCGGTTCCGTTGACGCCCCAGGCGCTCGCGGCGGCGTTTCCAGATCCCAGCGCCCGCCTGCTCGTGATGGTGCACGGCTCCAGCATGAACGATCGGCAGTGGTTAAGAGGGGGCCATGATCATGGCCAAGCCCTGGCGGAAGAGCTTGGTTATTCGGCGATCTACGTCCACTACAATTCGGGTCGCCACATCTCCACGAACGGCGCCGAGCTGTCCGAGCAGCTCGATGCGCTGGTGCAGTCCTGGCCGGGTCCCGAGCTCGAGCAGGTGGTGCTGCTGACCCACAGCATGGGGGGCTTGGTCAGCCGAAGTGCCTGCTTGGTCGCCGAAGCAGTGGATGCGGAGTGGCGAAAGCGGTTGTCAGCCCTGGTCTTCTTGGGCACGCCGCACCACGGTGCCCCCTTGGAGCGAGGGGGGAATTGGGTCGATGTTGTGCTGGGGGTGAGCGCGTACAGCGCCCCGTTCGCTCGCCTCGGCAAGATCCGAAGCGCTGGCGTGACGGACCTGCGTCACGGCTCCCTCCGAGAGGCCGACTGGGTTGGGAGAGATCGGTTCCGAAAGGCGCCGGACCCGCGCGCACCAGCACCCCTGCCCCACGGGGTTCACGCCTTCGCCGTCGCAGGACAGACCCAAGCGGGGCTGGCGGCGGCGCTGCCCGGCGATGGGCTGGTGCCGGTGAAGAGCGCCCTTGGCCAGCATAATAATTCGGCGTTTAACCTGGCATTTTTGCCGGAGCATACTTGGCTCGCTCCCGAGACGTCGCACCTGGACTTGTTGAGTAGCCGCCTGGTTTATGAGCAGATCAAGGCGTGGCTCGAAGGGCTGACCTAGGCGCGCCGCGGCGCGAGTCGCGGATGCCGTCACCTGATGTCACGGGGTGATGTTGCTTTCCCAACACATGTTAGTTTTCCAACATGACCAACCCGACCTATACCCGCCGCGAGCGTCAGATCATCGACGCCGTCTATGCCCAGGGCTCCGCGAGCGCCCAGGAGATCCGCGCTCTGATGGCCGATGCGCCAACGGACTCTGCGGTCCGAGCGCTGCTTCGTACCTTGGTGGACAAGGGACACCTTCGCATCGAGCGGGACGGTAAGCGCTATCTCTACCACCCCACGATCGGCCGAGAAAAGGCGAGTGAAGGCGCATTGTCGCGGGTAGTGAACGCCTTCTTTGAGCGGTCTCCACTCCAGGCGGCGATGGCCTTGGTGCGCATGTCCGACGCGCCTTCGGCTCGAGAGGTGGCTGAGCTTGAGGCGCTCATCGCGCAGGCGAAAGCGCGTCAGCACAGCGGAGATGTGCGATGAGCGCCGTCGCTGGACCGGAGTGGGTCGATGTCATCGTGGGCTTGGGGCTCGACGTGGCGTGGAAGTCGTCGATCCCCTTGGCCGCCGGGCTGCTGTTGAGCGCCCTACCGGGCAGTGCCGCATCAAAGCACTCACGCCTGGTCATTGGATGCGTGGCCGTGCCTATCGTCGCGGTGGCCACGGTGGTGCTCCGAGGTGGCGATGCGGCGGTGATGGGCGTCGGTGGGGGCCTCGCAGTGCTGTGGGGCCTTGGTGCCGTCGTCGGCTTGGGGGCGTTGGCGTATGCGTTGTGGGGGCTGGCGCGCCTACCGAGTTCGGCGTCGAAGGATGGCATTGAGTACAGCCCGGCGCTCACAGCTCCGGTCACCGCGGGCTGGCTTCGGCCCCGGATTATCGCGCCCCTAGACTTCGAAGAGTGGCCGTTAGATGCGCGTTCTGCGGCGCTGGATCACGAGCGGGCCCACATCGCTCGCGGGGACTGGCTGGTGCACGTGGCCACCTGGGCCTTGCACGCCTTGTTGTGGTTTCACCCGCTTATGTGGTGGGTGCGGCACCGACTCTCGGTGCTCGCTGAGTGCGCCGCAGACGATGCAGTCGTTAGGGCCGGGCACGACCCCGCCACCTATGCCCAACAGCTCCTTCGACTCAGCCAGTCGGGCCCCGCCATCGCACTGGGGCTGGGCGCCTCTCCGATTCGCACCCGCGTTCGCGCGCTCTTGGCCCGTCGCTCTCGACGCGGCGCTACCTTTGGGTCCACGCTGCTGGTGGCGGTGGGGGTCACAGGGCTCGCCTATGGCGTGTCTGCGATCTCCGCGTGGCAGCCCCCTCCAACGTCCGATGTGCCTCATTGCCAGCCTGAGCCGTTCTTGCACGGCGAGCCCCAGAGCGTCTGGGATGGAGTTTGATATGCGATGGTTGATCCTTGCTTCTTTGGCTGGCTGTAGCGTAGCGAGTCCTCCGCCTGGCGCCCAGGCGTCTGCGTCCCTGAGTCCGCCAATGGCGCAGGCCGAACCTACGCCCCCCATTCGTCCGCTCCATGACTGGGACATGGCATTTGTAGCGAACGAAGAGGGTTTTGGCACGATTGTTCTCAATGAGATCGCCGCCCGAATCGAACGGATGCCCGACGCTGAGCGGCAAGAAGTCCACGCGCTGACGCGAGAGCTGACGAGCAACTGCCCCTATAGCCGAGCTGTGTTCATGGCTCCCTTCGCGCTGGAGCCGGCGTTCGCCCGGCTAGATCGGTCCAGTCTGCCAGCGGACGTGCAACAGGACCTGAACGCCACCGAGGCGGGGCTGAAGGCTCATGTTCGTGCACTTCGTGCATTGGGGGCGGATCAGCTGTCTATGCCTGCGCCCACGGACTACCTGCATCGGTTCCGGTTGGAGCTGATCGACAGCGCCACTTTGGCGGCAGAGGCCGATCCCGTGAGTCGGGTCTTGGCCACGGGAGACGTCATCGACGCGGCGGTGGAGCAGATGCCGGAGCCCACCACGGAGCACATCCGCACCGTGGAGGATGCGTTGGTGCCGCACGTGGCCCACCGACAGATGCTGACCCAGGCCTTTGAACGCTGGGGCGAAGATTTACAAAAAGCGAGGGAAAAGGCTAGTGATCCAGCGTTGGTCGATGGGTTGGACCGCCTGATTGCTCTGACGGACGCGATTCGGCAGACGGGCTGCTGATGGGATGGGCGGCTTTGGGCGACGACGCCCGCCGTGGTACGAATGACCGCGATTCAAGATGTCCCTTGAACGGGGTGTGTCCAAGCTGGGGTGGCCGATGAGACCGACGCTGTTGTCCACTGTGCTGCTGATGCTCGCTGCGTGCACCGACACCGTTCCGCCGGTTGACACCGGTTCGGACACGGACACCGATACAGACACGGACACGGACACGGACACCGACACCGATACAGACACGGACACTGACGACACGGACACGGACACCGACGACACGGACACCGACGACACCGACGACACGGACACCGACGTGCCGTGCGACCCGGACCTGCGCTTTCCGGCGAGCGGACCCCTGTCCGCTGGGGACTATGAAGGGTGCCCCGAGTATGACGGCGCGACCGTCATCTCCTACTTCCCATCCCCGACCTGTGTCGACGATCAGTGGAAGGCGGTGATCGAGTCGCGAGGGTGGGGCTCCGGCGCTTGGTACTACATGCATGATAGTGCAGCTGGTTCCAGCAATATGCTGTCCTGGTGGGGCGAGGAGCACGACATGACTCAGGGTCCATCCGCCGTGAATCGGTGGTGGGACTCCTACTTGGTCGACCTTGAGGTCGTGGAGAGTTTCCGGGACCAACAAGATGGGGTGTCCACCATCCACCGGTGTGCCGTGAACGGCGAAGACGCCCTCGTTTGGGGGGTCGAGCTGCAGGAGTACGACAGCACCAACGTCATCGACTGCATCATCGTGAGCGAGTCTGAGATCACCGACGGGTATGTGGATGCGTTCAAGTCCGACTTCCCGCATATGGCCGGCTGCGATCAGCTGGACGGGTGGACCGCCGAGTAGGCCCAGCCGCTCGGGCGTTGGGGGGTACACTCCCGTCTCTCCGGAGGCGCCATGTCCGAACCCACGCTGACCCCTGCCCTGCTCGACTTCCTGGGCGAGCTCGCCGATCACAATGAGCGCGACTGGTTCAAGGCGAACCAGCCTCGCTATGAAGCGACCGTGCGGGAGCCGGTTCGGGCCTTTGTCCGCTCGATGATCCCGGTGTTGGCCGACTATGCCCCAGCGTTGACCGCCGATGATCGCAAGGTGGGCGGGTCGATGATGCGCCCGCAGCGGGACACCCGATTCTCCAAGGACAAGACGCCCTACAAGACCCAAGTGGGCATCCAGTTTCGGCATTCGGCGGGCAAAGATGTGCACGCGCCGGGGTTGTATTTGAACCTAGCGCCGGGTGAGATCTTCCTGGGGCTGGGCATGTGGCGGCCGCCGAGCCCGGACCTCAAGGCCATCCGTGCTGCCATCGACGCCGATCCCCAAGAGTGGACGGCGATCGTCCACGATCCTGGGCTGGAAGGCGCGTGGTCCCTGCATCAAACCGATGTGCTCAAGCGCAACCCTCGGGGGTATGACAAGGAGCACCCCATGGGAGAGTGGCTCAGGCTCAAGTCCCATATTTTGATTGTAGATCTAGAGCCCGAACAGGTGTTTGATCCTGGGTTCTTGGACTATTTAGCCGATCAGTTGGAGCGGGGACGGCGACATGCGGCGTTCATCTGCGGCGCCTTGGGGCAGCCCTGGTAGGGCTCACTTCCAGGTCAGCTCATAGTGCAGCGAGTGGCCGGCTTGCTCCGAGAACTTGGACACCGAGCGCCGGGCCATGCGATCGCTGACGCTCACGGGGATCAGCGTCGTGAGCCAGGCCCCGTAGCTCTGCTGCTCTTTGGTGAGGGTGCGCGGTCCGCTCATGCCGTCGTAGTCGACCTTGGCTTGGCGCTGACCCGCCTTGCCCAACAGGTCGTACAGCTCGCGGAACAAGATGAACGAGGTGTCGTTTTGGTGCACGACCCAGTTCGCCACGGGCAGGAAGTCCACCAGGTGGATCAGCTGGTAATTGAGGGCGATCCAGAAGTCCTCGCCAGACAGCTCGATGGGGGCATTGTCGATGACCCGGTGCATCTTGACCGACGCGAGCTCGCTGGCGCGGTGGGTGTTTTGCTGGAGCTGCTCGCGCAGGTCCCCGGCGTACAGCAGTCGTAGAACCGAGGGGAACGCTTGCGTTTGGTTCCATTCGAACGGGGTCATCAGGGCCTGCAGCGCGGGCATCTTGTCCGCGGTCATGGCGAAGGTATTGGTGCCGGTGCCCAAGATGGAGTGCAGCAGCATGACCAGCGGCGAGTGCTGCGGGTAGTGCAGCGCGCTGTACTCGAAGCAGAAGTAGAGGTGGTCCAAGAAGGAGCCATCGGCGTGTTCGACGTCGAAGTCGCACTCTTCGACCATAAAGGCGAGCAGCGCTGGATCGATGCTGGGCAGTTCGAAGGTGCTGCGGTGGGCGTCGTAGGCCTGCTGCACCGTGGCAGCGGCTTCGGGCTCCCAGTGGGCCTCTTTGCCGACGCGCTTGCGCACGACGTACCGCGACGCCTTGCCCTTCAAGGTCTGGAAGATGGTTCGATCGAGGTCGAAGTTGGGGATCGGCTTGATCTGCGCCTTGCCCGAGTAGTCTTTGGCCGCGCCGTGCACGATGGCGGCCTTTCGGTACACGGTGGGGTCTGGGCGTTCGTCGGCGGCTTGCTTCATGGCGACCTCGGGCGAGAGGTCCATTTACGAGGTCGGCCGCGACACAGCAAGATCCGGCGTCGATCCGCCTATTGAATGAAGCTGAACAGGTTGGTGGACCGCTGGCTGCCCAAGACCTGAAGCGTCGCCTGATAATTGGTCTGTTGGGTGGCCAAGGCCGAGTAGGCCGCCGCAGGGTCCGCCTCGATCGTCTCCGCTAAGTGGCTATCGAGCACCATTTTCATGGATCGCGTCAAGTCTAGGGTGTCGTCGGCGATGCTCTGGTGGAAACCCACTTCTTCGCGAGAGCGAATCAGCTGGCCTAGGCCTGCGCCGATCCCATCGAGAGACGCGCGGACCGCGGCGATATCGTCGCTCTCCAAGGCGGTAGCGAGTGCGTCGAGGGTGGCGAAGGTGTCTACGGCGCCTTGAAAGACCTCGCTGCCGTCGAATCCGGTGGGCAGCCATTGTTCATAGCCAATCTTGGCTTCGAGTGGCTGTTCAGCGCCTAGGTAGGCGCCGGCATCGCTAAAGGGTGAGGTATCGGACCTGCGGCCGGCGAAGAGATGGCGTCCGGCCACCTCCGTGTTGGCGATGCCCAGCAGTTGCTGTCGGATGCCTCGGATCTCGATGGCGGCCCCGCTGCGATCTTCGGGCCGGTACGAGTCATTGCTCATCTGAATCGTCAGCTCTTGGGCGCGCTTGAACAGGTCGGCGGCTTCGGCGAGCGACTGATCGGCGGTGTCCAGCGAGGTGAGGGCCGCCTCGGTATTCCGTCGAAACACGGCTTGATCATCGCTCGCGGCGGCCAGGTTGTGGATCTCGTTCCACTCGCTCGGTCCGTCGGACGGTTTTGCGATTTCGATCAAGGTGGTGGCGACGCGCTCGGTGCGACGCATCTGCCACTTCACCGTGGAGAGCCGCGAGAGCGTGAGGCTATTGTTCAGCTGCATGGATGATCGGGGCAAACGCATCAGACGAGCTCCAGCAGGGTGTTGACGAGGGCGTCGTTTGCGGCGATGACCCGTGCAGAGGCTTGGTAGGCCGCTTGGTACAGGATCAGGTTCGCGGCCTCTTCATCGAGGTCGATGCCGTGCAGGTTCTGGTGCAGCTCCTCAAGGTCGCGAGCGAGCGCACTATTGGTGATGGTCTCGGACTCCAGTCGGCTGACGTCGGTGCCGACGGTGGTGACCAGGTCGGTGAGCCAGGCGCCGGCGGTGGTGCTGCCGTCGATGGTCGTGGCGACCTCCAAGTTCAGGAGGCTCCGTAGATTGTCGATGTCCCCGGCGTCGGGAGGGGAGGTTCCAGCGAAAGCGAGCTTGCTCGGGTCCTCGACGAGCCCTGCGTTGATCGTCAGGCTCAGGGCCGGATCGGTGGCCAGCGCCACGAAGATCGGCTCGCCTGGGACCCCGGTTCGGTCGAAGCCCGCGGCGTGGGCGGTGTTGACGGCCGCGGAAAAGTCGGCCGCGAAGGTATCGAGTCGGTCGAGCCAACCGCGGGCGGTGTTCCACGCGTCCATCTGTCCGCCGATCTCCCCGCCGAGCCCGTCGGTGATCTCGAGCGAGGTGTTGCCAGAGTGGGACAGGGACACCTGGGGCGCGCCTTCGGCGGTCTCGGAGTAGCTCAGAGATCGGGCTTCAATGCCGGACACTGCGGCATGACCGGAGAGAAAAACCGTGGCGGTGCCGTCGGCCTCCAGGTGGACCTGGGCACCGGCGGCGATGGCCACGACCTGGAGCTGGGCATCGCGCTGGTCTTTGATGTCGCCCGAGGTCAGGGTGCCGTTGTCGCTGGCCAGGATGGCCCGGTTGAGGTCGGCGATCGTGCGCAAGGCATCATTGATCTTGGGCAGGCTGGCCTCGATGGTCTCTTCGCGCCCGGTGAGGGTGGCGTTGAGCACGCCGGCTTCTCGGCTGACCGAGGTCGCTAGGTCTCTGGCTGCGGACATTACACCGCGTCGAAGGCCAGGATCGGACGGGTCGGCGGTGGCCCGAGTGAGAGAGTCGAAGAAGGCGTCGACGCCGGCTCGACTGGTGGTGGCCTGGGTGGCGTCGAACACGGTCTCCGCCGACCGCAAGGCCTGCCAGGACAGCTCGCTGCGGGCCGCGGTGCCCAGGCCTTGTAGGCGTCGGGCGGTGAGCAGGTTGTCGCTGGGCCGATCGATGCCGTCGACGGACGCCCCTTGGCCGAGCCAGAGGTTGCCTCGCCGGAGCGGCGAGTTGACCGAGGTGAGGGCCATGCGACGGGTCGCGCCCGGCACGGAGGCGTTGGCGACGTTCTGAGACGTGGCATCGACGCCCGCTTGGGCGGCGGACAAGCCGGATCGCCCCACGAGCAAGTTCGTGAGCAAAGACATGGGACTACGCCGTTAGTCGCCCCGTTGAACCATAGGTTGTTGGGGGGCGGTGGGGGGTGGGGGTCAGGCGCTCAAGGGTGTCGAGCACCAGCGTGGCGACATGGGAGAGTCGTCGCTCAAGCCGGCGAAGGCGCAAGGCCTCGTCGGAGATAGCCTGCCGCACGGTGGGGTCCGTGGACACGGGTTCCTGCAGGGCGACCCGCAGGGAGAAGAGAACGTCGGCACGCCGTTCGTTGAGATCGAACATGGCGGCGCCGTTCAGGTTTCGGGCCGACGTGAGCTGCGACTCGGTGAGCTCGGTCAGACGGCGCAGCAGGGCGAGCCTGGGGTCGTCCACTAGAGGTCGCCAAGCAGGCTGTCGATGGCTGCGTCGATGTCCACGGACGCTTCGAAGGTGCCCGCCGCGAGTTGGGCCCGCACTTCATTGACCAGGTCGTGGCGAATGCTTGCCGGCTCGGCATCGCCGAGGGCGGCCATGAGTGGGGACCGTCGAACCTGCGTGGCGGGCTCGGTGGTCACGTTGCGTTGGGACCCCGCCGTCCGTCGCCGGGGATCGCGCTCTGCGGCGCTTACCCTCTGGTGCGGCTGTGTCGGACGAATCTTCATGAAGAACCTCTTCGGACGGAATCTCGTGAGTCTTATCGATCCGAGGTGGGGTCGGATTTAGGGTCGTTTTGCGCCGGGCGCTGCAAGTAGGGCGCGGGATCGATGGCCTTGCCGTCTTGGCGCACCTCAAAGTGAAGGTGCGGGCCTGTCGATCGGCCTGTGGAGCCCACGGAAGCCAGCAAGCTGCCCCGTTCGACTCGGTCGCCCTTTCGTACATGGGTGGCCTTGGCGTGGGCGTAGCGGGTCTCCAAGCCATCGCCGTGGTCGACGATCACCAGGTTTCCGTACGAGCCCTTTGGGCCGGCGAACGTGACCACGCCCGGACGCATCGATCGGATGGGTGTGCCGGATGGGGCTCCAATATCGATGCCGTAGTGCATCTTGTTCCTCTTGAGGATCGGGTGGTGCCGGTGACCGAAGCCCGACGTCACATGCCCGTGCACCGGCGTTCCTTCCACAGAGCCGGTCTGGGCCAGGTAGCTGCGATGGCCGTGGGCCGAAGGGTTCGTGGAGGGTCCGCCCATGGCGGCTTCGATGGCCTCGGCGAGCCCCAGCTGCCCGCTCTCTGAGATCTGCTCCGCTAGCTTTTCGTCGAGCAGGTCATTGAACATCGCCATCTCTGGGGAGTTCATGGGGCTGTCCTCAGGCAGTGATTTGCGCACCTCTTTGAGCAAGCTGCGCACGAACATGGCCTCGGCCTGTTGGGCGGCTTCTTTGTGCGATTCGGCTGGTTTGGGCTCTGGCGCGGGGGCGAACTGGGCCAGGCTGGTGGCGTCGATGGCGTTCATCGGAGCACCAGCTCAGCGTCGAGGGCGCCAGCATCTTTGACGGCTTGCAAAATCACCACCAGGTCTCGGGGTTTGACCCCCATCGCATTGAGGGCCGACACCAGGTCCGCCAGGCTGACGGCGTTGATGAGCACGAGCTCGCCCTGCTCCTCGTCGACGCCGATAAAGGTGTTCTCCACGACCACGGTCTCGCCGGGAGAGAAGGCGCCGGGCTGCGAGGCTTGGCGGTCCACACCGACCTCGATCTTCAGCCCGCCGTGGGCGATGGCGAAGGGCCGCACGCCGATCTTGCCACCGAGCACGACGGTGCCGGTGCGGGCGTCGATGACCACGCGGGCGATGGCGTCGGGATCGAGCTCCACCTGTTCAACGGTGGCGGCAAAACGGGCGAATTTCCCTCGATATTCTTCGGGGATTTGAATCCGGACTGCCGCGGCGCTCACGGGTTCGGCGATCTCGGTGCCGAAGGACTCGTTCACCGCGTCCGCAAGACGCATGGCGGTGGTGAAGTCGCGGTTGTCCGCCGCCAGCAAGAAGTCGATGGATTCCAGCTCATTGTAGGCAAAGGCCGGGGGAAGCTCACGTTCGATCGAGCCGCCATCGGACACGATGCCCACATTGGTGACGTTGCGGCGGGACTGGTTTCCGTCCGCCTCCACGTTGAACCCGCCCACGGTCAGGGGCCCTTGGGCCAACACCTGAAAGGCAGCCAGGTCTGGAAAGCCGACGGCGCGCATAAAGGAGGGCTCGAGGACGCCGCCTTCGAGAGACCGGGCGTCACCGAGGCTCGCCACCCGGATGTCGACCCGGGTGCCGATGCGACCATCACTGCGCATGGTGGCCGTGAGCCGAACGAGCGCCGCGTTGCGCGACATCAGATCTCGTTCATCGAGCACCAGGCCATCGGCGGCCAAGTCTCCGATCATCGCTCGCACCGTGGCGCGGTTGATCTGGGTATCGCCGGTCTGTTGCAGGCCGGTCACCAGGCCCAGACCCGTGAGGGAGACCTCGCGAATACCGTGGAATGAACCCAAGTCTTTTGTTCTCGCGGCGTCGGCCGTCGACGAGAATAGGAGCAGGGGGATGAGTGCGAACAGCGACCGCATGGCGCCTCCGCTCTCCCATCGGTCACCCCGTGCTGGGGTTTAGTTGCGCGACCGCTCCTGCCAGCCTTCACGCAGGCCGCACGCCTGCTCGCTGGAGGTGCTCATGCACACATTGGCCGCTTCGAACCAGCGGAGTTCGCTGGCGCGGTCGAAGTCGAGCCACTCCCGTGCCGCCGTCTGTGCTTCGAGGCGGCGCTTGGTCGCAAGGTCGGCGTCAGCAACGAAGCTTGTTTCTGCGGCCTTCACCTCGGCGGCTTCCCAGATCTTGGCGCGGGCCATGGCGCGCAGGCGCAGCAGGTGGTGGCTGCGCACGGTGAAGGTCCGGCCGGTCCATCGCTCGGCCCGTCGATCCCACGCCAGGTCCGCGAAGCGAATAACGGCGTTATAATCTGGGGTGTCGCGGTTGAACAAGTGGGTGGCGTACAGGTAGGACACGTCGGGATCGGACTGCTCCACCTCGTCGAGGTGGCGCTTGACCAATGACGCCCACTGACTGGTGTCGGTGACCATGGCGTTGGCGATGAGCACGCGGCTGATCTTGGACTTGTCTGTCTGGCGTTGACTGGCTTTGTAGCCCTCTTCCAGGCAGCCGATGTCGAATGGCCGGAGCTGACCGGACAGCGCCTTGGGCTCTACATATTTGAGGGCCGCTGGGTGCTCGGCGTAGTCGATACACTCTTCTTCTTCAGGGTCTTCCACCGCTACCGCAGTGGAAGAGAGAAGGAGCAGGCTCCCCAGGACAAGAACTGCACGCATAAAGGCTCCGCGAGACGGATGACTATCGTACACGGTGTGGGCCGGTTTGGATCATCCGGGTCCACACTCGGTCGCCCGGAGTCGGGCTGTGTTGTCGTGTTCGTCGCACTCCAGAACTTGACCCCCCGGGTCGACGATCACTTCCAAGCCACCCGCGGGCAGATCCGTCCAGGGCAGATCGACCACGTGAGACGGCAGGCGCTCACCGGGTTGCAGCTCGGGCAACGTAGTTGCGTATAATTCAGTTTCTACCTTGCCATCAATGCCGAAGACCACCAGCGGGGTGCCGGCGGGCACCGGCCGCGCTCCCTCGTTGTAGACCTGGATGGACAGGCGCAGCAGGCCGCCGACTTCGCACGAGGCCACGCAGGCATCGAGCAGGTCCACTCCCAGGTCCGCGAGGCCAGAGTCATCGGTGGCCGGGCGCCCGCGGAACACTCCGTGTTTCAGCCATCCCGGCTCCATTGTTTTGGGGATGGCGCCCGCAGGTGTGATGTTCTCCACGTCGAAGTCGTGGACCGGCCAGACGGGGCCTGCGGGGGGCCAGCCGTCCTCAGGGTGACCGTGGACGGTGACGCCGCTGTAGCCGCTATAGCCGCTGGAGCTGGTCAAGATCTCGGCGCTGCCATCATCGTCGATATCGGCGATGACTGGGGTTTCAAAGTAGGTAACCGAGCCGTGTGCAGGGTTGCGGTATCGAATGGCCCCGGTGGCGCCATCGAGCACCATGAGGGCGTCCATGTCGGCGAAGATCACCTCGAACTGGCGGTCTCCGTTCATGTCGAAGACCGCGCATCCCGCGCTGCCGGAGCTGTCGTTGATCGCCGTCGACCACATCAGCGCACCATGACGGTCAAAGGCGGAGATTCGGTCGCTGTTTGGGATCACGACGTCGGGGTGAGTGTCGCCATCCAAGTCGCCCACGCACGGGGGTCCGGGGCGGCCGCGCAGGGACAGGGGCTGCCTGCGAATCTCGCTGCCGTCGTGGTTCAACCAGTACAGCGTCGAGCCCACAGCCCAGGCGATCTCGGCTTGGGGATCGTCGTCGGCTTGCAGCAATGCGGGGAAGGCGGACAGGGTCTGCGGGGGGATTGGCAGGCTCCACATCTCTCGGCCGGTGTGATCGAAAACACTTGTTGCAAGCAGTATTTCTTTGAGGCCATCTCCATCTAGGTCCGAGACGACCGGGGCGCGCCAGGGCCCGGAGCGACGGGCGTCTAGCCGTGCGAGCGTCTGCCCATTGAGCCCGGAGACGATCGCCGTGTCGGCGATGACCTCGGGGATGCCGTCCCCTTGCAGGTCGGCCAGTGTGGTGACCGGGTATAAGAACGAGAAGGTGTCATCGCTGGTCCACAGATCTTGGCCGTCGTGGGTCAGGGCCCGAACGCGATTGTCGATGGACACCCCCACCACGTCCGGCAGTCCGTCCGCGTCCACATCGCCGATGGCCAGTCCGGAGTCTCGGCGGAACCCCGGCGCGCGCCACAGCTCGCCCGCCCCATCGCCGGAGAGCGCGACCACATCCCCGGTGTTGAAGGCGGTGATCACCACGTCTGGGGTGTCTTGAGCGTCGATCTGGCCGTCGCCGTTGTCATCGGTGAGGTTGGCCACGGCGGGCATCACGACCGACGGGTCGGCGTCCCAGTGCCACTCCACCACCAGATCCCAGGGGTCGTCGACGATGGGGGGGACCCACACGCAGCGCTCGTCTAGCGAGGTCTGGCCGGCGGGCAGGGTGCGCACGTCGCACGACTCGTCTACGCAGTCGGCCACCCCGTCGCGGTCGACATCGTCGTAGCCTTCGTCGATCTGGCCGTCGAGGTCATCATCGACGCCATTGCAGGTCTCTGGGCGCGCTGTGCGGTCCGGGTCGACCGTTCCATCCTTGGTGGGGTCATCCTCACCGGCGTCGGGGTTGGGGGACAGACCCGTTGTGACGCAGGCTGAGACCCATGCCAGCAGGACAAGGAGATGTGGCCGCATGAATCGCCCCTTCGATGAAGGGGCCTGTCGGACCGATGGGGGCCGAGGTTGAGCCTCTAGGTCCTGCGGATCCCCAGGAAGATCGTCAGCGTCTCGAACAGGGCCCGGTGCTCCGCGTCGTCACCGTTGAGATGCTCCACCAGGTTCACAAACTCCAACCACTGAAGCCGGCCGTCGCGGTTGGCGTCGGCGGACCGGAAGAGCGGATTGAGCACATCTCGCGAAAGCTCCTGGCCAAAGCTGGCCATGACCGCCCGCATCTCCCTTTTTGTGATCCCGCCATCCCCGTCCATGTCAAAGAGCTCGAAGGCATCCCGGAGCTCTTGCATGTCGTCTTGGGTGAAGGAGAAGGAGTTCATCGTGGGTCCTGGGTCGAGGAAGCGCTAGAGTACCGCCCTGCGCCAGGTTTGCCTGCTCCGTGCCCTTCCCCACTCTGCCCTTCGCCGCGTTCTTCCTTGTCGTGCTGGCCCTCACGTGGCTGGTGCGCCGTTCGCGTGCGTGGCGCAACGCGCTGCTCCTGCTGGCCAGCTACATCTTCTATGCGGGATGGAGCCCGCGACTCGCGCTGCTGCTGCTGGGGTCTTCCGTCGTCACCTGGGCTCTCGGCGAGGCGGTGGCTCGGGCTCAACCGGGACCGCGGGGGTGGTGGACCGGGATCGCGGTGACGTTGAACGTCGCCTTCCTAGGCTTCTTTAAGTATTGCGGGTTCTTCCTAGAGAACGTCGATAGCCTGGTCACGGCTTTGGGGCTGGGTGTGCACTTGCCGGTGCTCGAAGTCTTGTTGCCTGTCGGCATCAGCTTCTTCACCTTTCAGAACATCGCCTATGTGGTGGACCTGCATCGAGGGCATGGGGTCAAGGCCAAATCGCTGTGGGACTACCTGCTCTTTGTGAGCTTCTTTCCCCAGCTTCTCATCGGCCCCATCTGCCGATCACGGGACCTGCTTCCTCAGATCGAGGCCGCGCCCCCACAACAGGTGCCCGACCTGTCCAGGGCCGTGTCGTTGATCGCCAGCGGGGTGTTCAAGAAGGTCGTGCTCGCCACCTTCATGCAGACGCACTTGGTGGACAACGCCTTTCTGGCGCCCGAGAACTACGGCAGCTTCGACCTCTTGGTCGCGGCCTACGCCTATACGATCCTGCTGTATTTCGACTTCTCGGGCTACACGGATATGGCCCGAGGCATTGGGCTATTGCTCGGTTTCCACCTGCCCGAAAACTTCAACCAGCCCTACCGCAGCACGTCTATTGCCGAGTTCTGGCGTCGCTGGCACATGACCTTTGGCAACTGGCTGCGGGACTACATCTACTTCCCGTTGGGCGGTGGCAAGAAGAAGCCTCTGCGGGTCTATGTCAACCTCATGATCACCCTATTGGTCGCCGGCTTTTGGCACGGCGCCCACTGGAAATATCTGATCTGGGGCGGTATCCACGGCAGCGGAATCGTGGCGTATAAGGTCGTGCAGGATCGGCGGAAGGCGCGGGGGATCTCGGCCAGGGATCTGACCTTTTCGTGGTGGTACACCGCCCTCGCCTGGGCGTGGACCTTCCACCTGGTGGTGTTCGCCCGGATCTTGTTCAAGACCGCCGACCTCGATGTGGCCGGCACCTACTGGTGGACCATGCTCAGCGCCCTGTGGACCGGTGACTGGGCGGGCCAAGGCGTGGAGTGGTTAATCTTGGTGTTCATCGGACTGGGCCTGGCCCTGAACTTCTGGGGCCAGCACGTGCGCCGGTGGTTCATCGAGGCCCACGAGCGTGTGCCGGCTGCGCTCCGGCCTGTGGTGTGGGTGGGGCTTGGCGTGTTGCTGTTGGCCTTGCAGCCCGATGATGTGGCGCCCTTTGTGTACTTCCAGTTCTGACGGCTGGGTCGCGAGGTGCGCCTCGTGTCGCGGCGGCGGAGGTTGACGACGCCTAGCGATGAGCCTTTGACCGCCGTCGTGCGGTGCTTATTGACTATCTAACCGACGTTCCACCTACCAGCGCCGAGGTCGCCCGTGGCTCCGTTCGATACCTTTCCCATGTTCTTCTCGGCTGTGTTCGGCGCGCTGTGCATGGCGTCGCTGTGGTGTACCGTGGGGGCGATCGGGTTCTTCGGCGTTCCGCGTACCCATTCCCAGGCGCGGCTGACCCTGCTTGGGGCCGGACTCTTGGGGGCGCTGCTGTCCATTGGTGGGCCGACTGTGTTCGCGGTCATCGGCAGCACGGTCACCAACATTGTGGGGTTTGAATCTGCGCTGATGGTGCACGGGCTGCTCAACTCTGGGCTCACCCTGTTGTGGCTTGGGCCGTGGGGGCTTCTGCTCCTAGGGTTGTGGCGAGTCGCGCGCGGTCTGGCGGCGGCGGTTGAGGACGGGTGAGGATGTGGCGTTTGGGCCCTCACCCCGTTGGGCTGACCCTTCACCCGACCCGCTCCCCCACGGCCGCACACAACCCGTGCACATCCCCCGGCGCGTGCACGCTCCCGGTCTCCCACCCCAACGCGCGTTGGGTGCCTACGATGGGCACTCCGGCCCGGGCGGCGGCGCGCACCTCGGCGGGCCAGGACTCCACCCAAGAGGGCGCCAGCCACACATCCACCGGCCCCGGCTGGGTCACCACGCGTGGGTGTTGTAGGACGGCCGGTGGGGTAACGGGCAGTGCCCGAATACGTAGTTTGTGGTCGGGGAATTCGTCTAGGAGGCTCAGCGCCTCAAGGGCTCCTGTTCGAGCCATAGCGGGGCCGGCCAAGCCAAAGAACCCGGTCTGGGTTCGGCGGATGCTGCCGGGCGCCTCCGGCGCAATGAGCGGCGTTCCTCCGGCTCGACGGGCGGCGTGCTCGCCTTGCACGCGAAGAGAGTCCGCCAGCCGCCGCTCGGCCTGTTGACGGCGCACGCGGCGCAGGCTGGCGCGGGTGTTGTTGAGGAAGCCTTCGTGTGGATGTTGGGCGGCAGCGGCGTCCAGGTCCGCGTGCAGCTCGGCCAGGTCGGGCAGGTCTTCGAGCAATAGGGTCTCGACGCCACGACGTCGCGCTTTGGCGAAGACTTCGGCGCCGCAGAGCGATGGTGCCATCACCAGGGTGGTGTCGGTCGGCAGCCACTGCGCGGCGAGGCGTCCGACGGCCCGGCGCACGCTGAGGCGCGCTTGGATCCGACGTCGGGCCGATAATCGTCCCAACGCCCGCCCTACGCTGGGCGCGCGGAACACCCGGTGAGGGCCGAGCGTCGCGCGGATTGAGGACTCCCACGGCACCTTCTCGGGCAGGATGAGGGCGATCATTGTACGGCCGCCAGGAACCGCTCGCGAGAGGCACAGCCGGTCTCATTGCAGGTGAAGCAGGTGCGAGACTGCTCGGCCACATGCAGGATGTGTCGCCGATCTTGGGCGATGATGTGGACGCCTAGGCGATCCCCGGTTTGGGCATCAAACCGATGCTGAACGACAAAGCCCTCGCGCATGCCCGTCGACAGGGGGGTGTTGTGCTGGGCCAGCTCGACGCGCTCGGTCATGGGCGCGTCGGCGTAGGCTTCGACGTGCAGGTGTGTGTCTGTGACCCAGGCTTGAAGCTCGCAATGGCCGCTTCTGGGGGCGAAACGCAGGTCGACGTAGGGGTACATCACCGTGGCGTCCAAGCCCCAGAGCGCGCCCTCGGGGGGTACGGCCTCTTTGGAGTGGCCGTGGCGCTCGTGGATGATCCAGCCCAATCGAGCGGCCATCTCGAAGAGCGCATTGCTGAGCAGGCACACGCCGCCGCCGATGGAGGGCACTAGACAGCCGCCGTGGATCTCCAGACCCGCCTTGTACCCGTCTTGTTTGCGGATCCGGCCCACCGTTCGCCAAAAGCTAAACGAATGGTCGCGGCTGATCTGCAATTTGTGGATTTTGGCGGCTGCGAGGCGAACGTTCTGTGCCTTGCCGGCCTCGAGTCGAGGGTCGGCGGCTGAGTCGGTGCGAAATAATGGAATAGATGCGGAATAGATGGGCTCAGAGCAAGAGAACCTTTCACCGCGCAAAGGCGCGTGGAAGGTGTTGGGCTCCGCCAACCAGCGGAGCCGCCGACGCAGGCTATGGGCAGCGATCTTGAAGCGGTGAACGGCAGGGGAACCATCGAGATGCACACGGGACATGAAGACCTCCACATGGAGCATCTGCAAGTCCAATGCCAACGTACCGGTGCGCGTCGTACACGGTCCGGAATGGGAGTGTGGTGTCTTCGAAGACACTCGACCCTGAAGGCTGCCTAGTCGATGTAGGCGTAGCCTTCGATCGACACATCGCATCGCTTGACGGTGCCTTTGGCGGTCAGGCCCTCAGCTTCGTCGACGTTGGCTTCGGTGATCTCAAAATTGAACTTGGTG
>JBGCER010000516.1:0-5309 GCA_045106515.1 Myxococcota bacterium
CCCTTCGCGAAAGATCCCGATGCCCGTCATTGCGGGTAGCGCTTTGGCCATCGTCGTCGGCCTCGGAGCCTTCGGGTACGCAGCCGGCACAGGTCAGTGGAACTGGGCATGGGGCGCATTCCTCGTTGGCCTCGTGTTCACGATGGGCCTGGGCATGGGCGGCGTGATGTTCGCCGCCATCCTGAGCCTCACCAAGGCCCACTGGGGTCGCCCACTCAAGCGTGTGGCCGAGTCCTTTGGTCTCTTCCTTCCTGTGGCCTGGGTCCTTCTGCTGGTCTTCTTGGTCGGTGGTCTTGGGCTCTACCCGTGGAACCCCGACACCTTCATCGACATGTCGGCATCGGGCATGGACCTCACGGCCACGGGCTCCGTCGCCCTTGAACCGCACAGCGAATACGCCATCAGCACCAAGCCTTTCTGGCTTTCGCCGGGCTTTTTCATGGCCCGCCAGCTGCTCGGCACCCTGGCCTTGTTCGCGCTCGGTCTGGCCTTCGTCTTCACCAGCCTGCGTCCTGACCTCCAGCGAGCCAAGGCTCAGCTTGGTGACAAGGCTCCCGGCTGGTGGGGCATGGTTGCCGGTTCCAGCACGGACTGGAAGGCCACGATGGGCCGCTCGGAGCACATTCAGCAAGCTCTCGGCGTCATCCTGGGCTTTGTCTACGCCATCGTCTTCAGCATGGTGGCCTTCGACTTGCTCATGAGCCTGTCCCCGTGGTGGTACACCAACATGTTTGGCGCCTGGTTCTTCGTGAGCAGCGTCTGGATCAGCTTGGCCATGCTCGGCATCTACACGCTCATCGCCAAGGAGTGGCTCGGTATTTCCAAGTTGGTGACCAAGAGCGTGACCCACGACTTGGGCAAGCTCACCCTCGCCTTCTGCATGTTCTGGGCCTACACGACCTTCGCCCAGCTCCTCCCCATCTGGTACACGCAGCTGCCTGAAGAGACGGACTTCCTCTTGGTCCGCCTTTTCCCGCTGACCGACACCATGGGTGCCGGTGAAGTGCCTTGGTACTACTTGGC
This sequence comes from Myxococcota bacterium, assembly GCA_045106515.1. GTDB lineage: Bacteria > Myxococcota_A > UBA796 > UBA796 > REDI01. The sequence goes on from JBGCER010000516.1 coordinate 1,024, forward strand.
CGCCACCGTCGGAGCCATGTGCTTCCTGGTGCCGTTCACCGTGCTTCTGTCCCGCGGCATCAAGAAGATGAAGTGGCCGTTCATCGCCATTTTGTCGCTGATTCTTGTCGGAATCTTCTTGGAGCGCAGCCTGCTCGTCTACCCGAGCGTGCACATCGAGCAAGGCTTCCCGCTCATCAACCTCATCGTCATCGGCGGCGGTGTTTGGGTTGGCTTCCTAGGACTCTTCGTCCTGGTCGTCACCGCCGTGCTTTCCATGATTCCCGCAGTCAACGTGGCCGACCCCAAGATGGCGCCGCACCCGTGGGACGAGCACATCCAGAGCCTCGACGCGGCACCGCACCACTAGACAGAGGTACGACGGCGCCCTTCGCGCCGTCTAGACCTCGTTCGACGTTCGCAAGAACCCTCGGATCCGAAGCACCGACTCCCCGGGTGGCTCTGCCCCCGGGGAGTGGTCTGTTTGGGTCCAAACAACCGCGGCATCTGGAAAGGTCTCAGCGGCATAGCGCACGTGAATGGGCTCATTGTCGACGAAGCCAACCACCTGGGATTCAAGGCTCAACGCCGCAAAGCCCATCCGCTTCCACTCCGCATCCCCCATCTGCTCCGAGGGCTTGGTCATGAGCGCTACGCCTTCATCATCGATGGGAAAGCCGTAGCGACGCAGGTTGTCGAGGGTCGATGGCCGTTGCGCATGGCCGCGACCCGTGAGGTAGGTCACCCGTGCGCCCGTGGCGGCCACGTCCCGCGCAAACCGGGAGGCGCCCGGCGCAGGCAGATCGTGGCACACGTAGTCGTCGGAAAAGAAGGCCTGAACCCAAAAGGGCTGAAAGGCCTCGAAGATGCGGTTCGCTTCCGCAGGGTCGATGCCCAAACCGGCGAGGGTGTTCAAGAAGGACCAGTCTTGAAAATCGTCGATACTCAGCTTGGACAGCCGCACATCGTCCGACTGATCAGCCCACACACGTGCGATCCGCACCTGACGATGTCGATTGTCGAAGAGGCACCCATCGAGATCGAGGGCGACCACACCGTCGGTCCCCGCAGATGAAGCACAGCGAATCACCGCGTCGAGAGCATCGTCTTGAGCCCGACTGCGGTGAAAGAGATCATAAGGCAAAGACAACCTCGGCTAGTCAACCCGCTCGCAATCGGTGATCACGACGGCGGTAAGCGGCTTAGGAAAGTTCGGGTCGGTCGCATCCACCGGGGTAGTGGCGATCGCATCGAGTACATCGAGGCCCTCCACCACCTTGGCGAACACGGCGTACCCGGTGCCCGGACCCGTGGGATCCAGGTTTGCATTGTCTTTGTGGTTCACAAAGAACTGCGTGGTGGCCGAGTTTGGCGCGTTGGTTCGAGCCATGGACAGTGTGCCACGCAGGTTCTTGAGGCCCGTGTCGGACTCGAGCTCGATGGGCGCGAGGGTGGTCTTTCGTTCCCCATCCTCCACGAACCCGCCTCCCTGGATCACGAAGTCTTTGATGACCCGGTGGAAGACCGTGGCGCCAAGCCCGTCATCTCCATCGAAGAACCCGGAATCCACGTAGGAGAGGAAGTTGTTCGCCGTGATCGGAGCGTTCTCCACGTCGACCTCGATGAGCATCACACCCAACGACGTCTCCATCCGAACGCGCGTGCTCTCCGCACCATCGGTGTCGTCGGTGGCGTCGGTCCAGTCGGTCCCATCCGTCGTGTCTGACCCGTCTGTCGCGTCCGAGTCGTCCCCCGAGCAGGCAGATAGGACGAGAACAGCAGCAAGAGTCAGCCAGCGCATAAAACCTCCAAGGCGCACGGCAGCGTACGCCACGCAAGGCCCCCACGCTGGACGATCAGCCCCCCAGCTCCACATCAAGCTGCCGCGCTAGCTTGGCCATCGCGCCATCTAGGTTCACGAACCTAGTCTTTGCTGCATCTGCTAGGGGGACAGACGTCACTTCGTCATCGCGAAGGCACACCAACTCGCCCCATCGACCCTGCTCGACGAGCGTGGCCGCGTGGGCGCCAAAGCGTTGGGCGAGCAATCGATCGGATGGCACCGGACTGCCGCCTCGCTGCAAGTGGCCGAGCACCGTGGCGCGCATCTCAGCCTCCACTTGGCCATGCAACTGAGCGATGAGGATGTTCGCAGCCCCATTGCCTTCTTTCAACCGTCTCTTCCGCTCCTCCAGAGAGGGAGAAACCCCACCCGGATCAGCCGGAAGTGCGCCTTCTGCCACCACAATAATGGTGAATAGGCGGCCCTTGCCGTGGCGGCGCTGGATCCGCTTGGCCACCCGGCTCGCGTCATAGGGCAGCTCCGGGAGCAAGATCACGTCCGCGCCTCCGGACAGGCCTGCGTGAAGGGCGATGTGCCCACTGTCCCGACCCATCACCTCGAGCACCATCACCCGACGATGCGCTTCAGCGGTGGTTGCGAGCCGGTCTATGGCCTCGGTCGCCACATCGATGGCGGATTGAAAGCCGAATGTGCGGTCGGTGCCGGCGAGGTCATTGTCGATGGTCTTTGGAACCCCCACCACGGGCACCCCGGTGGCCTGCATGAGCTTCCACCCGATCTTCTGCGTGCCATCTCCGCCAATGACCACCAATCCCTGCAGGTCGAGCTCTTGGACCGCAGCGGCCACGTCCGCCGAAACATCTCGGCGCTCGCCTCCGACGGGGTACGAGAAGGGATCGCCACGATTGGTGGTGCCGAGGATGGTGCCCCCAAGGTGGAGAATGCCCTTCACATCGTTGCGCCCGAGAGTCCGCACCCGCTTGGGCTCTTCCAAAAGACCATCGAAGCTGTCTTCGATACCCAGCACCGTCCACCCCAGCGACAGGCCAGCCCTGCGGGTGAAGGCGCGAATAACTGCGTTCAAACCAGGCGCATCGCCGCCACCACACAAGATCCCAACGCGCTTCGTCACCGAGCCTCCCACCACGCCTTATGGGCGCGTCAGCCACGAGTATCCTGGCGCCGAGCGCCTCGCCGGGTAAGATAGCCACCTCCCTCCGGAACGCTGTCCACCGGCGTTCGCCCTCCCCCCCCCCGCCCCCCAAAGATCGAATGGACACCCTGTTCCATCAAGACGTCGTGGTTGTGCCGCTCGGCTCTGGCTCTCGCGGCAACGCCACGTATATCGGCGACGGCAAGCACGGCGTTCTCGTCGATTGCGGTCTGTCTACGCGGCAAATCCTCTTGCGCATGGACAGCGTCGGGCTCTCGGACGCCCCCATCGACGCCGTGCTCATCACCCATGAACACAGCGATCACGTCGCAGGGGCCGCGATCCTGGAGCGCAAGCTCGCTCGTCTGCACGGCGAGTCGCCCACGTTCTACATGACGCCAGGCACCGCCGCAGGCGTACCGGAGCGGTGCCGTCCCCAACGGGTCCAGCTCATCGAAGCCGGCACCGTCTTCACCGTTGGCGGGCTGCGCGTAGAGCCCACTTCGGTCCCTCACGACACCCTTGATCCCGTCTGCTACACCGTGTCCAGCGGCGCGACCCGCGCCGGTGTGATCACCGACCTCGGCACACCCACCCGACTGCTCGTGCAGCAGCTCGCTAGCCTTGACATCGCGGTGCTCGAGTTCAACCATGACCAAGAAATGCTCATGGAAGGCGACTATCCATGGCAACTCAAGCAGCGCATCCGCGGCCACCACGGACACCTGTCCAATCGGCAAGCCGGCAAGCTGCTCCATGAAGCCGCCAAGCTGTCTCGGCGCCTGCAACACGTGATGCTCGCCCACCTCTCGGATGAGAACAACACCCGGGCCAAGGCCATGGCTATGGCGGAGCTCGCCATCGAAAAAGCCGGTCGCCACGACATTAAGCTGCGCCTGGCCGAGCAAGACACCGCCATCGAGCCCGCTCGGATCGGCAAGCGCTTGGTGTTCGACACCCCACGTCCGCACACACCCGCTCCGGTGGTGCAGCGCCTGAGTCGCCAAGCCTCGCTCTTTCCCGACAAAGAGAACGTCGGGTAGCTATAGAGCGTTCTTCCTGCGCTTTTGCACGACGCGTCGAGTGCGGGTGGCCCTGCGTCTGTGGCCGAGCCACACGGCCCCCCCTGCCGCGACCACCGGGACCCAGCTCCACAACAACGCCGGCGCCCAGGGCACAAGCCAATACCAGGACCCGTCACGGACGTCGCTGCCAACCTGAAGTGCGACCACCGCGGCCACGCTCACAACCATGAAGCCTGCGCCGAACGCTCGCGCTCGGCCGGGGTGACCGTCGAACCCACTGAGCAGCGCACCACAGAGACAGAGCGCGGACAGCGCCAAGTGGGCC
>JBGCER010000517.1:0-5946 GCA_045106515.1 Myxococcota bacterium
TGACTGGCGTGATCGGCGCCCCACAGGCAGCCGCCGAGTCCATGGAAGCCCTCAAGGCGCTCGATGACTTGCGCGACGCAGATCTGGCCAAGATCCGCCTCAACGAGGCCTACTTTCGTGCCCAGTTCATAAAGCCCAAAAAGGCGAGGAAGGCGCTGATTAAGGCGCTGTCAAAGGTGGAGCCGGGCCTGGTGTCCTACTACGAGGCCAAGGCGTGGGCGGCACTGTCGGACGAGCGCCTCGATCGCGCCGATGAGATCGACCTAGGTCTGCGGGAGCGAAAGCTCAAAAAAGCGCTCAAAAAGCGGATTGCGCTGATGCGGCAAGGCGATGAGATCTTGCGACAAGCCGTCGCGCTCAAGGAGCCAGACGCCGTCTTTGCCGGGCTGTTGCGGCTCGCCGAGTCTTTCGAGGCCCTCGGGGACGACATGCTTGCCGCCGAAGACCCCAAGTCCCTGACTCCCGCGCAGCTGCAGATCTACCGTGACGGCGTCGCGGAGCAGGCCGAGGCGAGCTGGGCCCGAGCCGTGCAATACCTCGACGGCGGCGTCACCGTGGCCCAGACCGTGGAGTGGACCGGCACCCACGTCGACGCACTGCGCGACCAGCGCGCTCGTCTGATGAAGAAGGTCGAAGCCGGCGCGCGCAGAAACTAGGCGACCGGCTCAGCTGAACAGAATCCACGCGGCCACGCCCAAGGACAAGAGCACGGGGACGGCGGCAATGACGCCAATCATGACCCACTGAGGCCCCGACGTGGGTCCCGGCTCCTGGACGTCGGGCATGGGAACGTCCAGCGGCGCCACGTCCACCGGACGGGGCACACGAACCGGCGAAACCACAGCTACAGAGGTCGGATCTGCCGAGGGCGGCCGAAGCATTGGCCGAGGTGTCGGGGCGCGACGACGCTCCATGGAGGCCGGCTCCGCGGGCGTTTGGGGGCGGGTGTGGCTGCCGACGAAGCCCGGGGCAGGCGTTGCGGCCAACACCGAAGGATCAATGCCCAGAGCCATTAGATTACGCACCATGACCGTGGGCGCGTCTTCTGGGTAATCGAGGCCTGACTGGCCCACGATCGAGCGTGGAGGCAGGTTCAAGCTCGGCGGCTCGGCGAAGAGATCGCCCGGCGTGAGCGGCGCTTGCCTCATCGACGTATCGGCCCCGATCGACGGGACGCCTGTCTTGTCCGAGCGCTTGGCCATGGCGAGTCTCCAACACTGCGATTCAACCATACACCGGGCTGTCAGACCGCTGTCGTCGCCCTGACACCGCAGCACTGGTGCGCTCACTCGGCCGGGTCAAAGGTACGTTGTTCCCAAGGCTCTAAGACCATCACATCCGGTGAAAAATAGTAGTTGGAAACACCTAGCATCTGCTCTGTGCGCATTGGCACAGTGTGGGAGCGAGGAGGGTCGACCCAGCCGGTGAGCTCCACAAACTCGAATTCTACCCGTTGAGCCGGCGCTTCTCTGGTTCGAACAAGGATTTTCACCTCGCGCCCCTCGGTGTCGTACACCCCAAAGAGCGGGTAGACCCACCAGGTGCCGCCACCGCCCAAGATGGACGCGCCGGCCTCTTGCTTGATGAGGCTGCGGTAGTGAGCGGTGCCGCGGACTTTGATGGCGCGCATCTCAGGGTCAAAGTCCGAGAACTCGATCACGGTAGGCTCGATCGGTTCCCGGGGTTGAATCTGCCATGCAAAGACAGCCGCCCCGCCCAGCAACACCACGACGATAATCCCAGCGCCAATGAACCAGCTCGCTTTCATGCGTCCTCCGCAGACTCATTCGTGCCGCGATCGATAGTGGTCGACCGCCACCATCGCACTCGCGCTAGCCTATTGGGGCCCCGGAGCCACACCCATGATTGAGCTGATCGGCGCCGGTAAGTCCTGGGACAACGGCACAACGTGGACGGTTCGCGACGTCGACCTGACGGTGGCTGACGGGTCCTTCTTGGCCATCGTCGGCGAGTCTGGCTCTGGCAAAACCACGACATTAAAGCTGATGAATCGCCTGGTCGAGCCCAGCGCTGGCACCGTGCGGGTCTTTGGTGAAGACATCGCGAACACCGACGAGGTGCACCTGCGGCGACGCATGGGGTGGGTGCTGCAAGCCATCGCCCTCTTCCCCCACTGGACCGTCGCTCGGAACATCGAGATGGTGCCCCGTTTGCTGGGATGGGACCCCGACCGCATCACCGCGCGGGTTGATGAGCTGCTCACCTTGGTGGGACTGCCCCCAGAGATGTACCGGGAGCGGCTTCCATCACAGCTGTCCGGAGGCCAGCGCCAGCGCATCGGCGTGGCCCGAGCCCTGGCCGCTGAACCCCCCATTCTACTGATGGATGAGCCGTTTGGAGCCCTCGATCCCGTCACCCGCGATGCGCTGCAGCGCGACGTGAAGCAGCTGCACAATGACCTGGGCCTCACCACCGTGATGGTCACCCACGACATGGCCGAGGCGCTCACCTTGGCCGACCAGGTCGCGGTGATGAAGGACGGAGAGCTGGTGCGCGTGGGCACCCCTCACGAGCTGCTGACCCGACCGGACAACGCGTACGTGCACGACCTCATCCAAACGCCCTTGCGTCACGCGTCAGCCCTCAAGGCACTGGCTGAAACCCCATGATGCAAGCGCTCAATCAGCTCCCCGGCCTCATCGCCGCCCACCTGCAGCTCACCCTGGTCGCCATGGCCATCGCCCTGTCGATCAGCCTGCCGCTAGGCGTGTTGTTGGCGCGATCCCCCCGACTCCGGGGCCCCGCCTTGGCCGCCGCCGGCGTCTTGCAGACCATCCCCAGCTTGGCCTTGTTGGCACTCATGGTGCCGGTGATGGCGGCCGTGCACGTGGCCGGCGAGTGGGTGGGCCTGAACACGCCGGTGCTCGGCTTTTTGCCCGCGGTGGCGGCATTGTCCATCTATGGGATCTTGCCCGTCCTTCGAAACACGGTGACCGGCCTCACAGAGGTGGACCCCAAGTTGGTCGAGGCGGCCCGCGGCCTGGGCATGACCGAGTCCCAGGTGCTGTGGCAGGTGCAGCTGCCCCTGGCGGCCCCCATCCTGTTCGCCGGCATCCGAACCGCCAGCGTGTGGGTGGTAGGCACCGCGACCCTCGCCACCCCAGTGGGCCAAAAGTGTCTTGGAGACCTTATTTTTGGAGGTCTTCAGACCCGTTCTTGGGACGCGGTGTTGCTCGGCTGCGTCGCGGCGGCGGGCCTCGCCTTGCTGCTCGATGCCCTGGTCGGCGCCCTCGAACGCGCAAAAACCGGACGCACGCGCAGGCGGATCGCCGTGGTGGGTGCGGTGGTGCTCGGAGCCACCGTGCTCGCGCCGGCCGTCGCCTCCATCGCGCGGCCCGCACAGCCGGAGATCACGGTTGGCGCCAAGGGTTTCACCGAGCAGTTCATCTTGGCCCGGCTGCTCAAGCGGCGCCTGGAAGCCTCGGGCTACCGGGTCACGATCCGCGAAGGCCTGGGGAGCACCATCGCGTTCGACGCCCTCGGGGACGGCGGCGTGGACCTCTACGTCGACTACAGCGGCACCGTCTGGGCGAACCATATGGGCCGAGATGAGACCGCGAGCGCTCAAGTTGTGATGCAGAGCCTCACCCCCTGGCTCCAAGAGGAGCGAGACGTGCGCTTGCTCGGTCCCCTCGGCTTCGAGAATGCCTACGCCATCGCCGTGCGCCAAGACGTGGCCGAGGCAAAGGGTTGGAAGACCCTGCATGACTTGGCCCGCGATGCCCCCGAGCACGTCATCGGCGCCGACTATGAGTTCTTCCAGCGGCCCGAGTGGACCGCCCTACAATCGGCGTATGGGCTCTCTTTTCGCTCGCAGCGCACCTTCGACCCCACCTTTATGTACGACGCGGTGCAGTCCGGCGAAGCCGACGCCATCTCCGCTTTCTCCAGCGACGGGCGAATCGCGGCGTATAAACTCACGACTCTCGAAGATCCCGAGCAGGCGCTGCCGCCCTACGACGCCATCCTGCTGCTCGCGCCCAGAGCGGCGAACGACGCCGCGGTGGTGCGCGCCCTACAACCGCTCATCGGCGCCATCTCCATCGAGCAGATGCGAGAAGCCAACCGACGGGTCGACCAAGAGGGACAGAGCACCGAGGCCGCAGCCAAGTGGCTCGAAGAGCAGGTGTCGACGCAGCCGAGTCCGCCTTAGCGGCGCCGGCGACGCAGCCCGATCAGGCCGAGAGCCACACCAAAGACCATCACACCCGCCGGGCTCGACGCGGAGTTGCACGCACATCCGCCGCGAGCCACTTCATCGCCGCTCAGCACCTGGGTCTCGGCGGCGTTTCCTGCCATGTCGAAGGTGGTGATGCGCAGCTCACCCCCGCGCAAGTCTGGGATCAAGCCTGTATTTTGGCATAGACCATCGCCGCCCCACACGCTGCGCGCCGATCCGTCCTCACTCATGCCCCAGACCGGGTCGACAGAGGGGAAGCTGGGGGTGGGGTCGAACTCGAGCTGGTGGAACACGGGCTCGTTAGAGGCGCCGACGTCGACGATCACTTGGTCGATGTCTCCCCACTCGTTCGCCTCTTGGTTTCGGTAGGCCTCGATGATCGCCGCCACGGCGGGCGGCTCATTGTCGACCGCATCGCCCGTCCGGAAGCGAATCGCGCCTTCTTCGCCGAAGAACTCGCCGTCCACAAAGACGCGCATCTCGTAGAGGGTGTCTGCGGTGAGCTCTGCCGTCGGCGTGACCACGAGCAGCGCCTCAGTGCCCGATCGCAGCCTCTCGACCTCGACCTCGACCACGGACAGATCGGTGGCCACGAGCTCCGCGGTCCACGACTGATCTCCCGCGCCCGTAATCATCACCCGAGGCGTCACGTTCAGCGGCACGTCCACCGCGCCGTCCGCGGGCAATGAGCCGTTCACGCCGAATAAGCAGGACAGGGCAAAGGCGGGTGCAGGCACGCTCATGAGAGCCATTACAAGAAGCAGACGCATGATTCCTCCGGGTGCTCTCGCCGTTGCACGCCCCGTGCCAGAGCGTCGCCAGCGACATTATCGCACGATTCGACCCCCGCGCGGACCCCAACCCGCGACACTGGGATCTTGGGTGCGACTCGCCCAAGGCCGCAGGCGTGCTTACGGTACCCGGACCTGACCACACGGAGGCCCCTTGACCGCCATGCCCGAGCGCCTCTCTCCCGATCGATGGTTCGAACAGTTTGGTGTGACCGACGGCCTCATCCATCAGGTCTTGTCCGAAGCCACCCAATACGGCGCCGACGACGCGGATATCTACTTCGAACACACCACCTCCACCTCGGTGGCTCTGTCCGACCGCAAGGTCAACCGCGCCTACACCGGCGTGGACCTGGGCGCGGGCGTGCGCGTCGTCGTGGGCGATCAGGTCGGCTACGCCTACACCGAAGACCTCTCCAGAGCGAGCTTGATCCGCGCAGCGCAAACCGCCGCTCAGATCGCTAGAGGTGGGCGGATCACCGCCCCCGTCAACGCATCCCCCGCGGCCGTTCCGGACTTCTACCCCGTGAGTCGGGCGTGGTCTGACGTGGCGATGGACGTGCGTGTACCCATGATTCGCAAGTGGGAAGAAGCCGCATTTGCCGCCGATTCTCGCATCGATCGCGTGCAGGTCTACATGGGCGACACCGACAAGCACATCTTGGTCGTGCGCGCCGATGGCCGCCGCGTGGCGGACTACCAACCCATGACCCGCGGCAATGTGTCGTGCATCGCCGTGGACGGCGACACCAAGGAAGGCGGCAGCTACAACGTCGCCGCCCGACACGGCCTGGACTTCTTCGACGACGCCCGCCAAGACCGCCTGGTGAACCGCGCCGTCGAGCGCGCCATTCGCGCCCTGACCGCCGAGCCGCCCCCGTCGGGCGAGATGCCGGTCGTGCTCGCAGCCGGCAGCTCCGGCATCTTGCTGCACGAAGCCATCGGCCACGGCAT
>JBGCER010000518.1:0-2616 GCA_045106515.1 Myxococcota bacterium
GCAGAGGCCCGCGCTGCCGAGGTCTTGGCGGGCCTAAACGTGCCGACCGAGCGCCACGAGCAGCCTCTGTCCGTGCTGTCGGGTGGCTACAAGCTTCGGGTCCTGCTGGCCCAGGTCTTGGCCGCGCGCCCCGAGATCTTGCTGCTGGATGAGCCGACCAACCACTTGGACATCGGCTCCCTGGACTGGCTCGAAGGCTTCCTGCGCTCCTATGTGGGCACCGTCGTGGTCGTGAGCCACGATCACAGCTTCTTGAACAACGTCTGTACCAACATCGTCGACGTCGACTACCAACAAGTACGGATGTACAAGGGCAATTATGAGGCCTTCGAGGCTGCAAAGGCCGAAGAGCGCGGCCGAAAAGAGCAGGAGATCTCCAAGCGGGAAGATGAGATCGCGGACCACAAAGCCTTCATCGCGCGGTTCAAGGCCAAGGCGTCCAAGGCGCGACAAGCGAATAGTCGAGTCAAGCGGCTGGCCAAGATCAGCATCGATGTCCTGCCGACCAGCTCCCGCCGCCACCCGAACTTCAAGCTGATCCAGAAGCGGCCCAGCGGCCGTGACGTGGTCAAGGTCAAGGACGTGGCCAAGGCGTACGACGACAAGATCGTGCTCATGGACGTGACCTTCGAGGCCCGCCGAGGCGAACGGATCGCGATCATCGGCCCCAATGGCATCGGGAAGTCCACCTTGCTCAAGATCATGGAAGGCCAGCTCGAAGCCGACGAGGGCGAGGTGGAGTGGGGGCACGAGACGCACGTGCAGGTCTTCCACCAGGACAATGCGGACCTATTCACCGGCAAGCAAGACGTTCACGGGTGGCTCTGGGACCGGTTCCCAGGCGAGACCATTGGCTTTGTCCGAGGGAAACTCGCCGAAGTGCTGTTCAGCCAAGATGAGGTTGAGAAGTCGGTCGAGGCGCTATCGGGCGGCGAACGCGCCCGGCTGGTGTTCTGCAAGATCGGCGCGAGCGAGCCCAATGTTCTGCTGCTGGATGAGCCTACCAACCACTTGGACATCGAGGGCATCGAGTCCTTGGCCGTCGGGCTGAAGAAGTTCGAAGGCACGCTGTTCTTCGTGAGCCACAACCGGTGGTTTGTTCGGCAGCTCGCGACTCGGGTTCTGGAGCTGTCCGAAGACGGCGTCTTCGACTTTAGAGGCACCTACGACGAGTATGTGGCTCATAAGCGGCAAGACTACCTAGACGCACAGGCGGTGCTGGCCGCGGAAGCCGACAAGCGCAGCGAGAAGCGCAAGAAAAAGGCCGGTGGGCCCCAGGAATCCAAGGCCGGCGGGCCCCAACCCGGCGGGCCCAAGGGCAAGAAGGCGGGGAAGAAGAAGGGGAAGAAGTGAGCCCAGACCCGGTAAACACCGACGACCCGGTCCTCGGTGGGGCCCGTCGCGCGCTCAAGGGCCTGTCTCGCTACCACCGCCACCGCGTCTATGGCCTAGAGCATATCCCAGCCCAAGGGCCCGCTATCGTGGCGGTGAACCACAGCTTGGTCACGTACGATGTGGCCTTGTTGTCGCTGGCCCATTTTGAGCGCACCGGGCGGCTGATGCGGGGCCTCGGGGATCGGTCCCTCTTCCAGACCCCCTTCGTTCGCGAAGCCGCAGGGCGTCTGGGGGCGATCGATGCGGATCCCGCAGGGGCTCTGGAGCTGCTTCGCCAAGGTGAGGTGGTGATCGTGGCGCCAGGCGGCATGCGCGAGGCCCTGCGCACCAAAGACGAGCGATACCGCGTGTTCTGGGACGAGCGGCGAGGCTTTGCGCGCTTGGCGATCCAAGCGGGCTGCCCCGTCATACTCGGGGCCTGTCCCCGGGCCGACGATGTGCTCACTTCGTACAGAAATCCGTTTACGCCCGCAATTTACAAGCGGCTGAAGCTGCCCGTTCCCTTGGCGAGAGGTCTCGGCCCCACCCTGGTGCCCCGGCCCATTGCGTTGACCCACATCCTGCGTCCGCCGGTGGCCCCACCGGCCGACCTCGCCGATCTCCACGCCTTCCACCGCGCCCTCGTCGTCGAGATGCACGAGCTGATGCACGAGGCGCGGAACCGCACCTGGTAGAGGCGAAAATCCACCTCGCCGATGCAGCTGGCTTGCCCACCACAGTCTGGTCGGGTTGCGCCGCGCCTCAGGCTCGGTCAGTCCGCCGTGGGTCGAGCGTAGAGGTCCGGTACAAAGGTCTGCTCTTCTGCGGGCGGGCGCACGTAGCCGGCGTCGGCGCCTCTCGGCGGCAGCTCGATGGGGCCGGGCATCACGTCTTTGTAGTCGAACTGGTCCAGAAGATGGCTAATGCAGTTTAGACGGGCCTTTTTCTTGTCATCCGACGGCACCACATACCATGGCGAGAGCTTGGTGTCGGTGTACTCAAACATGGTGTCTTTGGCCTTGGAAAACTCGACCCACCGGCGGCGAGACTCCAGGTCCATCGGGCTGATCTTCCATCGCTTGGTCGTGTTGTGGATGCGGGACTGGAAGCGCCGCTCCTGCTCGTCGGAGCTCACCGAGAACAGTACTTGATCAGCACGATGCCCGATCGAATGAGCAGGGTCTCGAAGCGTGGACACGCTCGAAGAAATTCGTCGTACTCGTCATCGGTGCAGAACCCCAT
>JBGCER010000519.1:0-5286 GCA_045106515.1 Myxococcota bacterium
CACACCCGACCGCTTACCCGAGGTGCTCGAACGCCTGCGCATGCACGCCGACGCGGGTGATGCACGCCGCAAGACCCAGCGAGAGCTCGTTCATATGCAGGTGTGATGCCCAGGCTGGCTAGCCGTTGAGCTGAGCCAGCACTTCCTCGGGCTCTAGCCAACCCTCGTGAGACAGCACCTGGCCATCGCCGCGTCGGACCGTCGTTCGTGCGCCTCGGAGCCCGCCGAACCAAGACACCGTGTTCTGACCGCGCTGAACCGCGTAGCCAAACCACAGCGGCTGCACCCCGCCGCTGCCGTCCGCCAGCTCGCGGATCGATGCACCGGCGCGCTGCCACACCGTGCGGCGCCACAACATGCACAACAATAGGAAGAGCCACCACGCGCCTACGCCCACAGGGATCGCCGTCAGCAATGCCTGAATGAGCTCCGGGGTGATGGCCGGACTTACCCCTCTGCGAACACGCTTTCCCCCTCGCGGGCCAGGGTCACCCGAGGTGCTGTGGCAGCACTCCATGCCTTGGCGCGCTCATCCAGCAGCTCATCGCTGGCATCTGGTGAGTGGTGGAACAGAACCAGGTGCTTGACCCCCGCCGCAGCGCACAGGCCGCGGGCATATTCGGGGTAAGAGTGTCCCCAGGTCATCTTTTCGAGGTACTCGGCGAGCTCGAACATGGTGTCGTAGACGACCACGTCAGCATCTCGAAGGAAGGCGATCATGCGCGCCTCACCGGGGGTCGGCTCACGATCGTACAGCACGCCATCGCCAGGCTGCGCAAAGGGCGACGAGTCCGTGATGTAGCAAATCGACTTTCCATCGGCCTGGACCCGGTAGCCGCACGAGCCACCGGGGTGGTTCAGCGCAACACCCTTGATGGTGTAGCCGCTACGCTCGAAGGCACGACCGGGCCGAATCGCATGAAAGCGCAGCTGTGAAGGCATTTCTCGGAGCCGGACCGGATGATACCGGCCATTGAGGAAGGCCCCCAACTTTTCTCGGGCCTCGTCGTCATCATTGGCGGGGACGGTGATGTCGATCTCGAATCCCGGCGTGTACACCGGCGCGAAGAACGGAAAACCGATGACGTGGTCCATGTGGAAGTGCGTGAACAGCACGTGGGCTTGACGGCCGGACTCTTGAGCGAGCTTGACCCCGAGGGCCCTAGCTCCGGTGCCGCAATCCAGCACGATGGGCGGCAGATCGCCATGACGGATCTCGAGGCATGAGGAGTTTCCTCCCCATTTACTTGTGGTGGGACCGGGCGTGGGGATCGACCCACGAACCCCCCAGAAGTTCACCTGCACGACCGCACCCTCACCGATGCTCTAGCCCTGTATTCCAACCTGGCCCGTCGTAGCAGAACGTTCACCCGCACCCTCACTCACGCGTACCCAAGAGCGTAGCGCAGCACTCTGGGGGGGTCCAGCCAACACACTGACGTAGGGGTCTCACACGCCTGACTTCGGAAGCCGACCGCTGGCTACGAAGGTCTGATGGGAAGAATGGCGCGCGGTACAGGATTCGAACCTGTGACCTCTGGCTCCGGAGGCCAGCGCTCTATCCAGCTGAGCTAACCGCGCTCTCATTCCCACAAGGCGCAACGGGGCTGTCCTAGCCTGGCCCCGGTGACTGTCAACCCGCCTGTGCGGCCTCGCCTTCGACCCATGCCCGCAGAGCCGGAACGGTGTCCTCAGCCCAGGCATCACTCAAACGCTCATCGGTGAACGTCTGGAAGAGTGAACCGATCACAAACCACAGCTCGTCGTACAAGAATAGACGGTCATAGATCGCCTCTTCGGGGCTGTCCTGCAGCGCCTGGGGCAAGGAGATGCGGGTCATGTGCAGCTCCGGGCCCTTGAGCGTCACGACGAAATCGCGGTCGTCTCGCTTGATCCGCAAGCGAACCTCGTTGAGAACTTTTCCGCCGTAGAGCGCGGCCTTGGCCTCGAGAGACTCCGACGGGTTTTCGCCCGTGAGCACGGCCGTGACCTTCTTGTCGCCGGGGATCCGAAATGCCAGGCGGTCATCGATCCACAGATCGATACGACCGGCCTCCTCGCCGAGGTCGAACGAGCCGCCACCGGTCTCGCTGCGCCACCAAAGCCACAGGTAGAACTCGGGGGCCAGGTGAGGCAAAACGGGTGTTGCTTCAGCATTCTCAGACATCACATGCCTCCGAGGAAGCGGGTATCACCCACCGTGATGGGCACCGTGTCCACCATGCGTTCACGCACGTCTGGATCTTGGAGATGGTCGAGGGGACCGACTGCGATCAGGCGCAGTCCAAACGTGGCAAAGAACCGCTTTCGAACACGATCCGCAACCGATTCCGAGAGGCTGTGAAGGATGACGTAGCCCTCTTTGTGGTTGAAGCAGAGCTCGGTGGTCGCGACCTTGGGCAGGGCCCGGGTCAGCCAGGCCGCCTCTAGGGCGTCCTTCTTTTGCTCACGCACGTCTTTAGGGCAGCGCTTGCGGCCATTCTCTTCACACCACTCGGCGTACTGCTTCTCCAGCGTCGCTTTGACGAGCTTGGCGGGCAGCGCCTTCTTGTCGACGCGCAAGGCCAGCAAGATCAGGTCGTTGTAGAGCCACTTGTTGAAGTCCTCGAACGAGGTCTCCAGCAGGTTGTGGATCTGCACCCAGCCTTCGCGCTCTTCCTTCCCCACCTCGATGGGGTTGTCTTTGAACGCCAACTCCTGGAGCTTCTCTCGATAGCTCTCACGCCAACCTTCACCGGGTGTGGCGCCGACAACACGAAACCGCCGCACGCTCATAGCGCCGGACAAGATGGGCATAAGGCCTCCGTTCAGGGCCCGGTCGGTAGCCCCTCAGCCGGCTGCCTACCACCCCTGCAGAACGGTTCGCGCGACCTCGGCGCCTATTCGTCCGTCATCTCGTGCAAAGCATGGCGGAAGACTGTGATCTGCGCGCCACCCTTGAGCTGAACGGCAAACTCATACCGGCCAAACCACATGATCTCACCCTTGAATTGCTCGCCTTCAAGGAGGGTGATCTGCACCTGCGTCTTGGTGTCCATGTATCGAAACAGCCGCTTGTCGGAGCAGGTGTAGCGATCCTGTGGGCGAGCGATCGGGTCCACCGATTCCTTGGCCATCGCCTTGTCGACCTTGACGGCCTTCTTGATGACCTTCCAATCGCTGGGGTTCCACGCATACTTGAGCTGCAGCTTGTGGATTTCCACAGGCTCGCCGCCCTCGGGCGTGACGCTGACCGAGTAGGGCTCGATCTCGGTGACCACACCGGTAGCCTTCTCGTGATTATGCAGCTCGAACGTCATGGGAACGGCGGTCGCTTTGGCTTCGTCCAAACAGGAGCGCAGCCGGAACGCCTCGCGGTGCTCTTTGAGGCGACGGCGAGCGAGCACCATGTCCAAGCTCGCGTGCCCGATGACGATCTGAGTCGCCAAGGCACGGGAGAGGTCGTGGGCCTCCATCATCTTGTCGACGCGCTCCTGGCGGGCCAGACGCTCCAGGGCGTCGTTCAGGCTCACTCGTCCCAGAGCGACGGCCATCGCCATCTGAAACGGCATCCCGTTTTCATTGAGCTCTTCGGCACGAGCGCGGACCTGTGGGTCCGTCCGGTGTCGCCGATTGGGTTCGGGCTTCCGCCCGCCACCCGCGCCAGAGCGCGGTCCACCGCGACCGCCGGGGCCACCAGGTGCACGACCACGGGGACGTGGACGATCCGAGGGGGGGATATCAATTGCGATCCGACGCGCCATGTAGACCTCCACGCCGTTTTCCGACGTCCTTTGCGTCCGACTCTTGCGTCCACACGCCCGAAGGGCGCTCGGCGAAGCAGTCGAACCGGATGGGGTACACACACCGTAGGAGCGAGGAGGGGTCGGGTCAACCCACAAAGTGTCAGTCAGGCTGCAATGCCCGACGGACGCCAGAAACGAGCGCTTGGAATCCCTTCGTCGGGACCCGAACCACGACCACATCACTCCCGTCGTAGGCCTCGGTGGCTTGAGGGCTCTCGTCCACATCCCACAGCACCACAGCGTCAACGTCCGCCACATCGGTCAGCGCTTGGGCTTCATCGCGCGATTTGGAGGGAACCAGCTCCAACGATACCCGCTCATCAACGCCGGCACGGAGGAGTCGTAGCGCGACGGGCCCCCCGCCGATGAGCCTCACGCGGGTCAGGCCATTGAGCAGGAACTCCCCAGCTAAATCCGATCGTGCGCGCTTGAGCTGCGCCCCGCCTGGCACTTCGGCCCGGTCCGCAGGCACCTGAACCACCGCCACCCCTGGCAGGTCGTCGACGGGGCCAGAGGAGAGCACCAAACGCTCTTGGAGCACAGCGACGACGGGGGCTGGGTCGAGCACTCGAAGCCGAGGGGCGAGCGAGTCGAGCAGCCGGGCCCGCGCCAAGGCATCGAGCGCCCTGCCCTGCTCGTCGACGCCAGACAAGCCACGGCGGGCCAACAGATCTTGCAGGGGGATCCCGCCGGCCTCGCGCGCATCCAAGGCGGCCGCGCGGTCATCCAACGCCTGTCGAGCCTGCTCAAGTTCGGCGAGCAGCGCCGCCCGCTCCGTTCGCAGGGCCGCATTACGTGCCTCGACCTCTGCCAATTGCTGGTCGAGGTGGGCGGACTTAGCTCGCTGCACCTGGTCGCGCTTGTCGAGTCGAGCTTGCTCTTTGCGCACCGCGGCGGACACGTCCGCCAGATCCGTCCCCTTGGAGGGCTTGGGAGCCCCAACGAGGCGATCGAGCGGCACATCGAGCGCTGCGGCGTCCTGCACCCACGCCGGAGCCGGGGGTGCGGGGGTGCGGGGCGCAGGCCTCGCCACCGGAGCACGAGGTGGCGGCGTAACAGCGGGGGTCGGCAGCCCCTTCTTGGCGCGCTGACGCACCTTGTGAGCCGGCGGGTCCGCCACCATGTCCATATCGGACTTGTATCGGTCATAGCCCAGCTCTAGCAAGACTTGCAGAACGACCTGGGGAGTCGTGCGCAGCTCTCGCGCGAGCTTCTTGACCCGGATCGCCATGCCTTGTCCTCCGACGGCGCTTCGGTAGCACGAACCGAGCCCTACAGCCCCCCAAATGACGGAAGGCCGAGCGCGCAGCTACCGCTCTTGGAGCTGCTCTTGAGCGGCCGCGCGCACCTGTTCCACAGCATCCGAGAGGGTTCCGGCGTACGGCGCGATCTCTTCGGCCAGCTCAAGTGCCAGCTCAAGATCCCCGTCATTGAACGCGTCGACCGCCACGCTGTACATGGCGTAGGCGCTCTCGGTATCGCCCGTCCCCCGCAAGTCGAC
>JBGCER010000520.1:0-6276 GCA_045106515.1 Myxococcota bacterium
GCGTTGGGGGCGATGACGATGCCGACCTGGATCGCGACGGCTGGAACATCCCACTGGACTGCGATGATTCGGATCCCGACATCAACCCGGGAGCCATTGAGACGGCCGGCGATGGTGTGGACAGCGACTGCGATGGGAGCGACGATCCGCAGGCGTAGGCTGGGGGTTTAGCCCTCGCCCACATCGACCTGCGACATCGGCCACGGCTCCTCGACGATCTCGAAGCGCCCAAAGTCGTAGGGCAAACCCGCGGCGGCCTCGACCGGCACCAGGCGCTCTCGCTTGCCTTGCTCCTTGAGCGTGTGGGCGCGGTGGTAGCAAAACGGCATATTGCCTCGGCGTCCCAAGGTGCTGTGTGCGGTGAAAGAGCAGCCTGCGCGGCAGGTATCGGCGTATTCGCAGGTCTTGCAGAAGCCCCAGAGCTCATCGGTGGTGCGGTGGCGGGTAAAGCCGATGGTCTCGTTGTTGTTCCACAGCTCTTCGAGGGACACATCTCGGATGTTGCCGCCCACATACGGGGCCGTGGGTAGTGAAGGGCAGCCCTTGACGGTGCCGTCGGACTCCAGCCCGATGGTGTAGGTGCCGGCTTTACACCCCTGCCACCAGGTGGCTCCGCCGCCGGGGCGGGACCGGAGAGTGACCTCGTGGGGGCCGTAATAGCCAAGGTTATTCCCGGCCATAATACGCATGGCTCGCTCTGGCGGAAGGCCTAGGCTGCGGACGCGCTCCACCTCTTTGATCTGGAGGTCGGCGAGCATGTTCATGACGTCTAGGATCATCCACGGCTGAAGGATCATGCGGGGCTCGTCGGCGGCGCGGCCCATGGGCACGGTGAGCTGGGCTCTCCAGGCGCGCACGCCCTTGTCTCGCAGCACGCTGACCAGCTCGGGTAGGGAGTGCCGATTCCAGCGATTGACCTGAGAATTGGTCGTGACGATCATGCCGTGATTCCGGGCGGCGTCCAGGGCCCCGAGGGCGGCCTTCCAGCTACCTTTGGAGTTTCGAAGCTGATCGTGCTCGGCCTCCATCCCATCGATGGACACCCCGATCGCCGCCATGCCGGCCTCGGCAAGAGGCTTGGCGCGCTTGTCGGTAAAGCCGCGGCCGCCGGTCTGCATGGTGACGCGCACGCCGCCGTCGACCAATCGCCGCACAATGCCTGCGCACTCCGGGTGCAGGTAGGCTTCTCCGCCGATCAGGGTGACCTCGCGAAAGCCCAAGCGAACGATCTGATCGGCGACGTCGTACAGCTCATCATTGGTGAGCTCATCGGGCCGCGCGCTGGCCGCTCGTGAACCGCAGTGAGAACACGCGTGGTCGCAGCGCAGGGTCAGCTCCCACACCGCGTAGATGGGGGAGTGGGTGCCGCGCTCTTCGGCTCGGACGGTTCGGGCGGCTTGTGGCATGAGTTCCTACGCGTGTCGGTGTCGAGTGGGTGTGGTGGCCGGGTCGGTCCTTCAGTCAGCTCGATGCGCTGGTGTAGCGCGCTAGGCTCGCCTTCCACGCGAACCGGCTTCCAATCAAGAAGGCCGCACCCACGCTCAACCCGATGGCGACGGTGGGCCACTGCCACTCTCCGCGCAGGGCTTGCACGGGGAAGGTGGTCACAACGCCGATGGGAACGAGCACGATGAGGGCCCACTGAATCCAACGGGCGAACACCGGTAGCGGCCATCGGCCGGCGTCGACGGCGGCCCAGAGCAAGAAGCGCAGATTGTCGACTTTGACGAAGAAGAAGCTGGCGCAGATCGCGAAGAGCCACAGGCCATAGATGGCGCAGCAACCCGATAGCGCGAGGGCGGCGGCGACGACCACATCCCACACTGACGTCGGTGGTGACACCCACATGGCCCACCCGATAAGCGCGGCTCCGACTGGAAGATCGACCAGCGGTGCGATGCGGATGAGCCGAAGTCCGGTCAAGAGCTGAGCATCGGCGGGCTTGAGCAAGATGAAGTCGAGGGTGCCGGTGCGGATGGACTCCACGATGGCGCCCAGGTTGGGCTCGATGAGGGAGGCGAGTACGGCGTGAAGCACCAAATACAGGCCCATCACCGCCGCCACATCATTGGCGCTCCACCCGAGCACCCCATCGCTCACCGTGAAGAGCAGGGCCACTGGACCCAGGGCTGCCAAGGTGCGCAGAAAGCCGGTTGCACCATCCAATATGAAGTCGAGTCGATACTGGAGCGACGTCACGAGGGACGCCCGCAGTAGGCCTGCAATGACGCGCACTGTGCTAGCCACCGAAGGCTCCATAGCGCTTGAGGCCGGCGGTCCAGAGCCAGCGTCCGAGTAGGGTAAAGGCCAGCAACCAGCCGACGCCCACCGCCAGGTCCACCCCCGCTGTGCTCGCGTCGCTCATGCCTGCGATGAGCTCGGTGGGGGCGGCGTGCATCGCTCGAAAGGGCAGAACGTTCAGCGCTGTCTGGCTCCACTCGGGGAAGAGCGCCAAGGGTGCGACGTACCCAGAGAAAAAGGCGAAGAAGGCGAAGAAAACCATGAATAGGCTGTCGGCTTTGTCGATCCAGAACGCGGTGAGGGAGAAGCACACCTGGATGGCAAAGTGCAGGAGCCAGGCCACCAGTAGCGCTGGAATCGCCAGGAGCAGGGCGGTGGGGTCCGGCACGAATAGCAGGCCTGGACGCCACCAAATCACGCCTGCGACCAATGGAATGAGGACGAGGAGTCGTAGGGGTAGGGCGGATAAGATCCCCGCGGCGTCGAGCCACAACGGGTTCATGGGCTTGAGCAGTCGAGCCGAGAGCTTGCCGGTGCGGACCTCGAAGCCGAACGTCCAGACCAGCCAGATGCTCGTGAGTTGACGGATGACCAGCGTCACCACGAAGTAGCGGGCCAAGTCGTCTTGGTTCATGCCCGCTACGGCCCCATCGCTCGCCACGCTCGACCACAGCGCGAGCATGATCAGCGGCAGCGTGGCGGTGAGCATCCAGATCACAAACTCGGCGCGGTAGGCCACGACCTGGGCGAACTGGACCCGAAACAGGTCAGGGAGGGCTCGGAGGACCCTCATGGGGCGTCGGGCTTGGCGAAGGCCGCGGACAAGACCTCTTCTAGGGGCGGGTCTTGCACCGTCACGTTGGCCTGGGGCCACTTGGCGAGCACCGCTTGCAGCAGCGGGTTGACGTCGTCCGCCGCGACATCTCGCTGGGCTTGGCCGTGCTCATCGGTGGTGAAGTCCAGAGAGGCGAGCTGGGCGGCGGGAAGGGAAACGCGGACGCGGCGGCCCGGCGCGAAGGTCTGGCGGAACGTGGTGAGTGGGCCGTCGAAGCGGACTTGGCCCTTGTCGATGAGCAAGATGCGATCCGCGATGGCGCTCACATCGTCCATGTCGTGGGAGGTGAGCATGATGGTGGCGTCGTGCCGCTCATTATACTCCCGCACGAAGCGACGAACCTGGGTTTGAACCTCGACATCCAGCCCGATTGTGGGCTCGTCGAGGAAGAGAACTTTGGGCCGGTGCAGGAGGGCTACGGCGATCTCGCAACGCATCCGCTGGCCAAGGGATAAGTTGCGAACCGGTCTATCGAGGATGTCGCTCAAACTCAGCAGCTCGGTGAGTTCAGCGACTGTGGCCTCATACTGGGTGCGGTCGAGATCGTAGACGGCTCGGTTGAGCAGGAAGCTCTCTGTGGCGGGCACATCCCACAGCAACTGCTGCTTCTGGCCCATGACCAGGGTGACCGACGAGAGGAAGGTGGGGTTGCGCTTTTGGGGCGTAAATCCTGCGACCTGGACCCGGCCGGCCGTGGGGTGCAGCAGCCCCGTCAACACCTTGAGGGTGGTGGTTTTGCCGGCGCCATTGGGGCCCAAGAAGCCGACGCGCTCTCCGGGGGCCACGGTGAAGCTGACGTTGTCGACCGCGCGAACCTCGGTGTGCTTTCGGTTCCAGAGAGACCGGATTGATCCCATGAGACCTGGGTCTTTCAGAGGTACCTTGTAGACCTTGGTGAGCCCTTCAACCTCGATCATAAGAACCGGTCCATGGCCACCACCACCGGGTGGGTGCGGCCCAAGCGCCGGGCGACTTCGTCCCTAGCATTGACCATTCTCGGCAATCCATGCTCGGGATCGCCGCAGTCCATTTCGTATCGAGCCAGCTCAAATCGGGTGATCCAGGTGTCGACGTGGTCTCGGCCCAGGGTCTGTCCGGTCGCCAAGAGCGAGCGACTCATCTCTTCCCGCGCGGCCTCGAAGTCGCCGGTTCGGTGCAGCGCTTGGGCCAGCCGGTGGGAACAGGCGGACACGGGGCCGCTCTTTTCGCCGGTGCCTTCGATCCACAATTTGAGGGCGTCGCGGTGGTGCTGTACGGCATCGAAGGGCCGCGTTCGGTGGCGGGCGCACAGCCCCAGTCCATCCAAGGCTTCCGCCCGCAAGGTAGGCGGTGCGTCGCGTTCGTTTCGCTCTTCCAAGGCCCGTTCGAACGCGCCTTGGGCTTCGAGCACCAGTCCGCTCGCCCACGCGGTATGACCGACCACGATGAGGGCTTCCTCCGCTGCGAGTTCGTCATTTCGAACGTCCGCCCGATCCAGCGCGCCGCACGCCAAGCCGTAGCCGACTTCGGCCTCGCCCGAGGCGCGAAGCACCGTGCATAGCGATAGGGTGGCCTCGTGCTTAACATCGTTGGAAAGCACCTCTTCGAGGAGGGCTTGGAGCTTCGAGCGGGCTGCGCCAGGCTCCCCAGACGCGAGCTCGGACTCCGCCAGAGCCAGCGTGATCAAGGAGCCCGTCTGGGCTCGGGCCGCGCTCGTCGCCGCCTCAAGGGCTTCGGCCGGGCAGCCCATCCGCACATAGGCTCGGGCCAGAACCGCCTCGATCCATGCCAGGTCGTCCGAGGGGGAGCTGCGCAGCGTGCGGGCTTCGCTCAAGGCTTCGAGCCAGTGCCCTTGCCGCAGCTGCTCGGCCACAGCCTGCCACGGCGGCGGGCTCATGCGGACGGCCCGCTCTCCCAGTGGGACCAATCGCCAGCCATGTGAACCTCTCGTTGCAGGCTCACGCCAAACTGGGTCTGCACCGTGGCCTGCACATGCTCGATGACTCGGCGCAGATCGTCGGCGGTCGCAGCGCCTTGATTCACGATGAAGTTCGCGTGCTTTTCGCTGACTTGCGCATCGCCGATCTGGAAGCCCTTGAGGCCCGCCGCTTCGATGAGCCGCCCCGCGTGGTCGCCCGGCGGGTTGCGGAAGGTGCTGCCGCACGAGGGCAGGTCGAGGGGCTGGGTCGAGGCCCGATGGTCCAGGTGACGCTTTACTTGGGTCCGCATCTGGTGCGCATCTTCTCGGGTGCACTGCAGGCGCGCCCGAACCACGACCGCGCCGGGCGGCAGCAGGGTCGTGCGGTAGCTCATCTGCAGCGCCTCTTGGGTGAGCGTGCGCAAGGTCCCGTCGGGCAGCACGGCGTCGACCTCGACCAATACGTCTTTGGTCTCTCCCAGTCGGGCGCCGGCGTTCATGCGCACCGCGCCGCCAATGGTGCCTGGAATGCCGGCAAAGACCTCGAGGCCGGTCCATCCGGAGCGCATGGCTTTCTGCACCAAGGCCGCGAGCCGGGTGCCTGCGCCGGCGTCGATCAGCGGAGGGGTGCGGCTGTCCACCGTGTCGGCGCGCGCGAGCTCCTTGCCGAGCTGCAAAACCAGGCCGCGAATGCCGCGATCGCTGATCAGCAGATTCGTGCCATTGCCGAGCACGAACAGCGGGCACTCAGTCTGAGTGCAGATGGAGACGGCGGCCTGAACCTGTTCGATGGTTCCGACCTTGAGGTAGCCGTCGGCCGGCCCCCCGACCTGCCACCAAGTTCGTCTGGCGAGAGGGGCGTCTATGGATGGGGCGAGGCCGGCCTCTTTGAGGGCGGCGAGGGTCGGTGTTGGAAGCGGCATGGGCGCACACTAGCCGACGCGCTACCCTCGCACCTCTAGGAGGCGAGGATGGTCGTCATCGGAGCGGGGCGAATCGGCTGCGCACTACAGAGATTGGCGATTGAGAACGACGAGCCCTGCGTGCTCGTCAGCCGCACCGAGCATTGGGATGCGGTGCAGGGGCCACCTGGCGACCCTATCTTGGTCGCGACGCGCAATGACGATCTGCAAGCGGTTCTCGAACGGGTGCCGGTGTACCGACGGTCGGATTTGGTGTTTATCCAGAACGGGGCGCTCCAGCCCTGGCTCAAAGCGCAGCGCCTGCATGACACGTCTCGGGGACTGCTGTTCATGGCGGTGCCCGACCGAGAATCCGCGCCCCAGCTCGGTCCCGATCCGAG
>JBGCER010000521.1:0-3509 GCA_045106515.1 Myxococcota bacterium
GGCGTCCTACAAGGACCCCGAAGGGTGGATGGAGGACAGCGAGTCCAACACCCGCGGCACGGCGGTGATCACCCAGAACTCCAAGCGCTGCGGCGTGAGCCGGATGATCTACTTCCAGACGTCCTTGTGCTACGGCATCAAGCCCCTGGAGCAGCCGATCACGCTCAACCACCCGATCCTTCCGGGCGACAGCAGCTACTCCATCACCAAGACGGCGGCGGAACAGTTCATCAACCTGTCAGGCATCGACTACGTGTCGTTCCGCCTGGCCAATGTCTACGGCCCCCGCAACCTCAGCGGCCCGCTGCCGACATTCTTCCAGCGCCTCACCGAGGGCAATCCGTGCTTCGTCATGGATACCCGTCGGGACTTCCTCTACATCGACGACCTGCTCGACGTCGTCATGAAGGCCGTCGACGGCACCGGCAGCCGCGGCGCCTACCACGTGTCCACCGGCAGCGACTACTCCATCAAGGAGCTGTTTGACGCCGTGATCGCCGCCATGGGGATCAAGCTCGACAAGGAAGTCGAAGTGCGCCCGCGCGGCGACGACGACGCGGCGACCATCCTGCTCGATCCGAGCAAGACCAACGCCGACTTCAACTGGAAGGGCGAGTACCAGCTCAAGAAGGGCGTCGCTGAGGCGATCAACTACTACAAGGAGTTTGGCGTCACCGCGACGTTCACGCACCTCAAGCAGGACGCCTTCGAGAAAGAAGGCACCCAGTCCAACTAGGAATCCAACTGGGACCTAGCCGGGGCGCCACGCGCCCCGCACACAAGCCCGCCACAAGCGATCCTGATGTTTAAGAACTCAAGAGTACTCGTTGTCGGCGGCGCCGGCTTTGTCGGTTCCAACCTCGTCCGCAGGGTCCTCGATAGTGACCCGCGCGAGGTCACCATCGTCGACAACCTGCTGTCGGCGGAGGAAAGCAACATCCCCCGACACGGGTCGGTGCAGTTCTGCAAGGGGTCGATCGCGGACGACGACATCCTGCGCACGGCGGTGGATGATCGCTTCGACTACATCTTCCACCTGGCCACCTACCACGGGAACCAGAGCTCGATCCACGACCCCATCGCGGACCATCAGAACAACCTGATCACGACGCTCAAGCTCATGCAGCACGTGAGCGGCTACAAGAACCTCAAGAAGCTCGTCTACTCCGGTGCCGGTTGCGCCGCCGCCAAGAAGACCTTCGACGAAGCCGAAGCGACCACTGAGGACGCGGCGCTGACCTTCGACCAGGACAGCCCCTACTCCATCTCCAAGCTGGTGGGTGAGTTCTACGCGGTCTACTTCCACCGCCAGAACCAAGTGCCGACCGTGCGCGCCCGCTTCCAGAACGTCTATGGCCCCGGCGAGATCCTGGGTGCGGGCGACTGGCGCGGCACCCCGGCCACCGTGTGGCGCAACGTGACCCCGACGTTTATCTACAAGTCGATGAACGAAGCGAGCCTGCCGCTCCACAACGAGGGCGCCGCCACCCGCGACTTCATCTATGTCGACGACATCACCCGTGGCCTCGCAGCCTGCGCCATGAAGGGCACCCCCGGCGACGTCTACAACCTGGCCACTGGCGACTCCCCGTCCATCCGCGAGTGGGCCGAGACCATCAACGAAATCGTCGGCAACCCAACCCCCCTCGAGCTGCTCCCCGGCCGGCCGTGGGACACGTCGGGCAAGCGCTACGGCAGCACGGAGAAGAGCACCAAAGAACTCGGGTTCACCGCCGAGGTGAAGGGCCGCAAGGGCCTCGAGACCACCATTGAGTGGACCAAGGCCAACCTCGATCGCATCGAAGCTTGCATGGCCCGTCACGCCGATAAGATGGCCGACGCCCAGACGGGCGGGTAGGCCGCGCGACGGGCGCCTCCAGCGGAGCACGGCCCCTGGGACTTGCTGGGATGAAAGCGGTGGAGGACAATCCCCGCGCCATGTTCACTCGCCTCTCATCCGTCGTATGCGCTGCGGTCCTTGCCGGCTGCAGCAGCTCCACAAACCCCGCTCCCCAGGCCGCTCCCGGCTCGGTGCAGGCCCAAGCCTGCGGCCGCCGGGCCATCGAGATCACCTGGGATCAACCGGCGGCCAACCTCACCGCCGTCGCCATTGAGCGCAGCCGCGACGGCGGGCCCTTCGAATCTGTTGCGGGCACAGCCGCCGACGCCACGTCCTACGTGGACTACGGGTTGGATGCCGGCACCAGCTACAGCTACCGGCTGGCCAACATCAACGGCGCCGGCGCCTCGACCTACTCTTCGATCGTCAGCGCGACCGCGTCCTCCCCCGACCTGATCCTGGTAAGCGTGGTCAACCCGTCGGGCGAGTTCCAGCTCGCTGTGACCTCTGCGGACCAACCGCAATCCACCCGCCTCATCACCCCACCTAGCGGGCTGCAATTCCGCTTGGTGGACCCCCGACTGCACGACGACGACCGCCTGATTCTCTACGTGGCCGGCCCCGAATCGCAGCCAGCAGAGTCCCAAGTGTTCGCAGTCCCCGTGTGCGGCGACGCCCCGCCACGCGAGCTCACGCCACCGAACGCGAACTCGACCTTCGAGGTCTACGACGATCGCTACATGGTTGCCCTCACCCGGTCCAGCCTCACCACGGAACTCATGTCCGTCGACCTCCGCGGCACCGACACCGTGTTGCTGACCAGCGCGCCCGGGGGAACCCAAACCTTTCGGTGGGACCCAAACGCGCGCCTCGGCAACGGAGATCTGTTCTTTGGAGATGGGGACATCTGGGCCGTCCCCGTCGATGGATCGGCCCCACCGCGCCCGTTCGGCCTGGGAACCCCTTGGCCTGAACAGTTCGCCACCGATGCCAACGGAAACGTGCTCACACTGCCCGACGCCGTAGCGGTCCCCAACCCATCCGGGATACCGAGCAGCTCGGACAGACTCGTTCTCGCCCGCGATGGAGGAGAGACGTTCCTCGACCAATCCGGCCAGAACGCACAACTCACCTCACTGAGTATCGTCGCCAACCACTTGGTATGGGTCCGGAGAGCCAGCGGAATTGGCCAAGCGGACATATCTCTGCGGTCCGGAGACACGACCCAACCTCGCCGCGTCCTCACTCCCAACAGCATCATTCAGTGGGACGGTCTGCGGAACGGGCTGGATCTCGTGTTTACCATGGGGTCCACCCTGCGACCCGCCCCCGTCATGGGCCTCTACAGTGTCCCGATAACCGGAGCCACAGCACCTACCCTGCTGACAACGGGCGCCCCTACAGAACTGTCCGTCATCGCCAACGTCGGCGATACCGTCGTCTACACCAGATCGTCCAGCCCGGGCGCAGCGTTCACCTGCCGCATCGGCGGCCCCATGAGCGAAGCGTCCATTGCCACATCGGGTGTCATCGACGGATCCAGCGCGGTGTTTGCGGCCGAAGGCGGCCAAGAACGAGCGGCACAAGCCGTCATCCTTCGGAACGTGACGACTGTGGGCGCCAACACCTACACCGACTTCTGGTCCGTCACCGAGGACAGCGCTGGCGC
>JBGCER010000522.1:0-2613 GCA_045106515.1 Myxococcota bacterium
CCAACAGGTTCAGGCGCCCGTGGCCACGGTGGGCTTCTCCATGGGCGGTCACCTGGCCGCAGGTGTGGCGGCGACCTTGCCGGGCGAGACGCCGCTGGTGGTGGCCGCACCTCCCCTCTGCCCCAGCGAGCCCTTCACCGACGGCCCGTTGTCGGTGTGTGTGAATTGGGACGCCCTTGGCGGCGACACCGCGGAAAACCGAGATCGATGGCGCACCCTGATGGACCGGTTCGATCTGCGGAACTTACCGCGGCCCGGCCGACCCGCGGCCATTCGAGTCATCGGGTGCCGCCACGACGGGCTGGTGCCGCCGAGCCATACCGAGCAGATCAGCGAGCGTTGGGGGGTGCCCGTGGCCTGGCACGACGTCGGCCATGTGGCGGTGCCGATCAGCAACTCGGCGCTGGTGCGCGCGGGCGTTCGCGAGGTTTTGGGGTTGCCTGCGAAGGGGCGTTCCCCGGAGCTGTTGTCCGCTCCCAACGCGGCCCGCCGCGGCGTGTGACGCCCCCACGTTCCACGTGGAACACCGCTCTAAAAGTTCGCCACGTCCACGTCTCCGCCGTCCCCATCGCCGAGCACGGCCAAGCAGCGGCCTTGGAGGTCGGCGATGATCACCGCATCGTCTAGCGAGGTCAGCTCGGTGGTCTCGCCGGGGTCGAGGGGGTCGTAGGTGGGCCGGTCGTCCACGAGCACCACGGGCGCCCGCCACTGGATGCCGCTCGTGCCTTGCACGACGCCGATCAGCACGGGGGCATCGCCGGTGTGGGTGAACCGCACGTCCCCTGGCCCGCCCACGTTCGGCCCTCGGTCTTGTTCGAGGGCAGAGCAGGAGCGTCCCACCAGCACGTCGTCGCTGGCGTCTTCGTTCCACGCCGTCGTGCTGCGCCATAGGCGCTGGGCATAGGACAGCCACACCACGCCCTCCGCGTCCACCGCCACCTGTTTGGGGGAGCCCGCCATGGCGCCGCTGGGGTCGAGCAGGCCCGTGATTAAGATCGGCTGCCACTCGAAGATCGACCGGTCCTTTTCATCGGAGTCATTGCGCCAGTAGTTGTCGACGGCGAACTGGGGGTGGTCATTGTCCTCGCTCGTGCCCTGCGTGGCCAGGCTGCCGGAATCGTCGGTCCACACGGGGCTTGGGCTCTCGATCTCCCGGATGAAGTCGACGGAGACGATGGGGTTGCGGCCGTCCAGGTCGGTGCGCACCACGCCGGAGTTCCGACCATCGATGACCCGATATTCCAGCAAGCCCTCGACCCCGATGAGCTCCGCCACCTCGGCCTCGCCGACCTCTGGCAAGGTCATGGGCGTGGGCAGGTCGTTCCAGGTCTCGCCCGCATCATCGGAGCGCTCGATCTTGGGCAAGACGCTGCGGTCTGTGGACGTGATCACGCGGAAGAGCAGGCCATCGGTCGACGCGAGCAAGTCGGTGATGGAGAGTTCTGTGGTGCCGGTGCGGATGGTCTCCCAGGCTCCGCCATCGTCAGATCGATATGCCTCGCCCGTGTCGGGTGGCACCGTGAACAGGCGGGTTCCGATGCACGAGACGCGACCGGTGCGGCCATCATCGGGGTTGCGCGGGAGCTGGAGAACGTCGCTGATCTCCCCCGTGCTCACGTCCACGAAGTACAGCCCAGACCGGTCGATAAATCGAGTTCCATCGCAGAACATTCTGGGGGCGGGAACGTCGATGGCCACCGAGTCCGCCAGGTCGACGGACTCGAATCGCAGCCAGCTTGGCGAGGCGCTGCTCTGGCAGGCGGTGGTGAGCACACCGGCGAGCGCGACCATGGCGGTTCGACGGGTCATGCCAGCAACCGGTCGATGCCGCGGGCCAGCTTGAAGTCGAGCTCGGTCAGCGCGCCCACGTCGTGGGTGATGAGCCGGATGCCCACCTGGTTGTAGCAGTTGCTCAAGTTGGGGTGATGAGACTGCCGCTCGGCCAGGAGCGCTACGCGGCTGATGAACCCGAACGCCTCGACGAAGCTTCGGAAGGTCCAGTCTCGCGCCAGGTGTCCATCCTCGAGGTGCCAGTCCGGAAGGTCCGTCATCGCGGTGGCGATCTGAGCATCGGTGCACGGGTTCACGCAGGCTCCACAGTGAGCGTGGAGTCTATCCCTGGGCGGTGATGTTCTGCCCTTCCCACTTCGCCAGGTTGCTGAGGGCTTGGGTCTGCACCTTGTTCTTGAGCATGGGGGTCCAGCCCAGCAGCACCCCTGCGGGACCCAAGGCCATGCGCGACCACCGCCAGAAGTCGAAATGGTCTTTGTGGGTGTAGATCTCGGCGGCCGCGGACGCGTAAAAGGCGAAGATGACGTTGTGTACCGGCCGGGCGCCGGGGCCAAAGGGGTACCTGGCCTCCCAGTGGGCCTTGCCGCCGTTTTCATCGGCTTCGATGCCGGACACTTCCAGGGTCAGCGACGTGGCCTGGCCCGTGAGCATGCGCCACATATGGCCGGGACGAGGCCCCTTTAGCTCGCCAAAGGCTGGATCGGTAAACGTGGCATCGGCGTGGTAGCAGTCGGCCATCGCCAGCCCATCGTGATCTTGGAAGGCCTGGTAGAAGCGGGTGATCAGCTCTTCATGGGGATGGGTCATCGCGGTCCAGGGGGT
>JBGCER010000523.1:0-4516 GCA_045106515.1 Myxococcota bacterium
CCCGCGCCGGCTCTGGGGCTCGCTTGGTGGTGAAGTGGGAGGGCAAGACCTTGGTCGACGAAGCCATCGACATTCCCCCGGCGTCTCCCGTTCGCGCGGGCCCCGCCTTCCGACCCGATCCCACAAGCCGGGTTCGAGACCTCTCCGCCGCTCTCGCCACGTCCTACCAGACCCTGTCTGCGGTGGAAGACGAGCTGGGCCAGACGGCCTGGTACACCGGAGGCTGGCATGGTCGCGGCCTCGGAGAGCGCCCTCTGCTCGGGCAGATCCCCGCACTGGCGCCCGAGTCCCTGGGCAGCGCCTCGTTCCGCGAGACGCACCACACGCGCTGGGCCTATGTGGCAGGCGCCATGGCCGGCGGGATCGCGTCGGCCGACCTGGTCATCGCTATGGCCAAAGCCGACCTTCTAGGCTTCTTTGGCGCCGGTGGCCTGCCTCTGCCCGCCGTCGAAGAATCGGTGGCGCGCATGGCGAAAGAGCTGGAAGGACGCAGCAATTGGGGCTGCAACCTACTCAACAACCCCCACGAACCCGCGGTGGAAGCCAAGACCGTCGACCTCTACCTGAAGTACGGGGTGCGCCGGGTCAGCGCGAGCGCGTACATGGGGTTGTCCCCCGCCGTGGTCCGCTACCGTCTGGCGGGTCTGCGCAAGGGAGCCGATGGCCAGGTCATCTGCGACAACCACGTGCTCGCCAAGGTCAGCCGGCCCGAAGTGGCCGAGAAGTTCCTTCGACCAGCTCCCCAAGCGCTCATCGATGAGCTGGTGCAGAGCGGCGCCATCACCGCCGAGCAGGGCGAGATGGCCGTCCATGTGCCCATCGCTTGCGACATCACCGCCGAGGGCGACTCGGGCGGTCACACCGACCACCGACCTCTTCTAGTGTTGCTGCCCATCTTGCAGTCGCTGCGGGACCAGATCGCCGCCGAACAGATCGTCAAGGTGCCGCTGCGCGTGGGCGCTGCGGGCGGCCTGGGCACACCCGCGGCGCTGTGGGCCGCCTTCGCCATGGGCGCGGACTACGTGCTCACGGGATCGGTCAACCAGGCCACCGTCGAGGCCGGAACCAGCCCCATCGCAAAAGCCATGCTCGCGGAGGCCGCCTACACCGACGTCGCCAGCGGACCCGCACCTGACATGTTCGAAATGGGCGCCAAGGTCCAGGTGCTGTCCCGCGGGTCCATGTACGCCCGACGCGCCCAGCTGCTCTACGACATCTACAAGGCCTACCCCTCCATGGAAGCCATCCCCGAAAAGGAGAAAAAGAAGGTTGAAAAGCAGATCCTGCAGCGGCCCATGGCCGAGGTCTGGGAGGGCACCCGCACCTATTGGGCCGATCGCGATCCCCGCCAAGTGGCCAAGGCCGAAGCGGAGCCTCGGCACAAGATGGCACTCACGTTCCGATGGTACTTGGGCATGACCAGCCGCTGGGCGCGCATCGGCGATGATGGCCGAAAGCGGGACTACCAAGTCTGGTGTGGGCCTGCCATGGGCGGCTTCAACAGCTGGGCCGAAGGCGGCGACCTGCAAGCGCTGAACAACCGAGGCGTCGTTGAGGTCGCAGACGCCCTGATGAACGGCGCTGCCGCCGAGGCCCGCCGCAGCGTCGGCCGCTCGCTCGGGCTGCTCTGACGGGATGGTGGCGCACCCCCCAGGTGCTCCGATAGCCTGCGTCCTTGTCCCCCTTGCCTTGGGAGCGCCCATGCGCACCGGCTCTATCTGGCTGTTGGCCCTCGCCATGACCGCGTGCGGCGGCGACGACCCCTACAACGTGGTCGTAGGCCCCTACGATGCCACCATCCACCGCACGGCCTACGGCATCCCCCACATCGTGGCCGATGACATGCCGAGCCTGACGTACGGCACCGGCTACGCCTTCGCTCAAGATCATGCGTGCACCCTGGCTGATCAGATGGTGAAGATCCGGTCGGAGCGCTCTCGCTACTTCGGGCGCGGCGAGAGTGACGCCAACCTCAACAGTGATGTGTCCTGGAAGGCTCTCAAGGTCATGTCCCAGGCCGAAGACTTGTGGTTGTCCCTCGACGAAGACCTGCAGGCCGCGGTTGTGGGCTACGCCGAAGGCTACAACCAGTACCTGCGTGACGTGGGCCCCGAAGGCCTGCCCAGCCCCTGCCGCAACCAAGAGTGGGTCAAGGAGATCACGCACATCGACATGTTTGCGTACTACCTCCACCTTGGCCAGATGGGATCCGGGTTCTACCTGCTCGACTACATCGCCACCGCATCCCCTCCCGGAAATGACCGGCGCATGCCGCCTCCGTCCATCCAGGAGTTCGGAGCCCGACTGGTACCCAAGAACGGCTCCAACGGCATCGCCCTGGGCAAGGAGCTGTCAGAGTCTGGCGCGGGCATCGTGATGTCCAACTCCCACTTCGAGGCCGAAGGCGAACGGCGCTGGTATGAGCTGCACCAGACCATCCCCGGCGAGGTCGACGCCTATG
This sequence comes from Myxococcota bacterium, assembly GCA_045106515.1. Classification (GTDB taxonomy): domain Bacteria; phylum Myxococcota_A; class UBA796; order UBA796; genus REDI01. The sequence continues at coordinate 2,462 of JBGCER010000523.1, forward strand.
GCGTCGCACTTCTAGGCGTGCCGCTGGTGAACATGGGCTTCAACAAGGACGTGGCGTGGACGCACACGGTCAGCACCACGCCTCGATTCATCCTGTACAAGCTCGATCTAGACCCAAACGATCCCACCCGGTACGAGTATGACGGCACCTACCGCCAGATGACCACCGAAGTCGTGCAGATCGACATCCTCTCGGACGACGGCACCGTGACCCCATACGAGCACACGCTCTATCGAAGCCACTACGGGCCCATGCTCAACGCACCCATCGTGGGCTGGTCCAAGGCCATCGCCTTCAGCTATCGGGACATCAACAGCCCCAACCTGAACATGATCCCCGCATGGTGGGACATGAACCGGGCCACCTCGCTCGATGAGCTCATCGCCGCTCAGGACCGCCAAGGCATCCCATGGGTGCACACCATCGCCGCGAGTCGCGAAGGTGAGGCGTACTACGCCGACTCTGCCGCCGCACCGAACCTCACCCCTGAGACGGAGCAGGCGTACAAGGACTTCGTCGCAGCCGACTTCTTCTCTCGCTCCTTCCAAGCCCAGGGGGCGTGGGTCTTCAATGGTGGCGATCCGGCCTTCGAGTGGACCGACGTGGGTACAGACGTGCCCTTCGCCGTGCCGCCCACCGACTATCCCAGCCTTCGAACCGACCGGTTCGCGGCGAACTCCAATGAAAACTACTGGCTCGCGAGCCACGAAGAGCCCCTCACAGGCTTCCCCGACGTGTTCGGGCCTGTCGATCGGCCTCGCCAAGGGCGAACCAAAGCCACGCTGAAGTTCGCGGCCGGCATCGACCCCAACATCGACCTGGGAACCGATGGAAAATTCTCGTTAGACGAGCTTGAAGCCGCCATGATGACCTACCCGGCCCATCACGCCGACGTAATCTTGCCCGAGGTGCTGCGGCGCTGCCAGGCTCAGGGCAGCACCCCGATCGACGCGTCGGGACCCAATGGCACCGAGTCCGTCGACCTCTCGGAGGCGTGCCGGATTTTGGGTGAGTGGGATGGCGGACTGCACGTGGACGCGCGCGGAGCCCACATCTTCCGGGAGTGGCTCGGTTCCGGGATCTGGAAGGTGGGAAATATCTCGCCGTTCGTCAATGCCGGCGACTTTGACGACCAAGGCGACCTGTTCTCCGATGCCTTCGACCCCGCCGATCCGTTGAATACACCTCGTGAATTCCTGCCAGCACCCACCGCTGGGGCCGACCCCGTGCTCCAGGCCCTCGGCACCGCCGTGCTCCGCCTGACCGACCTGGGCATTGCCCTGGACGCACGGCTGGGCGACATTCAATACCGCGATAAAAACGGCGTACGAATACCATGTCCAGGCGGAAAAGAGATCGAAGGTTCCGTGTTCATCGCCGACTGGCGCACCAGCAACTCCACCCTGCTCACCCGCGAGCACGCCCAACGGGGCGAGTGGGTCAATGAGGCGACGGAGCTCACAGCGGACGGCTACCCCATCAACGGCGGAGACACCTGGGTCTCGACGTTGAGTTGGGATGAAGGTGGCCCGGTGGGCTCGGCGGTGCTCTTGTACAGTCAGTCGTCCGATCCGGACTCACCGCACTTCAACGATCAGGCGGAGATCCACGGAAGCCAGACGCTGCGGCCCATCTTGTTCAGCGCCGAGGACATCGCCGCTGACCCGGAGCTAAAAACCATCACCGTGTCGGCCAAGAAGTCTCGTAGAAAGCGGAAATAATCAATGCGCCTCGCCTTCGCTCGCTTTCAGCAGGAGTCCAATGCGCTCTCGCCCGTCACCACCACGCGTCAGGACTTCGAGCGCGCCCACTACCTAGAGGGGCCCGCACTGCTAGAGGCATGCGGCCCCAAACAGCAGGAAGTCGAAGGCTTTCTCAAACACGCGGAGCTTTCCGGATTCGTGAAGGCCGCCCGGGAGCACGACGCCGAGCTGGTTCCGCTGTTCAGCGCCTGGGCCATCACCGGTGGCCCGATTGAGCGGCCCGTCTTCGATGAGTTTTGCCAGCAGATCCTCGATGGACTCGCTGTGTCCGGACCCCTCGATGGCTTCTTCT
>JBGCER010000524.1:0-3852 GCA_045106515.1 Myxococcota bacterium
AGGTAGTTCCCCGCAACTCACAGGAGGCCCTCTATGGCCCATCCATGGCACGACCTTCCCAATGACACTCACCACGCCGCCGACTCGTTCAACGTGGTCATCGAAATCCCCCGCGGTAGCAAGGTTAAGTACGAACTGGACAAGCCGACCGGCATGCTTCGGGTCGATCGCGTGCTCTACAGCGCGGTGCACTACCCGTGCAACTACGGCTTCTTGCCGCGCACCTACTGCGAAGACAACGACCCCCTCGACGTGCTCGTCCTAGGAAGTGAACCCGTCTTTCCGCTGTCGATCCTCACCGCCCGCGCCATCGGCGTGATGCACATGAAGGACGAAGGCGAGCGCGACGACAAGATCATCGCCGTGCAAACCACCGACCCCGCCATGGCCGTCTACCGAGACATCGATGAGCTGCCGGTTCACCTGTTCCGCGAAATCAAGAAGTTCTTCGAGACGTACAAGGACCTCGAAGGCAAGTCCGTCGAGGTCGACGCCTTCAATGGCCACGTCAAGGCCGTCGCCGTCGTGGTCGAGGCTATGGAACTATACCGCCGCAAAGAGCAGGAAGTTCGCGGCTGGTAGCGGACTAGCCCCGCGCCAGTCGGAACCCGGCAAAGGCGTAGGGATAGTGGCCCTGGTACCAATTTCGGAACGAGCGCCGACACAGCGCTTTAGCCGTGGCCCACGACGCGCCGAACACCACAAAGTGCTGCTCGTCGAAGAAGTCGGAGCTGTATCCACCATAGGTGTGGTGCCACGTATCGAAGCCGTCGAAGGGCCCAAAGACCGTGTCGGTCCACTCCCAGGCATTGCCCAGAAGCTCCAGGTGGCCCCACGGTCCCTGGCCGCTCCGGCGCTGCCCCACGGGCTCCAGCCCACCCGACACGAAGTCCACATTCGCCGCCTTGGGATCGAAGCGGTCTCCCCATGGGAAGCGGCGAACCTCGTCATCACGGCCCACAAAGGCCGCGCGCATGAGCTCCGGCTCCGTGGGTAGCCGAGCCCCACTCCAAGTGGCGAACGCGACCGCTTCGGCGTGGCTGACCAACACGGGCCAGGCCGCCACTTCATCGACCGGATGCCAGGCAAATAGGCTTCGAACCTCGAGTTCCTTGCCCACTTTTCGCCAGGACTGCGGGTGCTTCAACCCCAGCGACTTCTTCCAGTCCCAAGCGGCGTCGGTCCACCACGCGCGCTTTCGGTAGCCACCCTCTGCGACAAACGCCGCATATTGGCCCACTGTGACTGGCAAGTCTTGCAGCTCGAACGCGTCCACCTGCACATCGTGCGCTTCGAGCTCATTGTCCCAAGCAAACTCCACTTCAGACAAGGAGGTGCCCATCGCAGCGCGGCCGGACCGCACGGGAATCCACCGCGGTGCCCGCGTGCTCGCGCCCGTGCGCAGTCGAGGCCAGTCGCGAGGGCGACGCAATTGACGAGGTTCTAGCGCCTGAAACAGATAGAGCAGCGTCTCGTGGTGCATCTCTTCATGTTCGCGAATGAGGTGCCAAATGCGGTCGTTCCCCGCAAGAACGTCCTTGCTCTTGCCCATCGCTTTGTCGAGGGTTCCCAGGCGCTCGCGCACTGAGTCTCGGTAGGCCAAGATCCGAGCGCGTTGGGGCCACGCCTCACGGGCCTCGCCCTTGGCGGAGTCTGCATCCAACGGGTCGATGCCACGCTCGAACAACTCGTCCAGCTCCGCGTCCACCGGGTCGTGTTTGAGCACACCGGCCCCGGCCTGATTCCACGCAAAGGCCGGGAGGTGCCCAAGGTAGAAGACGGGTGGGTGTCGCAACGGGATGGCGCGCTCTGTCCATGCCGCAGGAGCGAGCAGAGAAAACAGGCGATCCGTTCTAGTCCAGGCGTCACCCAATCGGCGGTGCGCGGCCGAGTCCTCACTCAAGCGGCCTCCCATACCTTGGGTGTACCACTCATCGAAGCGCAGGCAAGTGGCGCGCGATGGGGTAGAAGGGGTGCCCGCCCCGGAGTCTCCCGTGTCCTATCTGGCCATCGCCCGGAAGTACCGCCCCGCGACCTTCGATGAGATCGTGGGCCAAGAGCACGTCACGCGGACTCTGCGAAACGCCATCCACAACGACCGAATCCACCACGCCTACCTGTTCACAGGCGCCCGAGGTGTTGGGAAAACTACGGCGGCACGAGCTCTTTCACGGGCACTGAACTGTGAGAAGGGCCCCACAGACACCCCCTGCGGCACTTGCACCTCGTGTGTCGAAGTGGCCAATGGCAGCAGCCCCGACTTGGTGGAAATCGACGGTGCCTCCAACAATTCCGTCGAAGACATGCGCGAGATCCGCGAGGCCGTGCAGTACGCACCCACACGTGGAAAGTGGAAGATCTACCTGGTAGATGAGGTCCACATGCTGTCCAAGGGCGCCTTCAACGCCCTGCTGAAGACCCTCGAAGAGCCGCCGCCGCACGTGATCTTCATCTTCGCCACGACAGAGCCCAATAAGATCCCCGACACCATCCTCTCTCGCGTGCAGCGCTTCGACTTCAAGCGCATTCCCGGCCCCAAAGTCGCCGAGCACCTCGCCGCCATCGCAGAGAAGGAGGGCGTGACCATCTCGCCCAATGGACTGCGGCTCCTGGCCCGGGCCGGCGAAGGCTCCATGCGAGACAGCCAGTCCTTGCTAGACCAGCTCATCGCCTATGGCGAGGGCGACATCGGCGATGACCAGGTGGCGGAGACGCTCGGGCTCATCGATCGGGGCGCGCTGCACAACTTCCTGGCCGCCATGCTCGCCGGCGAGCCCGCCAAGTGCCTCGGGATCATCGACCACGTCTACGGCTATGGCCATGAGCTGTCGGTCTTCACCCAGGACCTGCTTGAGGTGCTGCGCGACGCGACCTTTTTGGGCCTGTCCAAAGACGCGGCCCAGTACGTCGACCTGCCCGACGACGAGCGCGACACCCTCATCCAGATCGTCGACGGCGTGCCCGCCGAGCGGCTGTCCCGACTCTTCTCGGCCCTCATGGACGTGCACGCCCAGGTCAAGCGAGCCGGTCGACCCCGGATCGTCTTGGAGATGGCGGTCGCGCGCCTGGCCACCACCCGCGATGCCGAGCCGGTCGCCGCACTCTTGGGTCGATTGGAAAGAGTCGAGCGCAACCTTCGCGGTGGCGGAGGCCCACCATCCGGTGGCAACGGCGGCAGCCGCAGACCCTCCTCCGGCGGCCGGCCCGGTGGTCACCCCCGCGGAGGCCCCGGTCCCCGCGCCAGCGCACGCCCCCCAGAAACGGCGTCTCGACCGCACCGAAACGACTCGCCAAGCGCCACCATCGCGCCACCGGCGGCCCCCCGTCCCCAAGCCTCCTCGCAGCGCCCACCTGCCGCGCCGCAACCGCCCATGGAACCCGCCGGCCGGTTCGCCGAACCGCCCCCCCGAGAGGACGCGCCCTTGGTCGACGATGGCGGTTGGGGCGCTCTCAGCGTGGAGCAGAGCGACCTGGGTCAGCTCGCCAACAAGACCCGCGCAAAAGGAACGGTAAAACATCGTATTGCTGCAAAGAGCGCGGTGCCCGCAGATCCGTGGCGCCGCTTCGTGGCCGCTATAAAGGCCGCAGGCCCACGCTATGGCGCGTTCACCCGCGGCCAACCTGTGATCCACGAAGGCAGCCTGCGCCTGATCATGCGCCGGGGACGCGATAAGGCCGAAGGCGACCTGCTGCTCGATGACCCCATCGTGCAAAAAGCCCTCGCCGACGCCTATCCTGGCCTCACCATGGTCTTGGAAGAGACGAAGTCCACGGGTGCGAGCAGCGCCGATCTCGAGCGCGACTTCCTCGCTGACCCTAAACTTCGCCGAATCGTTCAAGTGCTCGGCGCCA
>JBGCER010000525.1:0-9798 GCA_045106515.1 Myxococcota bacterium
CGGCGAGCTCCATCCACCTGCCCGCCGAACCGGGCATCCGCAGGGTCACGATCATGATGAATGGTCGTGCGACGCACCTGCGCGTCGAGGTCCCCACAGAGGGCTCCGTCCACGTGGTGGTGGGCCGGACCGGCATTACCACCCGCGCCGAAGAGCCCGTCGATGCCGTCGAAAACGCCCAAGTCGACATCCGCGTGGTCGGCAGCGAGTCCCTGCGGCTCACCTTGGACGGCACCCGCTTCCAGCTCGATCCCGGCGGCTCCCAAGGACTGGAGCTCACGCGCGGCCCGCATACGCTTGAGCTCCGCAGCTATGATGGCCTGGCCATCTACGCCGTCGGCGACCTGCACGTCGCTGGTACCGGTCCCGTGGTGGTGCAGCTGTCCGCTGGTCGATCGCCCGAGGTGATCGGCAAGACCGGAAGCTGGCGGCCGTCGAGCCGCTGAACGTGGCCAAAGACCCATCCAGACTGGGCTTTGGAAGCATCCGATTTCGGATCGTTGCCCTCTTCGTCGCCGCCATGCTCGCCCTGTTCGTCGCCCTCGCTTTCCTGCTGTGGCAACAACAACGGACCGCCGGCAGCCTGGAGGTGCTCACCGATGCCTACCTGCCCCTGTCGAAGGTGGCCGCCCGCCTCGACCGCGACCGGAGCCGTGTGGAGACGGACCTAGAGCGCCTGGTTCGCGATGAGATTCGGCCCGGCACCGGCACCGCATCGCTCACCGCCATCTACACCGATGCCTTCGAGCGCAACCTACAGATCGGGCGCACCTACGTCGAAAAGGCCAAGCCCCACGCACCATCCGCTCAAGAACGGGCGGTGCTCAACAAGATCGACGTGCACCTCGGCCGAATCGACGACGCCGCACGGCAATGGGAAGACCGGTCCCGCCGCTTTGTCGAGCTGTCCGAGAACGGACAAGTCCAGGAAGCGCGCAGCCTCTTGCTGGACATGAGAGCCACCCGCGACGAGCTGGGCACCGAAACCGAACAGCTCGTGCGCTTGCTCGACGCTCGAATCGCCATTGTCACCGAGGCCACCGAGGCCGCCGAAGTCCGTGGCACCTTCGTGGCGGTCACCCTCTCTCTCATCGCCCTCGCCTTCGCCATCGTCTCCGTGGGCGGGATTATCGTCGCCGTCCGGCCCATCGGTCGCCTGACCCAAGAAGTGCAGCGCATCGCCGCTGGTCAGGCCGTCGGAAGGGTCGAGGTCCGCGGTCGAGGTGAGGTGGCGTTGCTCGCTCGCGAATTCAATCACATGGGCGAAGCGCTCCGCGAACGCGATCAGCGGCTCACCGAAAGAGCAGAGGAACTTCGCCGACTATCTCGCTATCTCGCTAGCGTGCTGGATAGCTTGGAAGCGTCGCTGGTCGTGGTCGAAGGCACCGAGACTACGCTCGCCAACCCGGCGGCGCTCCAGACGTTCGGTGCCAACCGCGGCGATCCGGCGCCCGAAGTCTTGGCTTCCCTTGGCTCCGGCCGCCACGAAGTCCGCCATGCAGGCCGTCTCCACGAAGTTCGGGTCTCTGCCTTCGGCGAGGGTGGCGCGGTCATCGTCGCAGACGATGTGACCGAGCAGACCGCCACGCGCGAGCGACTCGCCCGATCCGAGCGCCTCGCAACCGTCGGCCAGATGCTGGCCCAGATCACCCATGAGGTTCGCAACCCCCTCAACGCCCTGTCTCTGAACGCCGAGCTGATGGCCGATGAGCTCACCTCCTTGGACGGCGACCGAAGCACCGAAGCCTGGGACCTTCTAGACATTATCTCGACCGAGATTGAACGATTAACCCAGGTTACCGGACACTACCTCCAGCTAGCGCGCCGCCCGCGAGCCCAGATCGTCGACACCGATATCGACGCTCTGGTGGAAGATGTGGCCCGACTGGTTCGACCGGAGCTGGACCAGAACGACGTGCACCTGGACGTCGTGGGACCGCCCACGGGCACGGTGCCCGCCGATGGAAACCAGGTCCGACAGGCCCTGCTCAACATCGTTCGAAACGCCGTTGAGGCCGGCGCCAAGCGCTTGGAGCTGACCATCGAACGCGCGGGGCCTTCCGTGGTCTTGTCGGTGGCCGACGACGGGCCCGGCATGAGCGAAGAAGAGGCCGAGCGCGCACTCGATCCGTTTTGGTCGAGCAAGGCCACCGGCACAGGCCTGGGGCTGGCGATCACCAAGCAGATCGTGGAAGATCACGGTGGTTCGCTGGTTGTCGACTCTACACAAGGCAAGGGAACGACCATCCGCCTGGTGCTGCCCGCCGCCCTTTGAAATCGCGTCACTAGGGTGTGACGAGTTGTCACAGCTCCGACAACCTGTCTTTCATGGGGTAGAACAGGTGGGGAGGCTTCATGTCGCAGACAATTTTGGTGGTGGATGACGACCCGTCCAATCGCGTGACGTTGGAGCGGCTGCTTCAGCGAGAGGGGTACCGGGTGTCCCACGCCGCCAGCGGCCGAGAAGCCATGGAGGCCCTGCGCGACCGCTCGATGGACCTCGTGCTCACCGACCTCAAGATGCCGGGGATGACCGGGCTGGACCTGCTTCGGGCGGTGCGAGCGGTCGATCCGGACGTCGAGGTCGTGGTGATGACCGCCTATGGCACGGTCGAGACCGCGGTCGAAGCCATGAAGGAGGGCGCCTACGACTTCGTGGCCAAGCCGCTGAAGCGCCTAGACCTGGTGACCACAGTGCGCAAAGCCCTGGAAAAGCGGTCGCTCCAAGTCGAGAACCGCAGACTGCGCGAACAGCTTGGCGTCGTGGGCGAGGGCCAGCTCATCGGCCGAAGCGACGTCATGCGCGCCCTGCTCGATGAGCTGGAACAAGTGGCACCCTCGGACGCCACCGTGATGATGTCCGGGGAGTCCGGCACTGGAAAAGGCCGGTTCGCCAAGCTGTTGCACCAGATGAGCCGCCGCAAAGATCGGCGCATGGTCACCGTCAACTGCGCGGCCTTGCCCGAGAGCCTGCTTGAAAGCGAGCTCTTCGGCTATGAGAAGGGTGCCTTCACCGGCGCAAATGCACGGAAAGAAGGTCGCTTTGATATCGCACGAGGCGGGACCCTGTTCCTGGACGAAGTCACCGAGATCTCGCCTCCGGTTCAGGTCAAGCTGCTCCGGGTGCTGCAAGAGGGCGAGTATGAGCGGGTCGGCGGCACCGACACGATTCAGGCCGATGTGCGCGTGGTCGCCGCCACAAACCGAGACATCGAAGCCGAGGTTGAAGCCGGCAATTTTCGCCAAGATCTGTTCTACCGCCTCAACGTGATCCGACTCGACGTGGCGCCGCTGCGCGAGCGCGACGGCGATGTGCCGCTGCTCGCCCAGCACTTCCTGCACACCTTCGCGCGCAAGAACCACAAAGACATCATCGGCTTCAGCGATAGCGCAGTCGACGCGATGATCGCCTATCGCTGGCCCGGCAATGTGCGCGAGCTTGAGAACGCCATCGAACGCGCCGTCGTGCTGTGCCGCGACGAAGTGATCGACGTGGACGATCTGCCCAAGCCCGTACGTCAGGGCAAGGGCGGTCGCAGCTTCCTGTCCTTTGAGGTCGGCACGCCGCTCAAGGTTGTCGAACGGAGAATGATCGAGTCGACGCTGCGCCACGTGGGCGGGGACAAGAGCTTGGCCGCCAGCCTGCTGGGCACGACGGCGCGAACGATCTACCGCCGAGAGGCGGAATGGTCCGGCAAGGTCACCGATGACGAGTCGCGAGGTGCCTGAGGGCCGCTAGCGCCCGTCGGTAAACCGGTACATGAGCACGTCGTCGACGAAACGCCCATCTTCGAGTCGATACTCGCTGTTGCGACGCCCCTCTTCGCGAAATCCAAAGCCGCGATAGAGGTCGATGGCTCGCTTATTATCGGCGAACACAGCCAAGCCTAGCTTGACCATCTCGGCGTTTCCATCCGCCCATCGCAGGGTGGCTTCCATGAGTGCACGGCCCACCCCGTGCCCGCGCGCGTCCTGCCCGACCATGATCTCGAGCTTTCCGGTGTGGCGCATCCGGTTGAGCACCCCTCCACGCACCGTCACGAAACCGAGCAGGTGGCTGCCGCGGCGCGCGACAAGAAAGAGAGAGTTGGTGCTCCGCTGCAGCTCGCGAATGAGCCGGACTTTGTCATCGACTGAGTCCCGAAACTCGTGGGGCTCTGTGATAAAAAACTGGCGTTCATCCAAGACAGACCGGTGGAGCCGCTGAATAGCGGCCGCGTCGGTCGAGCGTGCAGGACGAAGATCGAGACCACGTCCGTCTACCAAGGGATCAGGCATACTCCGAGGATCGGTCGCCTGTCCCGTCCCGTCAACCCGTACACCTGTGCTACCCCGCGTCATGCTCCTTGCCCCCGCCCCCTCACACCGCTGGATGCGTGACGCTGTCGTCCGAGGCTTCGGACTCTGTGCGGCGATCGCCTTCCTGTCGGCGTGGTGGCAGCTGCCCTCCCTGGTGGGCCCAGGCGGGGTCGTGCCGACGGGCCTATCGGTGGAGTGGATGCACAGCCTGTGCGGGGCGGGCACGTTCGCGTCGGTGGCCTTGACTCTGGGCGTGCTGCCAGGCCCATCACTGGTGGGGATCTACGGCTGTTACCTGGCGATCCGAGCCGGTAGCTGGCACTTCTTTCAATACCAGTGGGACGGCCTATTGCTGGAGTCCGCGGTGGTGCTGATGCTGATCGCACCTTGGCGGATGTGGCTACATCGCGGCAGCGAACCCAGCTTATTGGGCGTGTGGGCGATTCGGCTCTTGGTGATCAAGCTCATGTGGATGGCGGGGATCGCCAAGCTCGCCAGCGGTGACGCGACGTGGGCGTCTTGGACGGCGCTGCACACGCACTTTCAGACCCAGCCCCTGCCCCACGGCCTGTCCTGGCGGGCCCACCACCTGCCCCCCATCCTATTGACGCTCGGCGCAGGGTTCGCGCTGGTGGTCGAGCTGGTCCTTCCGTTCGCGGTGTTCTTTCGAGCCGGCAGGGTCTTGTTCTTCGTGGGCACGACCTTGCTGATGCTGCTCTTGAGCCTCACCGGCACCTACGGGTGGTTCGGTCTGCTCACCGCCGTTCTCGCTTTCTCTATGCTCGATGATGACCTGCTGGAGCCGCTCCTTCAGCGGCCGGAACAGGCCATCCTCATCCAGCCGAGCCGCGTTCAGACCTGGGCCGTGGGCCTGGCAGCGGCGGCACTCGCGCTGCTGAATCTCGTCGTGCTCGGCGCGTGGGCCCTGGGTCCCTGGGCCCCCCCGTCCTTGCGGCCAGCCGCGCAGCAAATCGCAGCCGTCGGAGTCGCGAACCCCTACGGGCTCTTCTCCAGAATGACCACGGAGCGAATCGAGATCGGCATCGAGCTCACCGCCGACGGCAAGACCTGGCACGAAGTGGAGTTCCTGTACAAACCCGGAGACCCGTCCCAACGACCGCGATGGCCAGGCGCTCACCTACCGCGCTTGGACTGGCACCTCTGGTTCACGGCGTTGCGACCGTGCTCTGGGGTGAGTCCGTGCCTCGCGAGCTGCGATGATGACGCAGCTCTCGCGGGTGTAATGGAGGGGCTCCTCGACGGCTCCCCGCAGGTTCGGCGCCTGCTGCTTCGAATGCCAGTCCGGGACCCGCTCGCCGTACGCGCCGTGCGCTGGGACTACCGGTTCGCCCCGCCGGGTGATGGCCTCACGTGGCGGCGTACGATCAAGGGGCTTCAGTGTCCCGTTCGAACCCGATAGGGCCGACGCGATAGGGCCGACTACTTGCCCTTTTCCCACTTGATATCGGTGCAGAAGTTCCAGTTCGGAACACAGTCCGTCCGGATCATGCGAGCGACGCGATCATCGTCCACCGTCAAGCGTACTTGGTACAGCAAAGCCGCCTTGTGCTCGGTCTTGCTCTTCTCGGTCCACACGGCGACTCCACCGTAGGGGTCGACCTCGAATCGGTACTGCAGCTCGTTCGACAATGAAGCGTCGCGGCCGGTAATCGAGAGCTTCTTCACGGGAGCGCCCCACGCCATGTAGACCGCGTTGGCTTCCCATCCGACCTTGACGTCACCCTTGAGGATGTCCTCGCGAACGGCCTTGTCGTACTGGTAGAAGCGGTCCCAGAGCGCCGCCTTCTTCAGCGACGCGTTGCGCCCTTCTTCGGTCTTGATCTTGAGGAAGTTCTTGCGCTGGGTCTTGGTCATATAGACCTTGAGGGCCTGATAGTGGTCCTTCTCAACGGCGGACAGGCGCTTGGTCTTATCTGCAGAAGCGCTGGTGGGGAGGGCAAGAATCAGGGCGAGGGCGAAGATGCGCATGGACGAGGCTCCGGTCGGGATCAATCCGTGGGTCGTTCGCCTAACACATGACTCGCTCCGTGTGGTCCCGGACGCTCCAAGCGAGCCCCGACCACCGCCACCGAGGCACGAGGCACGAACCCCCTTTGGTCATCGCTGGCCACCACAAGCAGGTAGTCGCCGACCACGCGCTCGACGGCGACCTCGCTGCCCGGAGCCAGCGTGCGCCGGGCTGGCGCCGATACATCGGGCTCTGGGCGCAGGGAAACCCCGGCGTCGACCACAACGGCGCCGGGGTGACGGTGGAGCCGTCGCAGCCCCTCGACGCTCATCCCGGCGAAGACCAACCCGATGGACGCCACCGCGACGGCGGGCCACAGGCTCCACCGACGCATCCACGCCAGCCAACCCCAGATGGACGACCCCAGGAAAAAGACCGTCCCAAGCACGCCCAGCTCGCCCACAGTCGCCAATCCCAGCCAGGGTGCAAGCGGGTCGACCGGACGGGGGGCGCCCTCCAACTCAGCCCGCGCGACTGCCAGATTGTGCGTGGGATCCCCCCACCGCGGCGCCAGCACTTTCGCCTGCCGCCAGTGGGCAATGGCCTTTGGGAGATCGCCTTTTCTATAGTTTGCAACTCCAAGATTACTATGCAGAACAGCCGAGCCCGGACCCGCGTCCAAGGCCAGCTCCCACGCGGTGATGGCGCCATCCATATCTCCGCCATCCCACAGGGCCGCCCCATCTTCGACGGGACCGGCCATAGCAACCAGGGCGATGAAGATGGCGATCATCTACGTTCCAAGCGACCGATCAGGTCCTTCACGGAGTCTTCGAGGTCTGCGTTGAGCTGGTCCGCGAAGCGAGCCCGGTCCAGCTGCTGGGTCACCGTCGCTACAGCGGTCGACAGCTCGTCATCCAACTCGGCGATCAGCCGCTCTCGATCCAGCCGCTGCACCGCCACACCCTGCTTACGGGCCAGCGAATGCCTGAGCGCCGCGTCCAACTCCGCCAGACGCTCCCGAGGATCGGCAGGCAGACGGGCCAGGCGTTGCCGCGGGGTGATCTCTTTGGGCGCGCGCTCCGTGCGGCGACGACGACCGATCCACCGCGCCCCAAACGACACGCCCTGCACCCCGAGCAACAAGGCGAACGGCGCCACGGCGATGGAGAGGGCCCAGGGCATCCAGTCTCCGATCCACAGGGCATTAGCGACCCCAGCCATCTGTACGTCTCTGACGCCCTCGTAGGGCTGCTCCTCGAAGAGCTCGTCGCTGTGCTCAGGGTCATCGCTATCGGTGAACGACTCAAACGTCGCGGCCCCACCCTTGCCGGCGCGCACGGTGAGCGCCGGCACGGTCAGCTCGTGGGTCACGTACTCCTTTCGGCTGGGGCTAAACGTGATCACCGCCGCGGGTGGAATCTGCAGCGTCCCTTGCTCCGTCGGAACAAAGACCCGATCAAACACGCCTTCAGCCTGATAGCCGTCCGCGCCCACGCGGGCGGTTGTGGCGGGAGACCCGTCATAGATTCGCACGCCGGTGACGTTGTCTGGCTTGGGAAGAGAAAACCCTTCCAATGCGCCATCTCCGCGAACCATCACCTTCTGGTTCACCGACTCGCCCACGGCGGCCTGGGTGCGGTCCAGCGAGGTTTCGAACGAGAAATCCCCGACCAAACCGGAGAAGCCCTTGGGCGGTGGCGGGAGCGCCAGCACCTGAAGGCTCCCCGCCTCTGTGAGCATCACTTCGGTCTTGCGGCGGCCCATGGCAAAGGGCGATCGAGACCGGCCGTCCGGCACCGCCAAGCTGACCCGGGCGACGGCGGCCGGGACCTTCCGCTCGCCGGGAGCCACCACCACCTTGGGGTGGTACTCCTCTTTGACAAAGACGTCTCCGCCTTGAGGATCGCGCAACACATACTCTGTGTAGGTCGAGTCCCCATCGCGGGGCGGGATCAACCCGTCCAGCGGTGGGTCGGTCCAGTTGTCCTGCATGACCCGATAGCGAGAGCGAAGACCGCGGCGGTACACCACCACTTGTCCCGCCCACGCCTCCTGCACATCGAAGCCCGCAGTGACTTGCAGCACCTCGTCGGGCGTTCCGGCTCGGGGGCGCACGCGGATCTCAGCGCTCTGCGTCCTCAATCGCGTGGTGCCAATCTCGATCTGCGCGGGGCCAATGGTGTAGGTGCCCGGCAGCAGAGCTTCGACCCGGTAGGTGTACTCGTAGAAGCGCGACACGTTGCTATTGAGGATATTCACACGCTGAGACTGACCTTCGAACGCCAGATTTAGACCCACAGAAGGGTTCACGATAATCCGAGGCGGCGCGGTGGGCCGATCGCCGGTCACGCGGACTCGAACGCCGCCAACTTGGCCCGCCTCCAGCTCATGGGCGATGACCGTGAGTTGAGCTTCGGAGGCCGCAGCCGACGTCCCACCGAGCACCACAAACGCCAGCATCGCCGCAATCCAGCGATACACCCATTGCATTGGGGGCCCGGCGAGGGTCGTTCTTACCAAGGCTTGTCTCCCGAGCCGCCCGGAATCGTCACTCGCGGTCGTCCCTCTTCAACGCCTTCAAGCATCTTTTTGGCGCGCTGGGCGGCCAGTTCTTCGGGGGTTTGCAACTCGCCGGGGGTGGCGGTGCCGCCCTCCCCGCCCTCTTCGGGCGTGCCGTCGGAATCCAGATCGCTCGGGCTGACCCCCTCGGAGTCGCTCTCGTCCTTTCGCTCCTGGTCATCGCTCGTCTGCTTGCGACCTTCCCCTTGCTCCGTCGGGTTGTCTCCGGACTGCTCCCGGTCGCTCTGCTCGCGCTCCCCCTCTGCGGTGCCCGACTGCTCGGCGGCGGGCTGCTCGCCTTCTTTGGGCGCATCCTCCGGGTCTTTGGGCTCTTCACCGGGCTCCTCGCCGGGCTTGGGCTCCCCCCCGTTCTGAGGCTGGGACTCGCCGTCGCTCTCGCCCTGCTCTCCATCTTGGCTGTCCGATGGCTTGTCCTGTTCGCCTTCCGACCCGCCTTGCTGCTGCTCTTGTTGCTGTTGCTGCTGCTGCTGCATCGCCCGACGCCGCTCCAGCTCGGCGGCGATCACCGACCGGTTCTTCTGGGCCCGGTCGTGCGTGCCCTGGCCCAAGAGCTCGTCATAGGTCTGCAGCGCCCTCTCGAACCGACCGGACTTTGCCTGCGCATTGCCAAGGTCGAACAGAGTCTCCGAGTCTGCGTTGCCCTTTAGCTGCGACTCGCGACCCCATGCGCGGGCCGCTCCCTCGTAGTCATTGGTAAGATAGCGAGCTGCGCCCAGGCGATCGAAGAGATCGGGATTGTCGGGTTGGTCGTAGGACAGCTCGGTGAGGATCCGAACCGCCTTCTCATACTGACCCTGCTGGTAGGCCGCGTCGGCCTCGCCCAAGCTGGCCGCCTCAGCGGGAACGGTCGTCCCAAGCCCCACCGCCAAGAGCACCGCCGCCGCCAGACCCCACTTGCGCCGGCCCTCTCCGAGCCAACCGGCGAGCAGGACGCACACGACCGCCCC
>JBGCER010000526.1:0-2834 GCA_045106515.1 Myxococcota bacterium
AACTTGATGTTGAGCGATAGCGGAGCACCGACGTTGATCTTTGGGATGCTCACCCCAGATAGATAGTCGATGACGCACTGATCCACCGTGGGCTTTCCGGAGCTCTGCAGGGTGACGAATCGCTTGAATGTGCCATTGCCAGCAAGCTTGACTTGCAGCTGCAGCGGATCGACGTCATCCGCGCTGTCGGCGGTCCTCAAGAAGCACGCCCCGACGGCTCTGGCGTGATCCCCCTTGAGAGCGGCCTTGGCTTTGTTGACGTCCGGTACTTTGTGCGTGAGTCGCGTCCGAACCTGAATGTCTGCGGGGGCCTTGGGGCTGTTGTACTCGGCCCCCGCCGCGGCGAAGTCGTGTAGAAGCGCGAGCAATATGATCAGCAATAGGATCCCCCCAGTGACGCTGTCGTCCGTAATGGTGGGTAGGGCTCGACGCCATCGTTGCGCCGCTGCGAGTACCGCACCGGTGCTTCGTGAGGCTCGGCACGCTGACCTGCCACATCATCGAAGCGATGGGCTCTGCCAAATAGGCGCTCATGGATCGACAGCGGCCCTACTGAATCGACCCCACCCGCCACTTGCCAAAGATGGGCCACTCTTGCCCCTCCAGCATGACGCCCAGTTGGTATTCGAAGGTCGAGCCACCGACGGTGGTGCTTGGAATGCGGCATCGGCCGTGCCGGTCGACGCTGCGCTGTTGGAAGAGGTTGCGGCTGTCTTCGGCCTGGTCGCGGAATCGGCAGAGGAAAGCGCCGCCCACTCCGGAAAAATCGCTGACTTGTAGCGCGTAGTTCTCGGGGTCGACCTTGGCGACCAGTTCGGGCAGGGGTGGCACGTCTTGGGCTTGCTCATCGAGGAAGGCGTTGTATCGGGCGATCACGGCGCCGAGGTCGACCTCGCACGTCTCGCTCACCGCGAACCACAGGCCCATGCCGGACACGTCACGCTCGGTGCGTTTGCCGAAGGCCTGCTGAATGCAGGCGGGGGCTCCGCTGCCGTGCTCCAGCACCAGCGCATGAACGAAGGCTTCCCCGAGTGGGTAGGCCTGATCGGCGTCGTACGTCTCTTGGCGCAGCCCATCGTCGACCAACCAATGGAAGCGCGACTGGCCGCTCTTGTGCACGGCCGCCGCCCAGGACCAGTCCGCCTGAGTGCCGCCCACTTTACGCTCGAAGTACCTGGCGAATCCCTCTTCGAAGAACCGCGTTTCATTCATGAAGGGGCTGGGTCCACCGCGCAGCTCGAAGGCGTGGGCGTGGGCCAGCTCATGGATGAAGGTGTCGCGTCCGGTCTTGCCGAGGGACATACGGATCTTGCCCCCCAAGAATACGCCCGCATGGGCGGATGAGGCGCCCAGGAGCTCGATCTCCAAGCTCACCGGGTTGGGGGTGCCGATGGCCTCGGTGAGCTGCTGATTGAGGTCTTCGGCCTCGGCGATCAATGCGGTTGCGGCTGCGCTATCATTCTTCTCGTACAGGAATACGAAGTGCTCGGTCCGCTGGACGGTGGTGTCCGCCATGAGCCTCTCACCGAACTGGAGGGCGCCGCCTAGGCCCATAAGAACGGTCAGCAACGCGATAAAGAGCCCACCACATCCGGTGGCGACGATGCGCAAGCCTTTGCCGGCAAAGGTGCGTCGGCTCATCAATAGGCGGCCAGGGCCCTGGAATAGGATGGCGGAGCCCAAGATGCCGAACAGGCCCACCCCCCACCAGGTGAGCACAGGCGCCCACGCGGATCGGATCTCGGGTCCGTCCCACTCCACCATCATCATCCCCTGCATGACGCCAAAGGGTCGGATTAATGGGATGAAGTGGCCGGCAACGGAGATCCCAAAGAGGGCGATCCCGATCACGCCCCACCCGAGCCCACCGACCCACGACAAGAGCATGCCCAAACCCGCCAGGCCCACACACAGCGAGAGCATGCGGATCATCTCGGTGAGGATCACGTCCGTGGCGCCATAGGCGTCCGGCGCTCCCGCCAACCAGACGACGCCGAACTTGATGAGTCCCGTGGACAGGACCATCGCCACAACGGGCAGCATCAAGGCGACGGCTTTGGCGAAGAAGACGGCGCTTCGGGTGATGGGCAGGCCGGCCAAGAACTCGATGTGGTCGTGCTCATACTCTTCGGCGGGCAAGCTATGACCCAGGCTGAACGCCACGAGTCCGCAGAGGATCGCCACGCCCTCCACCTCGTAGGTCGCGGTCTCGAACGCGCTCCAGATCCCGGTGGCTTGGGCGGCTTCAGACACGATTTGGATGATGGTCAGGGCGATGACGGCGTAGACGTAGGGCCGGGCGCCGTGCAGCTCTTTGCGGATCAACGCGATCATGGCGTGGCCTCAAAGCCCAGTACGAGCTCGCCATCGAGTTCGCTCACCGGCAGGACGTAGCGCATGGCGACCCGGTCTCCTCTGGACAGGGGGGTGGGGACGATCTGAACGCCCTGAACCACCGGTCGTCGCGTCCAGATCCCACCGGATAGCGGGCGGTAATGCAAGGGATCGAGCTCTTGCCACTCGACCTGCAGGCCGTCGGGGATCGTGTCGAGCCAGGTGCTAGCGATGACCACCTCGGCCAAGGCCCCGTCCTTCTGAACGAGGTGCCCGTTCATGGATACGAAGGGTTCGATCTCGGTGTTGTGGGTCTCGGCGAGGGTGACGAGACGGGCGTGCCAGGCCGCTCGGAAGGCGTCGGCGTCCAAGCCGGTGGACCACCACAGCACCGAGTCCCCCGACTGGAGGTCCAGCCAGGCAGCGCTGGTGACCGTGGAGGATCGATGGGGGGCTAGGTGGGCCCTGAGTAAGGTTTCGACCGCCTCTTTTCCGGCCTG
>JBGCER010000527.1:0-3252 GCA_045106515.1 Myxococcota bacterium
CTCCATGACCGTCCGGATTGCCGCTTCCTGGCTACGCCGAAGCTTGGCAGCCGCCCTTTCTGCACTCACTCTCGCCACCGGATCGCCCTTGGCTGCGGCCCCGCAGTCCTCCCCCTACGATCCGACCTGGGCCGGCGCTCCCGTCGGCAACACGATCCACCACCAGTACAACGATCAGGCCTCCGCACAGCAAAACGGAGCGGCCCTCAAAGCAGCCGTACAGCAGCTGCAGCGAGGGGACCAGCTGGTGGTCGCGGGAGGCACCTACTCCGTAGCTTCGCTGTTCGCTGTCAGCCTGACCGGTACCGCCAACGCTCCGATCCGCATCGAGGCTGCGCCCGGTGAAACACCGCGACTGACGCGTCCAGACGCAAGCCAGAACGTGATCAACCTCGGGCCCCCGAACTCGGGGCCAGCGCGCTTTCTCTTGCTGCGCGGTTTCGAGATCACTGGAGGCTCGGTTGGCATCCGCGTCGAGGATTGTGCCGATGTCTGGATCGACAACTGCCACGTCCATCACACGGGTGCTGTAGCCGTGCAAGCTAGCTCCCACGACACGGCGCGCCTCACCATCACACACTGTGACATTCACCATGCGTCGACGGTGAACAACCTCGGCGAGGGCATCTACCTGGGGGGGAACAACGGCTCGGTGAAGACGCATCACTCCGTCATCGCGCGCAACTACCTGCACGACCTGATGGTTGGGCACGGCGAGGGCGTTGAGTTGAAGCAGGGTTCCTACGGTTGCTGGATCGCCGAGAACATCATCCACGACACGAACTATCCCGGCATCCTCGGTTACGGCACCGCCGGCGAAGAGCGCAATATCTTCGAAGGCAACATCATCTGGGCAACGAACACCAATGCCATGCAGGTGCAGGGCGAGGCGATCGTTCGCAACAACCTTGTCTTTGGGGGCGCGACCGTCGGATTCGTCAGCTTCGACCACCAAGGTGCCGTCCGTGACCTCGAAGTGGTGAACAACACCTTCGTCACAACGACGGGTCGGGCGATGAAGCTCGAGGACTGGGCGGGACGGCCCGGCATGGTCTTGGCAGGCAACGCGCTGTACAGCCAGTCGAGCGAAGCCTTGTTTGTGGTTGGCAACAGCCTAGCCGGAGTCACCGTCGAGGGAAACGTAGTGCACGGCCCGGTGATCGGTGGAGGCACAGCCGGCTACGCCACAGGCAACGGGCTCGAGGACTTCGCCGACCTGAACTGGAACGGCACTCAGCGCGATGCCCACCCGTCACCGGCAAGTGCACTACGAGGCGCCGGCTCCATCGCCCACACGCCCGCTAAAGATCTCTCGGGAGCCACACGCCCTTCGAACGTATCCGCCGGAGCCTACGAGGCTGGAACCTACGGCCAATACAGCGACAACGCAGTCAGCGGTATCCATGGCGAACCGCTTCTGACTTCCAGTACATACCCCCTGCTGGGGAGCTCGATCGAAGTACGGCTGACGGACGCCGCAGCGAGCCAGGCCACCGCGCTCTTCTTCGGCCCCTCCCCGGGTCAAGGAACGGTTGGCCATGGCGGACGCCTAGTGACCTCCACATCAAGCGCAGGCAGAGCGGCCGTCACCATCGACTTCCCGAACTTGCCCGCGCTCCAAGGCGTCAGCTTTGATGCCTTCTGGCTTTGTCGAGACTCGTCAGCGTCCGGCAGCCTCAGTCGCTCCCAGACCGTGCGGTGGACTCTCGAATAGGGCTCCAACATGAGGGGCGCAGGCCAATCTTCCATGCTCGTGGGCCAACCGGGACTCGTCACGAGGGACCCCAGCTAGAGCCGAGCGATGCCGTGGAAGGTCGACGAAGAGACCTTTCTTGAGCGAGCTAGACCCGCCGAAACCGATTCTGCGCCACCCGAACTTTGGTTGTGTGCAAGGATTAGCTTGCCGCGAGGGGTGCGCCCCGCGCCCCTCGCAAGAGTCTCTCTGAGTCACCACCACATGCACGATCGCTCCGCCAGCCTGATACCTTGCCTTTTTCTGCTCGTCGCCGCGGCTCCCATCGCGAGTGCCCAGTCGGCGCGCCCGATCCCCACTCGAGCGCCTACATTCGTTGAAGTTGTTGGGGAGAAGGAGTTTCGCGGCGTCCTTGTTGCCCGCCCCCTCCAAGCACAAGACGCCTCCAGCTACGGATTGAGCACCAGACAGCTAGAGGCTCGGGCGAAGGTCGCCCGCGAAGCCCTCGCCGAACTGGAGCTGGAGCGCTACGAATTCCGCACGGATGAGTTCTTCGTACGCGTCCCAGCGGGCTCCAACGAACAGCAGCTGGCAGATACTCTGCTGGCCAGCGGTGGGTTCCAGTACGTCGCTCCCGATTGGAGTGTCTATCCAGTGGCTTGCCCGGACGATTCAGAGTTTGGCTCCCAGTGGCACCACGAGCCTCAGCTCATGAACTCATGCGCCGCCTGGGACTTTGCCACTGGAGACCCCTCCGTGGTGGTCGCGATTTGCGATACGGGCTTGCGCACCACCCACGAAGACATCCAGCTGCACCGACGAGAGGGCTACAACGCCGTCGACCAAATCTTCGAGAACGCGGGTGGCGACATCTCCCCAGTTCATCCCCACGGCACCCAGACCACCGGCTGCGCCGCCGCGAACGGAAACAACGGCGTGGGAGTCAGTGGCGTCGGTTGGGACCTGGGACACCGCATGATGCGAGTCAGCAACGTGTCGAGTGGCAACTCCTCCATTGGAGTCTTGACCCACGCCGCCATGGTCGCCGCAGACCTGGGCGACAAAGTCGCAAGCGTGAGCTACAGCGGCGTCGGAGCTCCGGGAGTGCAAACCGCGGGTCAGTATTGCCGTGCCAACGGCACCCTCTTGGTTTGGGCAGCGGGCAACGCCTCCAGCAACCTAGGTGGTAGCCGCAATGACGACGTAGTGGTTGTCGGCTCCACGACCATCAACGACGACCTGTCCGGGTTCTCCAACTTCGGATCCTTGGTCGACCTAACGGCCCCGGGCTCGAGCGTCCGCACCATGAACTCGGGCTCCGATTCGGACTACGCCAACGTTTCAGGCACCAGCTTTTCCTGCCCTCTCGTCGCAGGCTTGGCCGGCTTGCTCTGGTCTATCAACCCCAACCTAACCCCCCAGCAGGTCGAGGATGCCCTGCGTGACGGCTGCGACGACTTGGGCAACGCCGGCATCGACAACACCTTTGGGTACGGCCGCATCGATGTCCTTAACAGCGTCAACTTGGTCAACCTCGCCGTTCAGATCAGCTTCCCCGA
>JBGCER010000528.1:0-13441 GCA_045106515.1 Myxococcota bacterium
CGCCGCCGGTGACTGTGCTTCCCAGGTGCTCATTTTTGGAGGTACCGGACACGACCGCGTCGGCGTCATCGAGGGCCCAGCCCGCCGTAATCGGTCCGTGGAAAAGGTAAACAGCGCCCTCCTTATCACCCGAATCAGCAAAGGCTGGGGCGCCCACCCAGAGGTCGTCGTAGCCATCGTCGTTCACATCGCCTGCGCCGTCCACCACCCCCGCCTGTAGGGTCATGAGCGTGCCGCCATCGAGAGAAGCGCTAGCACCCGCCGTCTGCACCACCCCTTCAGCGGGGTCGGCGTACCACCATAGGGTGACGGTCGGCGCGGACCGCGATGCGGCGCCAACCACCACCTCGCCCAAGCCGTCGCCATCCGTATCACCGGCGGCAGCCAGAATATCACCCATGCGGTTGTGGGTCGCCGGTCCCACCAACTCGGTCTGAGCCACGTCTTCCAACCGGCCGCCCGATCCGTTGACAAGATACACTCGACCTGGCTTATCTCCCGTGGGCTGGACCGCGGAGATGGCGAGGTCGATCACGCCATCGCCGTCCACATCGCCGGGAGCCGCGAGGGTCGCGCCCGCCTGATCCTTGTTGTCCGAGCCCGTAAACAGGGCGCCCGGATTGCTCTCCAGCTCGATCTCCGCGCCAGCCTTCACGTCATAGATCACGTGAACCGCGCCGACGTCCAAGACGCTCCCGCGCCGCGCCCGAGGCGCCGCAAGCACCAAGTCTGTTTGGGTATTGCCATCGAGGTGCAGGCCCAGCACACCCGCCCCCAGGTTCTCATTGTCGCGGCGACGTCGGAACGTGATGACCGGGGTCATGCTCGACACATCGCGCCCAACGCCCGTGTACAGGCCGACCCATCCATTTCCTGGGCGGTAGCGGTTATCGCCAGGTCGACCAATGAGCAGGTCCGCCCTGCCATCTCCATCGACGTCCGGTACGATTGCGACCGAGGTTCCGAAGCCCTCGCCGGACTCGCTATCCGTGTGAATGCTCGCGTGATCTCCGATCTGAAGCTCGCCCTGCAAACGACAAGAAGGCGCCCCACCATCACAATTATTGTCCACCCCATCCCCGCAGACCTCGTCGGCGTCTGGGTTGGTCGTGCCTTCGGTGTCATCGCAGTCTTCGCCACGAAGGACCTGATCTTCGTCGGGCTCACAGGCCATGGTCAGCGTCTCGGGATCGCCCCAGCCATCGCCGTCGCTATCGTCGAACACCTCGACCTCTTCACAGTCGGTGTCCGTATCCGTGTCGGTGTCCGTATCATCGGTGCTGTCGGTGAGATCCGTCCACGGAGATCCCGTGTCCGTCTCGGCGTCATCGCCCGCGCACGCAACCAATGCCAGAATGAGAGTGAGTGTACGCACGAAGCCTCCACTTGCTTTGTAGCGCCCTACCGATCGGCTTCACCGCCGACGCCTCAAGCCCAATACGCCAAAGATCACGAGCCACACAGAACCGACCGCGCTTCCTTGCACTGCGCTGCACGCCCCCTTGGGCTCTTCCTCAGGCAGCACCACGGCAAAATCGGTACCGATGACGGTCTCGCCGTCGCCCCACTGGTCCACCGGGGTCACCGTCCACCCATAGGTGGCACCGGCGATGAGCTCATTGTCCAAGACGGCGTAGGGCTCATCCAAGAGCGCTTCGAACTCGGGCTCTTCGAAGTCGCCGTAGGTGATGACCAAGCGGTACTGGAGCGCGTCTTCGTCCGGGTCTGTGCCGGCCCAGGTCAGGCGGATTTGATCCGAAAATTGGTCTGCTGGAACGTCAAGTTCCACGGAAGGGGCCCCGTTGACCACCGTCAGGACCGCCGCGTTCGCATCCACCCGACCGCACCCGTAGAGCGGGCTCCAGCCGTTTTCGTCCCACGCGGCCTCTTCCCAGGCTGGCTTTACCGCCGTGTCGCAGAGCACCTGTTTTGCCTGCACCGCGGTGAGGCGAGGGTTGGCCTCGAATAAGATGGCATAAACGCCGGCGATCGACGCACAGGCAGACGAGGTGCCCGATGCGCCCGAATAATAGTCGCCGTCTTCGGCCGTGTTGCTTCCAAGCTCCCCGGTCATGTCGGTCGACCACAAGGTGGGACGCCCATCGCCGCCGGCAAAGCCCATAATGTTGAGGTGTTGTCCATAGTTGGAGTAGCCGATGCGCTCGTCGCGATCACCAATGGCGCCCACGCTGGTAATTGCCGGGTGAGCATGCATATCGTCGCGACCTGCATCGCAGCCAGAGTTGCCCAGGCTCATGGGAATGGCAGCCCCCAAGCCATTACGACCTTCCTCGGCGGCATAATCGAAGGCCTCTTCGAGCTCGGGTGTCAGCGGCACCGGCCCGCAGTCCGCAACCCGATAGCCCCAGGAATTCGACAGGACCGACGCCCCATTATCGACGGCATACACAAAGGACAGGTAGATGTCGCTGCGGGTTGCGCCGTCGCCGATGATCTTAATGGGCATGATCTGGGCATCGGGGGCCACACCCGCAACGCCCACGCCGTTATTGCCGATGGCCGCCGCAACACCGGCCATCGCCGTGCCGTGGTTGTAGCCGTCCTGTTCGGGCTCCGGCGTCACGTCGGCGTCGCCATCGCCGAAGTCATAGCCGGTGACCAGGTCCAGATCCGGGTGGGTCGTGTCCACCCCGGTGTCGATGATCGCGATGACGATCCCGTCGCCCGTCGCCACATTCCAGGCGTTGAACGCACCAGAGTCAGCCCCAGGGAGGCCGCCGCTCTGACCGGTGTTGTTCAGGTGCCACGCATTGTCGATGTAGGGGTCATTGAGGGTGTGGGGCACGAGCTCAAGCTCGAAGTCGGGCACCGCAAAGGTCACGCCCGGCAGATCGAAGATCGCCCGTGAGAGCGCCACCTCATCCACACCTCGGCCGCCGACCACCTTGTACAGGTCCCGCTCACCGTGCAGGTCCTCTAGGTAGGCCACACCCGTGAGCGCCTCGATGGCATCCAGGGCGGCGGCATCGGCGCGAATCATCACATCGCCGGTGCGCCAGGCCCGCTGCCCACCCGGAAGCAGCAAGCTCAGGGCGTCCTCTTCGAACGCCACCACCGTGCCAGCGCTGTCACCGAAGTAGTAGTCATCGGCAGCCGCCGGTTGCACACCGACCGCGAGCCAAAGCCAAAGCATGGACGCCTCCTGAGTGCACCTAGAGTGTCACCCCCGCGGCGCGTGCGCCAGTGAAGGTACCGTCAGGGCCCTTACTGCAACCTCACTTCCCCGACCTACTCCTCGGACACATCATTGCCCGTGAGTTGGTCCAGATCCAGGCCCGTGATCCGCTGAAGCCCCTTGAGCAACCAGGCCATCACGGCCAAGGTGATGCCCATGGAGGGCACGACGATCACGGGGAGGCTCCACACCGTCAGCTGTCCAAGTTCGGCGTTAAAGGCCTCACTTCCAGACGGACTCCGGATCAGGTAGCTCGCCAGCCCATAGTTGAGCACCGCGGACAAGGCAAAGGACGCCGCCACCCAGAACGTCGCCACCTTGAGCAGGCGCAATAGGTCCGATTCTGCACTGCGTTGTGCGATGGCCTCGTCGATTCGCTCCGTGTCCAAGATCTCAGCATCGAACAGGAAGGTTCGGACCACGGGCCGCTGCGTGAACGCGCTGCCGAACACCACCGCGCCTAACACCAGCGGCAACGCCGCTTCTTTGACCGCTACCCATCCCGCGTCCAGCTCAAACAGGCCGATGCCTCCGGTGGCCAGCACGCTCACGAGGCCCAACACGCTGATGTGGTTCACCTTCTTCTTGACCACCAGCTCCCAGCCGCCGTAGCCGAGGGGTCCCACCAAGCCGACGACCAGGACCAGCCATGGCGGCCAGCCGAACCAAGACCCACCAAAACTAAGGACCAAAGCCGGCAAGGCGATGTTCATACCAAGATTGACAAGCATGGCAGCAGGCTCCAACCGGGGCGACGACTCACCGTCAAATGGGGCCCGAGGGGGCCGAGGAGCGCAGCCTAGTCCACTGCAGCGGGCGCCGCCGGGCGCTCCATCACCCGTCTCCCCTTGCCCGCCACTGCTTCACCGGTGAGAGAGCCTCTCCCGATCGCCCTTTACATGGAGGCTCCGTGGGACTGTTCGATGTGCATGCCCACCTGACGAGCCCCCGACTGCAGCCCGACGAAGCGGAGATCGTTCAGCGGGCCCGCGATGCTGGACTGACCACCATCTTAAGCAATGGGCTCAACCCCGCCGACAATGTGGCCACCGCCGCGCTGGCGTCGCGGCACGACATTGTCCGGCCCTGCTTCGGCCTGTACCCCGTCGACGCGGTCCTGCCGGAAATGCTGGAACTCGGCGTTGAATACCACCGCGAAGACGAAGCGGTCTGGCCCGCCGAAGAAGCCGTTCAGTGGGTGGCCGACCACGTCGACGACGCCTTCGCCGTCGGAGAGGTGGGGCTCGATGGCTACTGGGTGCCCCAAGAGCTGTGGGAGCGCCAGGAGTGGGCCTTCCGCGCCCTGATCCGCATCGCCATCGAAGCCGACAAGGCCTTGATCATCCACACCCGCAAGCGCGAGCGCCGGGCCCTGGAGATCTTGCAAGAAGAGGGGGCCACCAAGGTCGACTGGCACTGCTTTAGCAGCAGGGTCAAGCTCGGCCGGCGCATCGCCGAACACGGCCACTGGCTGTCCATTCCTGCCAATGTCCGGGTGTCGGAGAACTTCGTGCGCCTCGTCGAGACCTTGCCTAAAAACAAGATCTTGGTCGAAACCGACTGCCCTTATCTGGCCCCCACACGAGGCGACCGCAACGAGCCCGTGAACGTAGTGGGCACCGTGGCCTTCATGGCCGAGCGCTGGGGATGGGCCGAGAGCGAAGTGCTAGAGCAGCTAGAGCAGAACTTTGAAGCGCTGTTTGGGGTGCGGCCGTAGGGGGGACCTACGCCTCCACCTCACCCCCCGACACCGCCCCGGTGTCCAACAGCGACTTGATGCTGCCATCGCCAAGCGCCCGTTCGGTATCGGTCGCGCCGCCGATCAGGTGCCCCTTGACGAAGACCATGGGAAAGGTTGGCCAATTCGCCCACATCTTTAGGGCCAAGCGCTGTTTCCAAGCGGAGAGGTAGTTGCCGTAGTCGATGTCGTGGTGAGCGATCTCGGCCTGGTCAAGAAAGCGCCGAGCCTTGGCGACAAAGGGGTTCCAGCCCATGCCGACGACCACGACATCGTGGGCCTGAACCGCGTCGGCCACGTTCTGAACCACGTCGGGGTGAAACCGCTCGACATTGTAGACGGCCGTGGGTGCGTGAGGGACTCGGTTGGGCAAGGACATGGTGACCTCCGGTTTCTGCACACATAGGCCCCGTAGACACCGCGTCAACGGCCACGTGACCTCGGTCATGGGTGTTACGCTCCCGCCCTATCTTGGAGGACGCATGGCCCCCACGGGTCGAATCGTCGCTGGCGCGCTCGCGCCGCACCCGCCGCACCTGGTCTACGCCGAAAACCCACCTCAAAATGAGCCCCGCGCTCAATGTGGTTGGGAGACCCTTCGTTGGGGCTATGAGCGACTGCGCAAGAACCTCGATAAGAAAGATATCGACGTCATTATCGTGCACTCCCCACACTGGCGCACAATCACGGGCACCCACATCCTCGCCGTCCCTCACTGCGAGTCCCTGTCCGTCGACCCGATCTTTCCAAACCTGTTCCGATTCAACTACTCGGTCGACGTCGATGTGGAACTAGCCCGCGCCATGCACGCCGAGGCCTCGTCGGATGGCTTGGAAGTGCAGCTCATGGAGAACCCCGACTTTCGGGTGGACTACGGAACCATCGTAGCCCTGCACATGGTGCGTCCCCAGTGGGACCTGCCCATCGTCGCGGTCTCCAGCACCCGCACCCACCACTACTTCAACAATGATGTGGGCACCGCCGAACAGCTGGCCCTGGGCGAGGCCACCCGTCGCGCCGTCGAATCCACCGGCCGAAAAGCACTCTTGCTGGCAAGCAATTCGCTCTCACACCGACACTTCACAGTCGAGCCCCCCATCGCCGAAGACATGAGCCAAGAGCGGATCTACCACCACGGCCAGTACCTGTGGGACATGCACGTGCTGGACTTGATGCGCAAGGGCCAATGCCAGACATTGCTTGATGAAATGCCCGATTTCATCGAGCAAGCGACCAGTGAATGCAAGGAGGGCTGCCTCCAGTGGATGCTCGGCGCCATGGGTATCCCGGACTACCCCGCCGAGGTCCACGGCTACGGCACTGTCATTGGCACGGGCAATGCCATCGTCGAGTGGGACCCAGATCGCAAGGGGGTGACCCCATGAGCGGCACCTTCGTCGGCGGCATCGTCGTGCCCACCATGCCCCACCCCCTGCTCACCCCGGACGCCAACCCGGGCTATCGCCGGATCCGTGACGCCTACGACAAGGCCGCAGACTGGATCGCCGAGCTCAACCCCGATGTACTGGTCCTCTTCAGCACCCGCTGGCCCAGCGTCATCGGCCACCAGATCCAGGCCGACCCCGAACCCGTGTGGACCCACGTCGACCAAGACTTCCACGCGCTCGGCTCCATCCCCTACCACCTGCGCATGGATGCGGACCTGGCCGAGGCCTACAGCACCGCCTGCAAGGCCCGCGGGCTGCACACCCGCACGGTGGCCTACAAGGGCTTTCCCATCGACACGGGAAGCATCGTCGCCCTGAAGCTGCTCGACCCAAACCGCCGCTTTGGAGCCACGATCACCTCGTGCAATATGTACTCGGACCGCGCCGAGACCCTCATCCTGGGCAAGTCTGCCGCAGACGCCGTCGAGGCCCGTGGACAGCGCGCCGTCGCCGTCGCCGTCACCCAGCTCTCCAACCGCTGGCACCCTCGGGCCATCGACCCGGCCCAAGATCGGTTCTCCTCGCTCAAAGACGATGAGTGGAACCGAAAGCTACTGGAGTTCTTCCAGGAAGGACGCCTAGAAGACGTGAGTCAGCTCGCCCGAACCTTCACCGCTCAAGCCAACGGCGACAGCAAGCTCAAGGCCATCTGGTGGATGGCAGCGGCCATGGGTCAGACCAATAACTACGCCGGCGAGGTCTTGGCCTACGAGCCCGTCCATGGCGCAGGATGTGCCGTGATCACCCTCGCCCCCGCGAGCCGACCCGCAGCCGGACTCGAGTTCGATGAGGCCGATGCGGACGTGTACCAGGGCGACCGCAACGTCCTGGCCACCGAGTCGGGGGGGGTGGCTGCTGCGCCCGCACCCGTGGCTCCCGTCGCCCCACCCAAGCCTCCGCCAGCGGCGGCCCAACCCACCCCAAAGGCCCCAACGGCCACGTCCACCTCGAAGCAAGTGCACACCGACACCGCCGCCGCACCGGTGGGACCGTATCCCCACGCCCGTCGCGAAGGGGAGTTCATCTTCCTGTCCGGCATGGGCCCCCGGCGCCCAGGCACCGGAGACATCCCAGGCGGACCCATTCACGATGCCCAGGGCGTACCTCAAGAATACGATGTGACGGCGCAGACCCACGCGGTGTTCGACAACATCGAAGCGGTCCTCAAGGCCAGCGGCGCCTCCATCGAAAACGTGGTGGATTGCACCTGTTTCCTGGTGGACATGGATCGCGACTTCAAGGCGTTTAACGCCGCGTACAAAGAGCGCATCGGCCACGTAGGCCCCACCCGAACCACGCTGGCCATCCGGGCCTTGCCCACCCCCATCGCCGTCGAGCTCAAGGTGGTGGCGCGGATCACCGGTGGGTAGCGCCACGATCATCGATATCTCGCCTCGGCTGTCCCCAAAGACGGCGGTTTGGCCTGGAGATACCGAGCTTTCCCGCGAAGTCTTGGTCGACATCGACGAGGGCGCCCACCTGGACCTCTCCACCCTGCGAACCACGGTGCACATCGGTGCACATGCCGATGGTCCAAGGCACTAGCGCCGAGGCGCCGGAGATATCGCCAGCCGAGACCCCGCCCGCTACCTGGGTCCCTGCCAAGTGATCCGAGTGGACGTGAACCGAGGCGAACGGATCCACCCCGAGCACCTCACCGCGTCCATCCAAGCGCCGCGGGTGCTATTTCACACCGGGACGTTCCCCGATCCCAACGACTGGAATGATGACTTCGCGGCGCTGTCTCCCGAGCTCATCGAGTGGCTCCATGACCAAGGCGTGCACCTGGTCGGGCTGGACACCCCATCCATCGATCTCAAGGCCAGTACGGCCATGGAGAGCCATCAGGCCGTCGCCGACCGAGACCTCGCCATCCTCGAAGGCCTGGTTCTCACAGACGTCACACCCGGTGTCTACACGCTTATCGCCCTCCCCCTGCCGCTCGTTGGCTTCGACGCCTCCCCCGTCCGAGCCGTGCTCGTCGACGGTGTCGGTTGGGAAGACCTGTACGGAGCCTGATGCCTTCCCCGCTCTACCGACAAACCAGGCTCATCCTTTGTATTTGGGCCAGTACGTGGACCGTGGGCTGCGGGTCCGCGAGCGGCGACGTGGTGAGCGGTGACCGCTTCGTCTTGGTCGACCCGGCGGACGACCCCATCGACGGCATCCCTGCTGGCGCCGAGCCGTGCTCGGTCCTGGCCGCCAACGTGGAAGCAGGCGCACTTGAGCTGTCGACGGTGGAGTGCCCCTGGGTGACGGCAGCCGCCCCGGCCAAGGTGCGCGTGCGCGAAGGCGACACCCTAGAGCTGTTCGTCTTCCACAGCGCCCTCACGGCCCAAGACCCCGCGGAGGCCACCGTGCTCGTGGCCACCGACACCGACATCCTGTGGAGTCAGACCCTGCCGGTCCCGTCCCCCACCGGCTTCTACTCCGTGGAAATCCAGGCCCCATCTCGGATCAACACAGGGGAAAACATCTATTTCCACGCCCATAATCACGGCAGCAACACCTATACCCTCGGCCACTTGCGCCTGCCGTGAGCTCCCCTTCGCTGCAGGTGGTCGCGCAGCTGCTCCGAGATCGGCTGGACCCCGCCGATGTGCGCAGCCTGGCCTGCTGGCTCGTGACCCTTCGGCTGCTCTCCTTGCGAGAGGACGCGCCGAGCGTGCTTCGCCAGTCCGCCTGGATCGAGGATGGACGCTCAGGGCTGCAGCGAGCCACACGCACCGCCCTGGACCACTGGCCTCGCCTCGCCACCGCTCAACCGGTCTTTCCGACCCTAGAGCCTGAGCGCCTCACCGCGGTGCTGAGGGCCGTGCTGACACCCGAGCCCACGGACCACGCGGACCCCCTCGGGCAGACCTTCATGGCCTTGCTCTCGATCCTGGCCAAAGCCGAGGGGCGACGCGGCGGTCAGTTCTACACACCGCCCTGCGTGAGCGCGCTGCTGGCGCGCTTGGTCGTGCGCCCAGGGGACCAGGTCTACGACCCCTGCTGTGGAGCCGGCTCCTTGCTGCTCGCCGCACGAGAGCGCGGTGCTGCGGCGCTCATCGGCCAGGAGATCAACCCGATCACCCGGAACATTGCCGTGTGGAGCAGCGTCCTGGCCGACCATCCACTCGACGTGGGTCAGCGCGCCGCCGACAGCCTAAATCAAGACCAACACCCCGAGCTCCGCGCCGATTCGGTCGTGGCCAACCCGCCGTTCAATCTGGCGCGCTGGGGCCAGGCTGCCCCCGGAGACCCACGATTCCCCTACGGCACCCCACCCGCTAGCAACGCTAACTTTGCGTGGCTACAGCATGTGCTGACCCACCTGAAACCGCAGGGTCGGGCCGCCGTGGTCTTGTGCAATGGCAGCACCACCAGCCGCCGCGCCGCGGAGCGCAAAATCCGGGCTCGCCTGGTCCAGGATGGCCGTGTTCACAGCATCATCGCCCTACCCGACCAGCTCTTCGAGAACACGGTGATCCCGGCCACGATCTGGGTACTCGGTCCTCCTAGACCCACGGTGCAGTTCATCGACGTGCGCGACCTTGGCCAGCGCATCGACCGCACCCACAAGCGCCTGACCAACGCGGTCATCGATCGGGTCATCGGTTGGACGGAGGCCGCGACAGACCCCGTTCCCCCAGCCGTCCCGGGCCGAGTCTGCAGCGTGGCCACCGCCCAGGTTCAACGAGAGCTCGCTCCAGGGCTGTACGTGGGCGTTCAACCCAGCGAGCCCCCTCGACCTGATGCTCTAGACCAGGCGCGCCAGCGCGCCCGCGACCTGGCGGAGCAGGCCCGCATCCTCGACGCCCAGATCATCGCCGCCCTCGATGAGCTGCCGTGAGTGCCGGCTTGCGACAGCGCGTGCATCGGGTTCACGCTCGCATCCAAAGAGGTGGCGTTCAAGGTCGGTTTGTAGGCGTTCAGCACCTCTGTAGCCAGACCCATCGGGTGCTCGGCTATCAGGACGGCGCGCGGATCCGGGGGGATGGTCTGGCCTTCGAACCGGGCGATCTGCTCTACGCGGCCATCAGGCCCGAACAGAACAAGGTCGCTCTGGCGCGGTGGTCAGGTGTGGCCTCCCCAGAGATCTTGGTGCTGCGCCCCGTAGAGCCGCATCTACGCCATGCCCTGCTGCTCTGGCTCACTCACCCGCACACCACCCAGGTCGCCACCCAGCTGGCCCGCGGCAATGGACGCCGTCGCGTTCGATGGGCGGACCTCGCCGACGCGATGAGCCACGGACCCGATGACCGGAGCCTCGGTCAGCTGGCCGGCATCGCCTCGCAAATCGCCGCCCGCATCGACCTGCTCCACGCCCGTTGCGCAGCCCATCAAGCGCTCTTGTGCGCATCCGCGCCCGCGGGTCAGGAAGGCCCCCGATGGGGCGATGTGGGCACGATTCAGCCGCCGGTGCCTCCAGGGGCCCGTGCCGACACGAAGCGGCCCCTGATCGACGTCTCCTGTCTGCGTTCCGCTGAATTGAGCATCGGTCGATGGTCCGCGCGCCCCCCGATGGGCCCCCACCGCAGAGTCCGTGAGGGCGATGTGCTGATCTCACGCCTCAGGCCCGCGCTTAAAAAGGCCGCGATATGCCCTACAGAGGCGGTGACGACGCCAGAGTTGGTGCCATTCCGCTTCGCTCCCATGTGGCGAACCGCCGCGATGGCCAGCCTGACGCAGGGACATCTGTGGCACCGCCTCGTCGGAGCCGCATCGGGCTCACAGATGCCCAGAGTCCGCCTTGAACATCTACAATCGATTCCAATAGGTCTGAGCGCCGGCCGAGCCCAGGCGCTGCATCGTCAGCTCGGTCCCGTGGTGGAGCACCTGGTGCGCGCCCCCCGATACGGCCGCGCCTTGCACGCCCTGCGCACACAGCTAGCGGAGCCGATCCTGAGCCCCTGGGTCCGCCTCACCGCCCCGCCTGTGTGCCGGACGTCACACACCGGTTAGTCGCCGCCGTACCGCGAGGAACGCCATGGCCGACACCAAGAAGAAAAAGAAGAACTCCGGAGCGCGCAAGCCACCCGGGATGCTGTCCTTCGTCGTGGTGCGCCAGTTCGCCATGATCGTGGCGGCCCCCGGAGTCGCGACCGTGCACGGCGTGCTCTACCCCGAACAGGTCTCGTTCATCGTGGCCATGGTTATCGCCGCGGCTCCCGCGCTCGTGCACGGCCAGCTGTGGAAGTGGAGCTACGACTGGGCTGGACGTGGGGCAAGCGTCATGCGCAACCTGCGCTTTGGGCAGATCGCCCTCGGCGTCGTTCATGTCGGACTCGGTGGCTGGGCCCTCTCCCAAGTCGCGTCTGGCGCGGTATCCTGGGACAATGGCTCCTTCTACCACGGACTGACGATCGCGGGCCTTCTAGCCGGCGTTTGGGAGACCGTTCGCCCCGCGTTGGAGCTCCGGGATCCTCCCGAAGTCAAAGAGGCCGCCGAGCGCCAAGCCAAGCGCGCCGCCGCCAAGAAGGCCAAAGCCCAAAAGGCCAAGGCCGCGAAGGCAGACGAAACCTCGGACGAGGCCCCCGAAGCCAAGTCCGACGATGTTCCAGCCGAGTCTGCAGAGGACGAGAACACCGTCGTCTAGGTACGAACTACCCGACCGACGCAGCCCGGCACACGCCACGTTGGCTCGCGTCGAGGAAGTCCAACAGCTCCAGGATCTCGGCACAGTCCCCCGCCTCTTCGCGGGCGTGCCGCACTCCGGTCCGCAGCGCCAATCCGCTGGTGAACACCTTGCGCCACGCGTGCTTGAGGGCGCGAACCACGTCTGGGTTCATGGGCTGTTGCCGCAGCGCTGTGATGTTCAGCCCAAATAGGCGAGCCCGGTCGCCTTGGGCGAGCGTGAAGGGCGGCACATCTTGCGCGCATAGGGCGCCCGCTCCCACCAGGGCCAATCGCCCGATCCGCACATGGGGGTGCAGGCCCGCCAAAGACCCAATGGTGGCCTGATCGCCCACGGTCACAGCCGCCGCGAGCGTAGCGCCGCTCGCCACGGTCACCCCGGCGCCCACCTGACAGTCGTGGGCCACATGTGCGCCGCTCATCAGCCATGTGCCGGCACCTACTCGGGTGGTTCCCGCCCCTTGACTGCTCCCAGCGTGAACCGTCACGAACTCGCGAAAAACACATCCTTCGCCGACTTCAGTCCGAGTCACTGACCCGTCGTGGCCCCGGTCTTGGGGCGGTCCACCCACACAGGCGTGGGCGTGCAAGCGAGTGCCCGCGCCGATCTGAGTCTCGCCTTCGATCACACAATGAGGTCCAACAACCACCCCATCGCCGAGCTGAACGCCAGCCCCAACCACCGAATACGGGCCCACTTCTACGCCTTCGCCCAGCCGCGCGTCCGCATGAACGACCGCGGTCTCATGGATGGCCATCAACTCCTCCGTTCGCCCAGCGGGGGCGGAGGAAAGTCTACCCCAACACCGCCATCAGCGTGCCGTTGGCGACGCGATCTTCACCGACCATAGCCGTGGCCGTCAGGGTGGCCATTCCCCGCCGCACCCCTTGGAGCTCGGCCCGAATGCACAGGGTGTCGCCCGGTCGTACGGGCTTGCGAAAGCGCAGCTTGTCGTAGCCCACAAGATAGGTAGAACGCCCGGCGTCGCTGGGCTCACCCGATAGGACCGCCACCGCCGCGACCTGCGCCATCGCCTCGGCGATCAGCACGCCCGGCATGATGGGCTCTGCGGGAAAATGCCCGACCACCCAGAAGGCGTCGGCTTTGACGTCATGCTCGGCGGTGGCGTGCTTGCCCGCCTCGATCACCTGCGCCCGATCCAAAAATAGGAACGGCGCCCGGTGGGGCAACAATGCCTCGATGTCGGCCCGCTCGAGCGTCAAGGCTATTTGCCAGCGTTGAAGCGACGGATGACTTCGGCGGTCAGATCGGTCACGCCGGGACCGGAGTACACGACAACAGCCTTGTCGATCACCAGGTCAAAGCCCTTCTCTTTGGCGATCGCACCAGAGAGCGTGCGCAGCTCGACGTCGAGCTTGGACAGCTCAGCGGTGTACTTCTGCTCCATCTCGCTCTGATACTTGAGCATGTCCTGCTGC
>JBGCER010000529.1:0-2738 GCA_045106515.1 Myxococcota bacterium
GTTCCGCAGAGCGTGAACGGAGCCTTCGAGCTGGTGGACCAGAGCATCTTCCAGCCGATCCCGGTGGGTTTCTCCGTCGCCGCGGAAGGGCGTGTGGTGGTGATCGTGCCGCCGGCGGACTTAGCCCTCGGGCGCCAGTACGAAATCCGCTACGCCGCGGGCGCCACCCTGGTGGACTTGAACGGCCAGACGGTGACGATTCCCGAGGTGCGCCGCATCGGCGGCTTCACCACGGCCTTGACCCCGTCGACGACTCCCGCGGTCCTGACGACTTTCCCGCTCGACGGTGAGCAGGGCGCTAGCGACCTGGGCTCGGTCGTGGTGGTCTTCGACCGCGCGATGGACCCCGATACGGTGACGGTGGATTCCTTCCAGGTGACGGTGGACGGGGAGAGCCCCGATGACATGCCAGAACCCGAAGCGCTCTTGGCCCTGTTGGGGGGCGTGCCGGTCGACGTCAACCAGGTCTACACTTGGCGCAACGCCAGTGACGACTTGCCCGTGTCGCTCGGGATCGGTTCCCAAGTGCAGATCGATCTGTCGCCCGATGCCCAGCCCATCGAGTCGGGGACCGAAGACGAGGAGGCGCTCGAAACCACGTCCTTCGAGTATGGGCTGGCTTCCATCGGGACCCCGACGATGGTCTTCAAGGACCCCTTGGCTGAACCCGCAGACGCCATCGGCGGCCCCAACCTGGCCGATGCGGCGGCCCCGATCGTGACGGTGCAGTTGGCCAGCGAGCCCCAGTCGAACGATCGCTTGGGGATCTTCGTGTTCGGTCAGTCGATCCCGCCGGAGGGCGAGGAGGCCCAGCTGCGCTCCTTGTATCGCGAGATCGGTTTGACGGAGGGCGCCGGCTCGGCCGTGCAGCTGACCGAGGGCGATCTCGATCTGATCGATGAACTGGGAGCTCCCAACCTCGCCGAGGGCACCATCGACATCGTGGTCCAACATCAGCGCGGCGATTTCGTCAGCGCGCTGCGGCGCTTCGATGCGGATCTTTCCACCTCGGAGCCGGACCGGCCGAGCTTCGATATCACCGCGCCGCAGCTTGCGGGCTTCGGCACCTCGGGTACGGACTTGACCAGCCTGCGTTCGGACGTGCGCGACCTGGCCGTGGTCGGTTTGGCGGACGAGGAGACGTCCTTCGCTTTGGTGGCGACCGACACCCAAGACAACACGGGCACCGAAGAGAGCCTGCCGCCGGTGGCGGGGGCGGTCTCCGCCGGTCTGTTCGTGACGCGGCCCATTCCCGTGGGAGTGCTGGGCGCGGGCGAGACCCTGCCCTTTACGATCACCGCCTACGACCGCGCGCAGAACGCGACGGCGGCCTTGGCGGGCGTGGTGTATGAGCAAGTCGGCCTCGTCGAAGGCGGCGGACTCACCGCGGGGGCGCCCATCGCGATTCGCGTGTTCGACGTGAACACCCTCGCGCCGTTGCAGGGTGCCCAGGTGATCGTTCAGGGCGAAGCCGCCGGCACCTTTACCATCGTCTCGAATCTGACCAGCGGTGTGGACGGAACCGTCGGCGTGATGGCTGCGGCCGACGGCCAGGAGACGGTGCTGACGGTCAGCTTGGAAGGCTACGACCTGTTCACTTTCTACGGCGTTCCGGGCCCGGCGATGGACGTCTTGCTGCAGCCGAGCAACGAAGGCTTTGCCGAGACGATCGGCTTGGTGAGCGCGGACTTGGCCACGGGTGCCGGGCTCACTCTCAGCGACAACTTTGTCGGTGATACGCGCCTTGCGCTTCCGGGCGATCCGCTCTTGGTGGTCGATGTTTGTGAAACGGACGCCTCGGGCGTGAACTGTCCCTTCGGTCCCTTCTCCGTGGGATCGAGTCGACTGGGAGCCCAGAGTCTATTGGTCTCTTCCCAGCTCGGCTTGGGCGCCTTCACCCTGCGTTACCCCACCTTCCCCGTGGAAGCTGGCGTGCAGGAGCAAGCGGTGCTCGAGCTCGATGGACTCTTGGCCGGTGACGAAGAGGCGGCCATCACCGTCGACCCCGCCATCGTGATCGAGCCCCAAGCCGATAGCTTCGGTGACGTCGACGCTTTCGAAGTCACCATCGAAGCCGTCGTGGCGGGGACCCGTGGCACCCTGCCGATCGGCGTGGGAGCTGGGGTCGTTACGGCGGGGGTCTACACCGTGTCGGGGTCTTACCCGGGGGCGGCCGATGGAGTTTCCGATTCCGCCGAGGACGAGCTCGGGACCCTGGTCCAGTCGGGCACCTTCGAGAACGACCTGCTGCTGCGGGTCGAGTTCGTGGACGAGAACGGTAACCGCGCCGGCGTCCGTCCGCGCTTCGCCTCGAGCACCTTGGATGCCCAGCCCGTGCCCTCCACCGAAGTGCCTTTGCTGCGAGCTCCGGCCGCTGATTCGACCACCGCAGGAGCGGCCTACG
Organism: Myxococcota bacterium; assembly: GCA_045106515.1. Classification (GTDB taxonomy): domain Bacteria; phylum Myxococcota_A; class UBA796; order UBA796; genus REDI01. The sequence continues at coordinate 2,405 of JBGCER010000529.1, forward strand.
CCCTCGAGCTGGACGACGTACTGCCCGATGCCTTCGGCCAGCAGGGCCTCTACCGGGTGACGCTCACGGCGGCCACCGGGCGCCGTTGGGTGCTTTGGCGTCAGGACGTCGCCGGTGGGGGAGGCGCGGATCAGATCACGATCAATGTCCCGCCGATCGCCGCCGCCGGGGCTCAGCCGCTGCCCGCCGGGTCGATCGAGGCCGATACGGCGGTCTTCGCCTGGCCTGCTTTGGATCTCGCCGCGGGGCGCATGCTGTGGAGTGACGTCGAGCGCGAGTTCGAGCGCTTCGGCTTCGGGGCCACCGTGACGTTCCAGCAACCCTGATCCGGGTT
>JBGCER010000530.1:0-22833 GCA_045106515.1 Myxococcota bacterium
GCGCAATCACCGCCTTGGACCCTGCTGTTGAAGCCCCAAACGAGCCGGTGCCTGTGGACACCACCACCTCGGGCTCTCCATCATTGTCAATATCGGCGATCAAGACGCCACTATTTCCGTCGACACCCGAGTAGGTCCACAACGCCCCAGAGCCGTCGCCGTTTTCGGCCTGGACGGTGCCGGTGGTCCAGTCCACCACTACAATGTCAGGGTCGTCGCCATCGTCGATGACACCGTCACCGTTGTCATCGGACAAGTTGCCGATGGCTGGCATAACGATGACGCCAGAGCTGTTGCCCGGCGAGGTGAACTGCCACTCAATATCTAGGTCCCAAGGATCTTTTACCTCGATCACCGCCTCGGAGCACTCCTCGTCGATCTCGACCGGCTCAGCGGGCGAGGTCGCGGTCGAGCACTCCCGGTCTAGGCAGTCTGCCAGGCCATCGCCGTCGAAGTCGTCATAGCCTTCGTCGACGCGGCCATCGCCGTCATTGTCGACGCCGTCGCAGAGCTCTTCGCTCTCGCAATCCGCGACGCCGTCCCCATCGATGTCGGGGTAGCCTTCGTCGATCTCGCCATCGCAGTCATTGTCGAGGCCATCGCACTCGTCGAAGGCCAGCGGGTGGAACTCAGGGTTCTGGTCCCGGCAATCATCGACTTGGACGTAGCTGTCCTTGTCCTGGTCGATCCATCCGGCCTCGGGCTCGACACAAGCCGCAGGCGGCTGTGGGGCGCAGCCACCAAGCAGCGCAATTCCGACAACGCCTATCCACAATCGGGTGCCCATCATGGCGTCCCCTCCCCTTCATCACTACGTTTGAGGATCACAAACTGCACGCGCCGGTTGCTGGCGTGGTCTTCTTCGCTGTCGCCACTCTTGAGCGGCTTGGACTCGCCATAGCCCTTGGGCACGAGTCGTTCGGCAGCTACGCCCTTGCTCATCAAGTAGCGCTTCACCGTCTCGACCCGACGCTGGGACAAGGCACGGTTGTAGTCCGCCGAGCCGCGCACATCGGTGTGGCCGGCGACCTCGATGAGCTGGAACTCCGGATGAGCCGCGAGTACGCGCGCCACCTCTGCGACGATGGCTTCGGACTCCGGCACGAGCGTCGCCGTGTCGAAGATGAAGTTCACGTTGTCGAGGGTGACGATCTCGTTCTTGGTAATCTCGACTTCGGGTCGTTGAAGCACGATTTCAATCACACCCTTGCCACCAACAGGCACGTTCGCCATGCCCTCGCCGACCGGCAGGTCCGGAGCCGTCGCGATGACGCTCCATTGCCCGGGCGGCACCTTGTAGCTCTCGATGCCATCGTCGCCGATCTGGCCGCCGTCGGCGGGCTTGGGTCCGGTGAGCTCTACGAGCGCGTCAACCGGCTCGCCATTGCTGTCCTTGACGATGACCCGGAGCATGCCCGGGCTGGGGCTCAGCACCACGCGAGCCACATTTTCGCCCTGCACGATGTCGAGCACCGCGCTGTCCTTGCTAAACCCAGGGGCCTCGGCCACGACCCGCATGGGCTTGCCGATCTCCACGTCGTCGAACCCAACGCTTCCGTTCTTACCGGTCTCGGCTTCGTCCAGATCGGCTTCGACCAGCGCACCCGAGATGGGCTCGCCCGAGGCGCTGACCACATCGACGCGCAGCCACGCCACTTCGGGCGATGCCGGCGGCTTGCCGATGACGTAGCCCATGCCGGCAAATAGACGCAGCTTGGCCGCACCCGCTGCGCCGTTGAGGCCCGTTCCTGCACCCGCGGTCCACGACAGCCCTTGCTTGTACCGACCGCGGGCGCTCAACAAGAGCTCCGCGGGGGACTGGCTATTTGGGACATTGGTGTCGGCCAATGCGGCCCGGTGAAGGCCTTCGAGACGCAGGGCGTGGTTGCGATTGAGGTGCACTGAGCCGGCCAGCGCGGTCAGGATCTGATCGCCACCGCGGACGTTGTCCCACTGCAAGTCCGCGGTGTCCTCATAGGTCACGTCTGGGGTCGAGCGATACCCGAGGTTTCCGTCAATTTCCCAGGTTTTTCCAGACATTCCAATGGCAGCGAGGCCGCCCCAGGACACGCCGTTATTGCCCAGGAACGCCGTGCGAGTGCCTGTGGGCGCATCGATGAACGGCACGACCGAGAGGCCGAAGCCACCGGAGTACTCGTCGGGCATGGCCAGCCCGATGGGCACGGACAGGCGCAGATCTCCGGCTCCAACACCCTGAGGGCCATCGACGCCACGGGAGGTGAACCAAACGGGGACCGTCGCGGTGATGGCGATGCGCTCGTGGGGTGCGTAGTGCCCCATCAGATTGGCGCCAAAGACATTGTCGAGCAGCACATCGCGACGCTGGGACTCTTGATCGAGCGTGTAGATGACGAGGGGATCGTCGGCGTACTCGAGCAGAGCCTGAATGGCGACGCTTCCGGGCCGTTGGGCCTCGGGACGCCACGCCACGATGGGATCGCGCAGGTCGATGTCGCTGGCGGCGACGATGCGACCGCGCGCGTCAAACCCATCGTTCTGCGCCGATGAAAAGAGGGAGAGGGCGAGCCAGATCATGCGACCCGCCTACGCCGGAGCAAAGCCAGCGGCGCCAGCGCCAGCCACCACGCTCCACCCACGGGGCCGGTGCTGCACCAGCCGCCTTGGGCCCACTCGACAGGCACGCAGTCATCTACGCCGTCGCAGTCTTGGTCGATGCCGTCGGCGTCGATCTCTTGGGCCTCGGGATTGACGTCAGCGGCGTTGTCGTTGCAGTCATTGCCCGCGCAGTGGGCGGCCAAGAAGCCATCCCCGTCCAGGTCGCAAGCGATGACGGCGTCTTCGCCCGAGCAGTCTTGGTCGATGCCGTCTTCGGGGACGTCGACGGCTTTGGGGTTGGTCCCCTCGGCGTTGTCGTCGCAGTCATCTCCGCCGCACTCAGCCGCGTCGAATCCATCAAGGTCGACATCGCACAGGTCCGCCCCGGAGCAGTCCTGATCGATTGAATCGTACGGAATCTCGGTCGCGAGCGGATAAATAGACGCATCCGTGGGACCGCAGTCCATCACATCGGGTACGCCATCTCCGTCGGAATCCGGTAGCTCCGCCGCCGCTGGCGACGCCCAGATGGCCGCAAGCACGGTGGCCGAACAAGCAATGACCCAACTCTTTCCCATGACAACTCCCTGCACCGGCGCAGAGAAACATCGAAATGCCCAATCGTCAAGGAGTTGTTTGGAGAATAAGGTGGAGCGGCGCCGGCGCAGGGGTCGCGCAGGGGTCACGACGCTAGGTGTAAGACCTACCCAACGCCTTACACCTAGCGTCCTGACCCCCTCTACGATTACGCCAGGCTGCTGCTCTTCGCCACGGCGTCTCGGAGGCGCCGGGCGCGGCTCACCAACTTCGGGAAGGCGCCGTCGTCCAAGAGCGTCGTAAATCCAAAGCCGCCGAACGCCAGCGCGGTGATGACCTCGTCCAACGTGTCGGCCGTATACGTGCGGTTGTCGTGCATCAGCACGATGCCGCCCGAAAAGGCTTTGACCTGCCGCAGCACATTCGCCGACAGGTCGCTGCGCACATCGTCATCGACCCAACGAAAGGTGCTCTTGTCGCAGACTCCCCGCCCGCCGCGCGGGTCAGCGTAGCACCAGTCCGCGCTGTCGATGTGCCAGCCCACAACGCAGTGGCCCAGGTCCTCCACCGCCTCGCGGCTATCCAGGCTCGCCCGCCCGCCCGGGAAGCGGAACCACCGTAAAGCACCGGGCAATGCATACTTTTCGAGCCGCTTCCACGTGGCCTCGCAGCTCGATGTGGCGTCGGAGCCATTGGACAGGTCCGCGTGCCGCTCACCGTGATTGGCGATGAGGTGGCCCTCGCGCACCATGCGCAAGATCAGCGACTCCCGACCCACGATATTCGCGCCGTGGATGAAGAAGGTCGCCTTGAGTCCGCGCCGCCGAAGCACGTTCAAGACCTCGGCGGTGCCGGCGCCAGGTCCATCATCGAAGGTCAGCGCGACCCTTCGTTTGAACGTGCCCGTGTCCGGTGGACGAATGGCCTCGAACGGAATGCCACCGATCATGCGTCCACCTCCTCGTCGCCGAACTGCTGTGCAAAGAGATCGGCGTACATCCCACCCATAGCGAGTAGCTCACTATGAGAGCCACTCTCCACCACTCGCCCAGCGTCCATCACGCAGATCCGATCGGCGTTGATGATGGTGGACAAGCGGTGCGCGATCACCAACACCGTCTTTTCCCGCAGGATCACGTCGGTCGCGGCTTGGATCTTGGCCTCGGTGAGGGTGTCGACGTTGGCCGTCGCCTCGTCCATGATCACCACCGGCGCATCAAAGATGAGGGTACGGGCAAAAGACAATAGCTGCGCCTCCCCCACGGAGAGGTTAGCGCCCTTGTGGCTAATCGTTCCGTCAAAGCCGCCCAATCGCGCCACGACCTCTTCGGAGTGAGTCTGCTCCACCGCCTGGCGGATGCGCTCGTCGGACACATCCGCGCCCATCGTCAGGTTCAAGCGTACATCTCCGGGAAAGAGCTGCACGTCTTGCAGCACGGTGCCCACCGTGCGCCGCACGTCCTCGATGCGCAGCGTCGTCAGCTCATGGCCATCGAGCGTCACCGAGCCGTGGTAGCCGTCATAGGCGCGCGTGAGCACACGACCCAGGGTAGTTTTCCCGGACCCCGTCCGACCGACCACCGCAACGACCTCGCCAGGATGCAGCTGCAAGCTCACTCCCTTCAAGATCAGAGGACCGTCTCCATAGGCAAAGCTTAGGTCGTCGATGACCAGCTCGCCCACCGGATTCATCAGGCGTTGCTCGCCCTCGGTGATGTGGTCGTCCACGTCCAAGAGTCCGAAGATCTTGGCCATGGCGCTGCTCGCCCGTTGAAACACTGCGACCTTGGCCGAGAACTCTTGGATCGGCCGAAAGAGCCGGTCGATATACGCGATAAAGGCCGCTAGCAACCCGGCGGTCAGCGTGCCTTCAAGCAGCCCGCCGCTGCCGTACCACAGCATCAGCGCGACCGTAATGGCAGAAAGCCCGTCGATAATCGCGTAGAGCGAGGCATCGTAGATATTGGTGCGGATCGTGGCGTCGCGGTACCGGTACAGGCGCTGATCATAGGCGGTCATCGCCCGCTCTTCGTCGTTGTAGAGCTGCACGACCTCGACGCCATTGATGCGCTCGGTTGTAAAAGCGTTCAGGTCCGCCAGGCTCGTTCGCACCTCGTAGTACAGCTTTCGCAGAATGCGGCGCAAGACCTCGACCACCACCAAAATGATGGGGGCCATCACCAACATGACCGCCGTGAGGTAGGCATCGATGAGCAACATGGCCACCAGAACGCCGGAGACATTCAGCACGTCCAGGACGATGGTCACCGCCCCCGCAGACAGCGTCTCACCCAGCGCTTCGATGTCGCTGGTGGCACGGGTGAGCAGCCGCCCCTTGGGCTGTCGGTCAAAGAAGCCCAGCGCCAGCCCAATAGTGCGCTGATAGACTGCACTTCGAAGGTCGGTAATCGTGCCGAGGGCCGCGAGGGACAAGAGGTAGAGGTACACGCCCTCTGCCACCCAAGCAAAGAGCACCGCTGCCAAGAAGCCCATCGCGATCCACCGGGTGCCGGCGAGATCTCCAACGGCAATATGGTCATCCAACGCCACTTTTAACAGATATGGCTGAACGATAGACAGCCCGGCTGTCACCGGCGCGATGCACAGCGCCAGCACGTACATCAGCGAATGGGGGCGCACGAACGGCCACAGCTTGCGCAGCAAGGTCCAGTCATTGGGGTGGATGGTCTCGTCGCGGACGGCGTCGTCGCTCATGACGCCTCCTCGGAGTCCCGCTGTTTATCCCAGGTCTCTTGGTACAAACCCGGCCGCGCGATGAGCTCGTCGTGGGTGCCCACATCCGACACCTTGCCCCCTTCGAGGACCAAAATGACCTCGGCGTGGTGCAGCGCGCTGATCCGATTCGCCACAATGACCGTGGTGGGCGCGTGGCCATCCGTTGGCCGCAGGGTCTGGATCAGCTGAGCCTCGGTGGCGTGGTCCACCGCCGAGAGCACGTCGTCGAGCATGAGCAGCTCGGGATCGCGGATGAGGCCACGGGCCAGAGCGCTTCGCTGACGCTGCCCCCCCGACAGCATGATCCCCGATTCGCCAACGGGAGACTCGACCCCAGACGGGAGCGCCTGCACGTCCTGCGAGAGGGCGGCCAACCGGAGCGCCCGATCCAGCAGCTCTTGGTCGCCGCGGCCCAGCAGGATGTTGTCGCGGAGCGACTCGCTAAACAAGAATGCGCGTTGGGGCACCAGGACCGCCCGACGACGCCAGTCGTGCAGATCCAGCAGACGAACATCGACGCCGTCGACGAACACCGTGCCCTCTGGCGGGTTGTACAGCCTCGACAAGCACCGAATTAGCGTCGTTTTCCCCGATCCCGTAGGGCCGAAGAGTCCCAGAGTTGCACCCGCGGGCACCGACACAGAAACCGCATCCAACGCCAGCTCTTCGGCGTCTGGGTAAGAGAAGCTCAGGTCCCGGATTTCGATGGCCGGCGGATGCTCTGGGCCCGGCACCCCACCGGGCACGTCGGGACGATCGGGCGGCGGGTCCATCACCTCGTATAGACGCTCCAAGCTTGCCTGAGCTTGCTTGACGATCGCCAAGAGGAACCCGAGCCCACGAAGGGGACCGGCCAGGAACGCGACGAGGCTGGTCATGGCCACCAGCTCACCTGCGGTGATGGTCTCGCTAATCACCATTTCACCGCCGATGAACAGCAGCAAGAACACGTCGACCAGCGCGGCGACGTTGAGGATGGGTCCGATGAGGGCTCGCAGTCCGGCTCGCTGAACGCTGGTGTTGCGGTAGTCGTCGTTCAGCTCGTCAAAGCGATCCTGCATCGGACCTTCTGCCGCGAACGCCTTGATCGTGGCGACCCCTTCGTAGCCAGACAAGGCGTGGTCGCTGACCGCGGCGATCTGCTTCTGCATTTTTCGGATCAGCAGGAAGAGCCACCGGATCGTGAGCTGGGTCAAGAAGAGGCCCACCGCCAGCGGCAAGATCAACCACAGGGTCAGCGTCCACGAGATGCGCACCATCTGGAAGAGCGTGAGGCTCAGAACCCAGATGACGTTGAACACTTGCAAGAAGCCAAAACCAGCCATCAAACGAAGACTATTGACGTCCGACGAGGCGCGGCTCACGAGGTCGCCCGCAGGCCACTGACGCAAAAACGCCGGCTGATGCGCAAGGATTGCGCTGAATAAGTCGCGCTTCACCTGGGCCTCTGCCAAGCGCCCCGGAGTGAAGAAGAGCACTCGCGACGTGCTGCGCACGCCCATCACCACCAGGCCCATCACCGCGATGACACCAGCATTCCACAACACCACGTCTAGGCCAGCCTGGCCATCTCCCAGCGCGTCGATCGCCTCGGCCAAGTACAGCGGAATGGTCGTCGACATCCACGTGGTCACACCCAATGCGAGCAAACCACCCAGGTACCAGGGCCAAAAACGCGTGCAGTACGTCGCAGCAAAGCGGAGGACGAGGTTCACGGACAGGGCTCCCGGCGGGCACTTCGGGTAGCGCAGCGCGCCTAGGTTGTCTCCCTGTGTCACCGGTCGAAGAACAGGACCGTGAGGCTCGTCCCTCAACCGCGAAATCAACGCAACAACCGCTTCCCGTCGAGGTCCTCATGCTCCGCCCTACCGTCCTTGTTCCCGCCCTTGCCACCCTCGCCTTGTCCGCATGCGGCATCGCTCCTGACCTTCCATTCATGGATTCAGGAGGCGCCACAACAACGGTTGTGGTGGAGACGGTCGACGACACCCAGCTCGTCAGCCAAGCCATGTTGTCGAGTGAACAACTCAACAATGACTCCGCCGAGCTCGTGCCCCTGGCCGTGCCTGCCGGTTCCCAGCCCGTGTTCACCGAGATGTCGACCCAAGGGCTCGCCACCGCGGCCACCGTTCAGTTCGACGCAGAGGTCGATGCGCTAGAGCGCGAGAACGCCCAGCTCAAGAGAGCCCTACGCCAAGCGCGATCCGAGAATCGTTCCCTTGAAGCTCAAGTGTCCTCCATCGGGGGCGACTCGCAAGCCATCCAGGCTGAGATGGCCAACAAGGATGCTCAGCTCCAGCAGATGAACCAAGAGATGTTCGCCCTCACCGACCAGGCTCGCCAAGCGGAGCGGGGTCATCAGCAGGCGCTGAATCAGCTGCGTCGAGCCGAGCAAGAGCTCCAGGGTCAAACCGCCATGATCCAGCGGGTCGAGCGCGAGATGCTGCACCTGCAGCGCCGTGCCGAGCGGGGCCGTCAAGCGGTCCAGCAAATGGACGAGATGCAACGTCAGCTGAGCCACCTGCAAAACCGAGTGGGCAAACTGCGTGAGAGGGCCAGCCAGGCCGACGAGCTGCGGGCTCAGGTTCAGCGGCTGAAGTCCAAGGTCAGTCGACTCAAGGCCCAGGCGGCCAGCCAGCAAGTCGTGGTGGTGCAGCCGAACGTGCCGGCGAACCCCGCCGGCCGAGGACCCAAGTCCGGATCGAGCGAAGGCCCCCGCAGCCACGGCTCCAACCGTCCCTCGGGCGGCGGCCGCTAGCCCGCACCTTGGCCAGGCGCTACCGGGTCAGCGCCTGGCCTCGGATGCCGATTACGAAGCTCATCGGCATGTTTTGGGGTTCATCTCGACCTACGGACCCACACTCTGGGGGCCAAACCCATCGAGCGAGAGCAGCCGCACATCGGACGGCGGAACCCAACGCAAGGGGGCCGATCCGGTGGTGGCGACGACGTCCACCAGCACTGCGCGCTGGCCGTTCACTCTCACCTGCGCGGGATCGGCGGCAGTCAACGACAGGGACGCCACCGCGCTCAAGGGCACGTAAGAACCCGTAACGGTGTTGTGAACCGGCAATGCCATGTATTGTTCAGGTTCGAGCTCGGGAAGACGCAAGACCACGCGCTCGTTTCCCGGCCGAGGCTGGCCTGACCAAGACAGCGCCCGGGTCACATCCAACACCGTCAATCCGAGGGCAGACGCCTTTTCTGCGCTCACATCGACCGACAGGCTCGGCGTGCGCGCGGTCACGGCCACAGGGATCACCGCCAACACATCGGGGTGGCCTCGCAGGCTCTCTTCCGCCACCCGGACGTCCACATCACCGGCGGCGGCCACAAGCGCGATGCGCATGGGAGGCGCACCCTGGCACGGCCAAGACCACACCCCAGGCGCCAACAAGGCTGGATGGTCCGTCGGCACGCCGCGACCGAACCAACGGGAGCCGTCCCGGATCCACAGGCCACCCACCGGGGGTTGCTCCCACCCGACCGAGGACGCCACCGCACACGTCCCCCCGAGACCCACATCCTGAACCCGCGTCCACCCTTCGACGGGAACACCAGCATCTACCTGTAGAATTGCAGCTCGACTATCGTCATTCCAAGCCACGACCCCCGGGGTCGACCGGGTGAGTTGGGCCACGTCCTGAAGCTGGACCGGGTCCGCCGATGGGGTGAGCGAGGGGATGGACAAGGTTGGGCCGATCGGTTCATCGGCGGCGAGGGCCAGGTCCACGGCCCGCACCACGTCGAGGGGAGAGACCACAAACTCTCGTAGACGACGGGGTTGTACGGTCCACACATCCACATCGACAGCTCGTGTGCGATCCGCGACCCCAACGCCGCGCGAGGCGAGTGCTCCGGTAGCAAGAGGCACACCTGCGAGCGCACCCGTCCAACTCACAGTGGGGCGTGCCACGTAGGCTCGAAGGCCCTCAGCGCCATCAGGCAAGTGCTCATGCAGCTGAGCAAGCCGTTGTCGACTCGCTGCGATGACCTGTGAGCCGTCGCCCTCCCCCTCAAAGCGGAGGTAGATCGTTGCACTTCCATAGTCCGACGTCGACACCATCTGCACGAGCCCCGGAATGTGCGAGATCTCGACTTCGAGCGACCCGACCACGACGTCCATGACCTCATCGGCGCTGGCGCCGGGCCACCGGACCTCGACGACGAGGTCCGCGCTGGACGTCTGCGGGGCGCACTGGCAGCCCGCGAGCGCGAGCCACACCCCGAGGCGCCGACTCACAGAGTTGGCCCCGAGTCTGCGGATCCATCGGGGCGCCCACGCTTGTGCGACGCCTCAAGGCGCTCCAAGAACAGCGCTTCAAGGCCGCCGGACACCATGTCCGATGTCCGCTCATCCGCCACAACGCTGCCATGGGCCAACATCACCACGCGGTCCGCCACCTTCTCCACCGTGTCGACCACGTGGGTGGACAACACCACCGTCGCGCCGGCGTCCACCCGGCGACGGAGCAGCGCTTTGACTCGCGCCGCGCTGGGGGGATCGAGGCCATTGAGGGACTCGTCGAGAACCAGCACGGCCGGATCTCCGAGGAGCGCCGCCGCTAATGCCGCTTTTCGCCGCATGCCTTGGCTGAACTCACGAATGAGCCGATCCGCGTCTCCAGACAGGTCCATGGCGTCTAGGAGCTCATCGATGGCTTCGGCTCCGCCGCGAACCTCGGCCACAAAATTGAGCCACTCTCGGGCCGTGAGGTATTCGTACAGGGCGGGCCGCTCCGGCACTGCGCCGAGCACCTGACGGGCTTTGCGGGGCTCTTGGTGCACATCGATGCCCGCAACCCGCACCCGCCCCTCAGTGGGAAGAAGCAGTCCGGTCAGCATTCGCAGCAACGTGCTCTTCCCGGCCCCATTGTGCCCGATCAAACCCACAAAGCTGCCTGATGGCAGGCTCAGGTCGACGCGCTCAACCGCCACGACCCGGCCAAAGGTGCGTCGGACGCCTTCAAATTCAATCGCGGGGGTATCGCTCACGGTGCGCTCCTAACCAAGACCGGCGGTGAGAACGACAGCGGCCACAACAGCGAGCGCCCCAGAGCCATAGACCCAAGGCCCCAGACGACCGAAACGCGAGCAGAGCAAGCCGAGCCCCAGCACCAGCCCGAGCACGAGCTGCGCCGCCGCCAGCACCCAGGCACCCGCGGAGATGCCGCCCATAAAGGCAGAGATCAACACCGCAGGCCAGATGGCTGGCTGAGCCCAAGCCCAAACCACCGCCGCCCGGGCCAAGGTGGCACGCGGCCGAGGACGTGGGAGCCACCATCGTAAGAACTCGGGTTCATCGCTGTGAAGGACCAACACCACCGACGCCACAGCGCACACGGCTAGACAGGCCACAGCCACGGCGCGGCTCGGCCCAGCGGCAACCTCGGTCCACCCGGCCAGCGCCGCGGCGATGCCCAGCACCCAGGCCCCAGTGAGCCAGATCCGTCGGCCGCGCCATCCGTGGCGCAGGTCGTTCAGCGCAAATCGGCGCCAGGATTCAGGCAGAAAGCGGATCATCCAATCCATATACACGTGGAGCCGGTCCGCCTCGGACGTGGCGAGGGCGGAATAGGCGCTGTCGATCTCGGCCAAGACCGCGGTCGCCCGGAACCAAGAACTCCGAGCGAGCGCCGGCACCCATAGTGACAATACAGCAGCTAGAATCGGACCAATTACTAGTAGGCCCCACCCGATGGGGTAGCCCTCAACCACCCACGCGGCTCCCGCGCTCGCCGCGTAGGCGATGCCCGCAGCGGCGAGCAAGACCACACCAGGGGCGTAGATAAAGGCCGCTTGCGGTCGTGAACTGGCACCCCGCACCAGGTCCAAAAAGGGCGCGAAGACCTCAGACCGGGCCACCTGCACGGCGAGTAAGTGCACCACAGCCGACGCCGGCCAGGCGAAGATCTGCACACCGGCCAAGGCGCCGACCGCCGCAGCCCACGCCGTCCAGCTCGACTCTAGTCCAATCGGCAGTAGTAAAGCTGCAACGCCGGGAAGGAGCCACCACCGTCGGCTGATGACCCCAAGTAAGGAGGCTCGAACCGCCTGGGCCGGGTCCACCGGCAGAACCGCGAGCACCTCGCGATCTTCGCCCCGAATCATGCCGTCGTAGACCTCGATTCCCGCCAACCCGACCAGCACCACTGCCAAGCGCAGCACGATCCCGCCCACCCCGGCGGCCAGCCCCGGCCCTTCGTCTAGAAAGCCAAGAAACACCGGCCGAACCAGGACGGAAAGCGCTCCGATGCCCACAACCACCAAGAGTAGGCGACCCAGGCTCCCAAGGAGTCCTCGGTCTCGTCTACGGTTGCGAGCGGCGCGCCAGCGGGCAGCAATGATGGGATCGAGTGCCACGCCCAAGGCGTATCACCCCCCCGCCAGCTCGCATGGCTGGCAACGCCCGTGACGAGCCAGGATGTGGCACAACGTCCTAAAATCTTGGACACACAAGCCCATCGCCAGGATCTTGCAAGCACCTCGTCAGGCCTGATGGGGACGGAACCCTCGTCTTGAGAGGTTCTTGACACGGGCGTGGCACGAACCTTGCGTTAACGCCGCTGATTCAGTCCCTCTCGGAGGCCTAATGACTCGCATGCTTCTCACGTTCGCCCTTCTCGGTTTGGCCACCCCGGCCTTCGCTACCGGCGAGGACGACCTGGACGATATCCCCGTCGCATCCAAGAAGAAGTCAACCTCTGACGATACCGCTGACCTCCCCAAGCGCTCTGGGCCCAAGGCCTCGGGCGATGAGCCCGTCGAAGAGTTCGACCTGTTCTCCGACGACGTCGAAGAGGCCGAGCCCCCCGAGCTGCTGGGCGGCCCATCGCTGGACATGGAAGACGAAGAAGAGATGGACTTCCCGGTCGACGAGCGCAGCGCCGCTCCCGATGACGACGTCGACATTCTGGGCGATGTGGCTGAAGAACCCGACGACGACTTCATGCCAGACTTCACCGCCGATACCCCACGAAAGAAGGCCTCTCGCCCCGCACCCAAGGGTCCCGGCGCGGTCGCTCTCGATGTGGCGGGCAAGGAGCCTCTGGCCGACAACTACCCCGTGTCGGTCGTCGCCGTAGACCGCGACGCGGTCGTCATCGAGCTGCCTATTCTCATCGGAAAGAGCCGCGTGGGCTTCGACTCGGACTTCGCCCTCGGTGGCGACGTCTACGTCGGAGACACGAAGGTGTCCGGCGTGCGCATCGATGTGACCGAAGCCAGCTTGGCCGAGTTCGGACCCACCTTCGTCTTCCTGAAGGTGCTCGCACCCGTCATCGAGAAGGAAGGCCAGGTCACGGTCAAGGTCACCAAGGATGGCAAGGCGCTCTTCGCCCGCAGCACGCCGTACATGCTGCCGTAGAGGCTAGGCCTCGACGCGCTCCCCGCGAGAGGAGTGCGTAAAGCCGCGGGTCACGACCACGTCGACCATCTTCCCCACGTCCGCATCGGTGCCGGGGAAGTTGACCATCAGGTTGCCCGATGTGCGACCGGCCATGACGCCGGCGTCGTGGCGGCTCGGCCCCTCGACCAGAACACGAACCTGGCGTCCTTCGTGGGAGCGCGTCCACTTTAGGGACAGCTCCCGCTGGCGGGCCTGGTAGCGGGTGAGTCGCGCGCCGCTGCCGCTGTCGTCGTAGCCCTCTTTCATGCGCAGCGAGGCGGTGCCGGGGCGAGGGCTGTACTTGAAGCTGAAGCTGCCAACAAAGCCGACTTCGTCGAGCAAGGTCATGGTCTCTTCGAACTGCTCATCCGTCTCGCCGGGGAAGCCAGCGATGATGTCCGTGGTGAGCGCCAGATCCGGCCGCGCATCGCGCAGGCTGTCGACGATCCGCAAGAAGCGTTCACGGGTATAAAACCGCTTCATACGGCGCAACACCTTGTTCGAACCGGACTGGACCGGCAGGTGCAAGTGACTCGTGAGCTGCGGCAGGTCTCGGTACGCCTGCACCACATCTTCGCCCATGTCACGAGGGTGGGACGTGGTGTAGCGAATACGCTCCACTCCCGGCACCTCTGCCACCGCATACAGCAGTTCAGCAAAGGTCTTTTCGTGAGCTAGCTTGAGGCCATAGGAGTTCACGTTCTGGCCGATCAGCGTGATCTCACACACCCCCTGCGCCACCAGTCGACGGACTTCATCGACGATCTCGGCGCTGGGTCGGCTGGCTTCATCGCCGCGCGTGGCCGGCACAATGCAGTAGGTGCAGCGGTTGTCGCAGCCCTTCTGAATGGTGACGAAAGCCCCGACCTTTCCGCCCGCGTTTGGGTCCAGGTCCGTGACGAAGGGGTAGGTTTCGAGGTCGAGGAACTCGGTGTCTAGGACACGACCGCCACGCTGTGCTTGCTCGATGAGCTCCCGCACATGAGGCACGCCATCGGGACCAAACACAAGGTCCAAATCTTTGTACCGCTGGAGTAGCGCTTGGCCCTCCATCTGAGCCACGCAGCCCGCAACGCCGATGAGGAGCTCGCGCCCTTCGCGCTTTTGACGCCGAAATTCGCCGAGCACAGAGTGCATTTTATCGACAGCTTTCTCGCGGATCGAGCACGTGTTGAGCAACACCAAGTCCGCCTCATCGGCGTTGTTGGTGGAGTCCCATCCATCTTTTGCGAGTTGAGCTCGGATCTTGCCAGAGTCGTATTCGTTCATCTGGCAGCCGAACGTGTGCACGTGCACGCGAGGCATCAGTCTTCCCACGGTGGAATGACATCGAGTAGCACGTCGGCCACCCCGCCGGGCTCAGGAAAGCGCGCGTCGTCGACTTCGTCGAAGTATCGCTGGCAGAGTTCGGTGATGAAGCCCTTGAGCTCGGACACCCCGATCTCGGCCGATACCTGCACGACCACGGTCACGCCCGTACGGGCATGAAGCTTCCAACCGAGTCGGTCATCTCCGACTTGTACTGTATCGAATCGGGGACCATCTCCCTCAAAAGACTCGAGCACATGCTCGCAGATCTCTTGCCAGAATGAAGGCTCGACGTCTTCCACAGCCGGATCCGCGTGGATCGGGCTGTCGAACTCGTCGTCTCTGAAGATCCACACACCGTGGTCCATCATTCTCCTGGGGGTTCTGGCTCCGCCTACCATAGAAGCGAGCGCCTGCACACTGCCGCCCGGCAGTGCGGTCGTCAACCCCGTGCTGAACGGGCTGGCTGTCGAGGCCTCCGCGCCGGCGGCCAATGCGTTACCGGGGCGGGCCTTGGAGGATGAATGAGCCGCGCCCCCGCCGACCTTGACCCCGATGCGTTTGCCAGTGTGCAGCGCTGTTTTTGTGAGGCCTTGGAGCTGGAGCCCAACGAGATCTCGTACGATAGCACCGTCCTAGACGACCTTGGCGCGGAGTCCCTAGACTTGCTGGACGTGGTGTTCCGCCTAGAGCGCGCCTTCGACATTCAAATCCCCAGAGGCGGCCTTGAGGCCCAGGCCCAGGCCCAGGACGGCGAGGCGGGCGAGGTCGATGGCAAGCTCACCGCCGCAGGGGCGGCCCGACTCCGCATGGCCATGCCCGAAGTGCCTCCCGAGGAGTTGCCCGAAGGCATGCGCGTAGACGAGCTCGCCACCGTGTTTCGCGTGGGCACCTTCTACAACCTGGTGCAGCGCTTACGCGCCTCTCCATCGGCGTGACCCCCGCCTTCGCCTTTGTGGTGCATCCGCTCGTCCCGTGGCAGCGAACGCTCATGGGGGCTCGACACCGTGACCGAGCGATGGTTGCGGGTGGGCCCAGCGACGACGTGCGTCGACTCGCCACCCTCCGGTTCCACACGCGCAGGGGCTGGGTGACCGGCCACATCATCAGCGTGCCCGACCTGCCCGAACAGCTGGTCGGAGACCAAGCGCGCGCCGAAGGGCTTCAGCTCCGCGCCGTCCAACTCGCCGCCGACCTTGGGGCCAGTGTTGTGGGACTTGGAAGCGCACTCGCGGTCGTAGCGGGACGAGGAGAAGCGGCCTCCGAGCGGGTGGGCATCCCGGTCACCACGGGCCACGCTGCCACCGCCTGGGCCTGTGCCGATCTGGCTCGTCAGGCCTCTGGAGACGAGGCCGTCGGCGTGCTTGGATTCCGCAGCACGGTGGGCGACGCGGTGGCGGCGTTACTCGCCGAAGACCGAGTGATCAAGGTCGCGGCGCGAGGTGCTGCAGACCACCGACGCGCCAAGACCCTCGGCGTGAGCGCCTGCCCGGAACAAGAGTTGCTGTCGACGTGTAGCGTCCTTGTGGGGGCCGCCACCTCGGGGCCGAGCGTAGACCCCGCGGCGCTCGCGCCGGGCACCGTACTGGTAGACCTGTCGAACCCACCGAGCCTCAAACCCGGTCCCACCGCAGCTGGCGTGGTTGTGCTCGCCGGAGAGACCGTGAGTTGGCCGGGAGCCGTGCGAAGTGGCGGGTGGGGCACGCTGTGGCGGGCGTTCGCCGGCTACGAAGGCGGGTTGGCCTACGCCTGCCTCGCCGAGCCTTTGGCCGCCGCCGCCATGGGATGCGAGCCGTGGAGCGCAGGCCGGCGCCTGGACGCCGCGCGGGTCCGAGCCTGCGGCGCTACGCTCACTGAACTTGGCTTTCGCCCGACTCTTCATCGGCGGCGATCTGCACCCAAGCCGTGAGTCCAACGGCGGCGTCGCCGACCTCGATGCGCTGGGCGGTCCGCCCTTCGCACGCCGCCACCAGGCTCGCAGGGCCTGTGGCCGCACCGAGGTCCACCGTTCGGTCCTCCGGGTCGCCCGACACCCCGAGCGATGTGCCGCCGGTGATGGCGCGACCCTGATCGCGTTCCAGCACCACAAAACCCGCCCCTTCTCCCGTCGTGCCCGTGCGCCAGGGAGGCGGCGGGACCAGGCAATCCGCCCCGCCCGCAATGGCCAAGTCCACCCGACCTTCCTCGACGGCGCGGATCGCCTCCACGATGGCAGCCAGTCCGCCCGCATCCCCCTCACACCGGTTGGCCGTCGGCCCGCGCAGGTCCCAATAGGCACACGCATAACCCGGGATGTTGTTCGACAATCCCTTCACCAGCCACAGCGGATGCAGGCGGCTCAAGCCGACGTCGCCGAAGCGCCGCAGATCGACCTGACCGTCGACGACGCTCACATCCAGGGCGGGGATCAGATCGGTGGTCGCCCCCACGGGCCGCGCGCCCACAAAGAGCCCTCGCCGCTCGGGCGGCACCCTCTCCCAGCCCGGGCGGGCGGCCAGAGCCTCACCGATCGTCGCAACGCCAAGCTGTACCGACCTGGCCATCAACTTGATGTGCTTACGCTCCGGAAGACGCTGCCGAGGCACAAACTCCGCCGCCCGCGCGCCGGTCAACAAGGCCCATGCTGTCACGCCGACCATGGGGCCCCCACCGGCGCCAACACGACGCTCACGTTTTGCCCGCCAAAGCCAAAGCTATTGCTGATCGTCAGCCCTGGCGGCCGACCTTGAGGCTGCATCAACACCTGAATGTCCAAGCTCGGATCCGGCGTCTGGCACCCGACCGTCCCCGGGGTAAAACCATGATTGAAGGCCAGGACTGTCGCGACAGTCTCCAGCGCGCCCGCCGCCGCGAGGCCGTGTCCAAACGCACCCTTGAGGCTGCTCACCGGCACCGTCGGGCCGAAGAGACGCGCGATCGCTCGGGCTTCGGCGCGATCGCCCACGGGAGTGGCCGTGGCGTGGGCGTTGACCCAGGTCACATCGCTCGCGGAGCGGCCGGCATCGCGAAGGGCCCGTCGCATGGCCTGTTCTGCGCCCCGACCCTGAGGATGCGGGGCCGTCACCCCCGACGCGTCGAGGGAGCTGCCGGCACCCAACACCAAGGCCAGCGGGGTGGCGCACCGATCGAGCCGCTCTAGCCGAAGCACCGCCGCCCCCTCCCCCAGAATGAACCCGTCTCGGCTCACATCGAAGGGTCGGGCTGTGGTGGTCGACAACGCACCCAATGCTTGGAATGAGAGCATGCCCAAAGGATGGATCATCGCGTCATGCCCGCCGACCAACACGACGTCCGCGTGGCCCCGCTGAATGGCCCGCATCCCCGCCGCGATGGCCTCGGCGGACGCCGCACACGCCGAGAAGCTCGTGCCTCCTGGCCCGGTCGCGTTCCAATGCCGAGCCAAGGCCGCCGTACCCCGACTGGGCAGATGCCGCCGGGGCGCGACCCGGTTTTGAGACCGATCCGCGCAGGCCCGCGCCTGGTCCACGCCGCCGTCCACCACGTACGGGTAGACATCTTCAGCAAGCTCGCGAGGGGTCACCGAGGACAGGCCTGTGCCCAGGAAGACGCCCCGCCGATCCGAGGCCACCTCTGGGGCGCCCACCAGCGCCTGATCCGCGGCCTGCATCAGCAGAGCGACCTTGCGATCATCGGGGAAGTCAGCCAGGTCTGGCACATGGCCAGGCACTTGAACAGCGACGTCGGTGGGCAGACCTGCGGCGGACCACCGGGCCACCCGCGCCTGGCCCGTTCGGTGCGCTCGGAGGGCGTCGCACACCTGGTCACACGTGCGTCCTAGTCCGCTTACAATGCCCACACCTGCAATGGCGACCGCCGTCATGGACCGCCCTATGATGCGGTCATGTACAAGGCCGCGACCAACGCCGCAGTGCCGAAGAGCAAGACCATCAGGCTCGCGACCCAAAACACACCCAACAAAAACGACGCGAGCCCCGAACGGCCGTCTTTGGAGTCCGCAAGGGGTTCGGACGGTGGGGGCGGGGGCGTCGCAGGGCCTTCTCGACGCTCGGCTCGCAAGGGCGCGGGCGTCTGCGTGCCCGTGATAGGCGGCCTTGACGGCGCCGCATCACGGACTCGCTTCGGAATCCACTTAGTCCGATGAGCGGGAGCGGCTGCGCCGGGGGACACCGTGACCTTGGTCGGCGGCGGCGGCAGCGGGGACACGGCCGACACCGGCGTCGCGGGCGTCGACGCGGACATCGGATTCTTGATGGACGCAGGGATCGGGGGCACCGGTGACAGCGTTCGCGACTGAGCCTTCTGAATCGCCAGCCGGTGCTCGGACAAGACCTTGCCGATCAGCGGATCTTGAGCACCTTCGTCCTGGGTTTCCCGGCGGGCACGCAGCAGATCCGGAAGTTCATCCTCGGCCCATTCCTCTAGCCCTGGGGCAGGAAAACCACGGGCCAACCTCTTAAAGGTGGAGGTCACCTGGGCGGGTGTAGGCCGATCTTCGGCGATAAACGATAGCATGGTGCCCATGAACTGCAGCAGCTCGTCCACCAGCTCCGGCGGCCCTTGTAGGCGCTCGCGCAGCGCGTCTAGGCGGCCCTGCACAAAGCCCACATGGGACTTCACCTTGAGCTTGCCCTTCCCCAACTTCTCGCCGCCGCAGAGGGCCTCAAAGAGCACCGCTGCCACGCTGTAGACGTCGCTGGTTTCGCCGCCAGACTCCATAAATCGACGCTCGGGCGGCATGTACTCAAAACTGCCGAATGCCATGCCCATGGTCTGCGCCTCGCGGCCTGCGAAGTCACCGCGAGCCACGCCAAAGTCCAGCACCTTGACCACACCATCTGCGTCCAGCATCAAGTTGGACGGCTTGATGTCGCGATGCACCACATGAAGCGGGGCTTCGCCGTCCATGGGAGCCTGGTTCCAAGCGGTGTCTAGCGCACTCGTGACCTGCGACAGAAATTGCAATGCCGCGCGTACCGGGAGCGTGACCCCGCACGCGAGCACCGTTTTGAGATCGACGGCGTCGAGGTACTCCATCACGACCGCCACCCGTCCGTCGAGGCGCGTAAGATCGAAGACGTCGACGATATTCCGATGCGAAAGCAGTCCTAGGAGCCGCGCCTCATCCCGCATTCTTGAGGCGACTTCGTCGTTTTCGGACCACTGGTGATGCAGAAGTTTGACCGCCACGACGCGGGTAAAGCCCTCGTCCAGCGTCAAACGACACAGGAACACGCTGCCGAATCCGCCAGTGGCGATCAGTCGCAGAACCTCGAACCGGCGCTGGGAGGTCTCGGCAACGGTCAACGAGAAGTCTCCGGTGCAGGGGGCCGCCAGCATACCCCGCCGACGGCCCCTGTCTCGTCACGGATACGGAGTTCGCCGGACTTGGAGTCGGCCATGGCTCGCACTAAGGCCAGGATGCCATCCGCCGCACCACACCGCCCAAGGGTCCGATGGTGCGGCAGCGAGGTCGTCGCTGCCGCTCCCATCGACGTGTGCACCTGTGTGATAATGCACATAGGTTCGACACCCAGGCGTTCCGCCGTCGATGCTTTGGCGAGCAAGGCGAACGCGGCAGCCCCAGCGCCAACGCCGTCGATGCCACGGCGCGCCATGTCCCTTCGAAGGGCAGGGTGTTCCCACGAATCGGACGCGCCCGCCAAAGCGAAGGTGCACCGTCCTTCCTGGACCGCCCACGCGGCCTCCGCCAGAGCCACCAGACCCGCAGCGCCATCGCCCGCCCGGGTCGCGGCGTCGCCTTGCACTCCTAGCTGGATCGCCACGTGGGCCAGCACCAAGTTGGGTAGGGTCCGCAGAGAGGCGAGCGGCGGGTACAGCGGCAAACCCAGCTCACCTAGGCGGCACACATCCAACTCACCGCCTTTCTGCCCGGCCACGATGGCCGCCTCAGTGGCGTCTTCGGGCGGCTCACGTCCCACCCCCAAATACAGACCGACCTCCTGGGGGTCTGTGGTTCCTAAGGCACGCTTCGCGGCTGGGATCGCCAAGATTGCCGCCTCCGACAACAGCTTCCGGTCTTTTCGGCGCCGCAAGAATGGGCCCACATCCACCGGCGCCGCAGTGGTCACCTCACTCATCGCTAGCACTGCGATGTTCAAGGGCCGTCCACCACAATCGAGGCGTTCACGCCCCCGAACCCAAAGGCGTTGACCAGCGCTGGGCCCGGCCGACCTGTCCGGGTCTCCGTCACGTGACACAGCGGACACTCGGGGTCTGGCCGCTCCAAATTCAAGGTTGCGGGGACCACCCCCTCGGTGGCTGCCCGCGTTGCGATGGCCGCTCCAACGACACCACACGCCGCCACCAGGTGGCCCATCATGCTCTTTGAGCTGCTGCACGGCACCCGCAGCGCAGCATCCCCGAGTGCGACGTTGATGCCCCGGGCTTCGCTCACGTCGTTTTGTTGGGTGGACGTTCCGTGGGCGTGGATCCACCGCAAGTCTGCCGCGCCGATGCCCGCGTCGCTCATGGCCTCCACCATCGCCGCCGAGGCGCCGCGACCATCGGGGGGAGAGTCCGTGATCCGCCACGCGTTGCTCGATCCGCCATAGCCGCGAACCCAGCCTCTCAACGGGCCGACCCGGTCCGCCAGATCGGCTCGGACCAGCACCATGACCCCAGCCCCCTCACCCAAGACGAACCCATCGCGCCCCAGGTCGAACGGGCGCGAAGCCGATTCCGGATCACCATTCCGCGTAGACAAGGCTCCCAACCTTGCAAATCCGGCCACCATAAGTGGATGCACAAGGACGTCCACGCCCGCGGCGATGGCCACATCCACCTCGCCTCTGCGCACCGCGAGCAGGGCCTCGCCCACGGCCTGACCCGAGCTCGTACACGCCGTCGACAACACCGCTGCGGCACCGGTCGCACCGACCCGCTGGGCCATCTGCGCGAGAGGAGCCCACGGCGCCAACGCCTCGACTTGAGCGCGGGACGGAGGCTGGCCACGGGAGCCGGCGAGCACCGTGTTCAAGTTTGGCCGTGCCGCTTCAGCGCCCAAGAATACGCCTCGGCGGTGGCTCGGCACCGCCGAGAGATCCACGTAGGCCAGGGCCTCATCCAGGGCGTGGGCCAACCAGCTCGCGCCGAGCCGCTGACTGCTGCGCTCGCCCGGAACCAGCTCCGGGCCCTGGGCCGCGATGCGCACAGGAAAGGTGCTGGCATCGAATCGATCGATGAGCCGAACCGCCGAGCGACCGGCCAGCAGGCCCTGCCAGGTCTGATCCAGCGTCGTGCCCAGAGGCGTCACCGCCCCCATCCCCACGATGGCGGCTGCCCTCACGAGGTCCAACTCTGCGGGTCGAAGTCCGACCAGAGCCGCGCCAACTCCGCGCCTTCGATGCGCTCAAGCCGTTCGGCATCGTCCGCATTGTCCAGGGGCACCGCATTGAACACGAAGATCTGCTCGGCCTGGCACACCACCTTGCCATCGACGCGCGCCTTCACCCGCATGGCAGCGGACTCGTCGCGAAGCGAGCGGAACGTGGCTTCGAGCTGCACTTCTTGGTCTGGCCGGACGAAGCGGCGAAACTTCACGCCCTCCATCATCGACAAGATCGGAAAGGGCCAGTCCCCTCGTTGATGACGGACGGTGTAGCCGATGCCTTTGCCGGCAAGCTGAGCCAGCGTCTCCAGCAGAATCACCCCAGGCACAACTGGCCAACCAGGGAAATGGTCCTGGAACAACGGTAGATCCGCGGGAAAGACGGCGGAGCCGCACACACGCTCGCCGGGCACGAGCTCATCGATCTGACGCAGAAATACCCATCTCATGGCGCCCAACTACCTCGGCAGCGCCGCCCAGGCGATTCAACTCGGCCCCCACCCTCGCAGCAGACGGTCGAACACCGGGCCTGTGACGGTGATCGGATCCTTCACTTGGGCATCGGCCGCACCGCCGTGAACCCGCTCTGCACGCCACCGATCGAAGGCGCCGGCCGGCACCGAGTGAAGCCGGGGAGGTTCGTAACGACCCGAAGATCGCTTTCCCTCATATTCCCTGTTTAACCTACACAAAGCCTTGTCGAACCGATGGACCAGGTCCCGCGAAATGGGAGCCTCGAGCGCCACGGCCAGGTGAGGTCGCTCCTCCAACACGCCGTGCACCGCAAACCCCGAACCGGCCCCAGGCAACACCTCGGACAGCGCCTGTACCAGTTGCTCCCCGGTCACCTTCTCGCCGGTCAGCGAGATCACCTCGCCCTCACGTCGCAAGAATCGAACCACGGGGGTCGGAAGAAACACCCCTTCAACCTTAATAACATCACCAAGATCGCACCGAT
>JBGCER010000531.1:0-18772 GCA_045106515.1 Myxococcota bacterium
CGAGCGGTGCTGGATGTGGAATTTGTCCACGAAGCCGACGAGCTCGTGCAGAAGGGCTTGCAGCACTACCTGGACGGGGAGGTGGAGCAGGCGGAGAAGGCCTATCGAAAGGCGCTTCGCAAGCGGCCTGATGACCCGTCCGCGCTGTACAATTTGGGCACGTTGTTGCGGGTGTCCGGCCGCGCGGAAGAGGCGCGGGTTCAGCTGCGCAGGGCGGCGATGGGCCCTGAAGCCCACCCCGACGTCAAACGAGCCAGTGAAGCTCTAGGGCGGATGGATCGGTAGGCCCGTGGCGGAACGGGTGAGCGGTCGATACGCTGACGATTGGAGGCGCGAGTGAGGGTCTTGGTTCTTTGGCTGGCAGTTCTCGGGTGCACCGGCGCCGAGACGCGACAACTGGTCTTGGATGGACCCCCCACCCTGACCATCGACCGGCTCGGGCCGGTGGAGGGACCGGCCGTGCTGCTCTCCGATGGCAGCATCCCCGAAGGCGTGACGATCACAGCGGTCCGCGCCGATGTGGCCTCAGTCGAGGGCGGTGCGGTAACCGCCGTTGGGCCTGGAGAATCCGTGATCGAGGCTCGATGGCAGGAACAGCGGGTGACCTGGACGTTGGTCGTCGATCCTAAAGTCAGCTTGCAGCTTATCTCTCCGCCGGCCACGCTCAGCGTTGGTCAGACCCAGCCTCTGCATCTTCAGGCCAAGATGGCGGGTCGATCCGTGGACCCGGGCAATGTGGTGTGGACCAGTACGTCCCCGGAGGTGATGACCGTCAGCGCCGCCGGCGAGGCGGTCGGGGTGTCCGTGGGCACGGCTTATGTGATCGCCGAGCGCGGTGGGGCCGAGGCTATGGCAGAAATATCGGTGGTCGCGGAGTAATCGCCAAGCCCGCCCGCATTTCGCCGCGCTCGTTGTAGGGTGCGAAGCATGAAACTTGTCGTCGATACCATCCTCGTGGCCCAACCCATCGCTTCTGCCTGGCCCGATCAGGCCACCGTCGATGGATCCTTGGGTTTTTTGGGCGTAGCGGACGCCGATGTGGCGGACAGCCGAGGTCGAGGGGCCGCGCGCATGGCGTTGGATGCCGCCCGCAGCCACGTGCGCAAGCACGAAGACGTGCTCCGCCGGTTCATCGCACGGCCGGCCCCCGAGCTGCGCACCGAGGTGCTGGGGGTGCTGCAAGACGCGGCCCAGCGGGCGGCCACGGAGACCTTCGCCTTTGTGCGTCGCGGCGACCCCATCCTGGTCACCCTGGACCTGGTGCTGGCGCTGGAGCATGAAGCATTTGTGGCACATGTTGGCGATGGACGCGTGTACTTGATGAGGCGCGGCTTGGCGCACCAGCTCACGACGGACCATCGGGGTGATCAGGATGAAGGCGTTCGAGACCCGGGCGCGCCCGCTCACCCCCTGAATCGCGCCTTGGGTCCAGAGCCCAGAGTCCGCATCGAGTCGCTGTGCATGGAGCTCGCCCCCGGTGATCGTCTCGCGGTCGTCGCAGGGCCTGTGGCCCGCTCCATCCCGGAAGCGACCCTGCACAAGATACTTGCCGAATCTCCACTGGCGGACCTCGCTTCGGACCTTGGGAAGGCTGCCGGGGATGTTTCGGTGGTGGCTGCGATGGCGGAATTGCCCGGAGGCACCGGCTCGGCTCGTCAGGCGGGTCTAGAGCGCCTGGCGGTGCTCGCTCCGATGCCTCTGTTTTCGCACTGTTCTGAGCTGGAGCTGCGGGCGGTGGCGGCGTCCACGGTGCCTCGTCAAATCAAGGCGGGTCAGACCCTCTTCCTTCGCGGCGATCCCGGCACCGAGCTCTTCCTGCTCGTGCATGGTGAAGTGGACATCGAGGGCGAGGGCGAAGGCAAGGTCTTGGCGACCTTGGGTCCGGGGCGCTCATTCGGTGAGATGGCGCTGCTCGATGAGCCCGGCCGCTCCGCCACAGCGCGGGCCAAGTCCGACGTCGAAGTCTTGGTGATTCCCCGAGACGCGTTCTTCCGCTTACTTCGCGGTAATCCTCCGCTCGCAGTGAAGATCCTCTGGAATATGCTGCTCAGGCTGTCGGGGAATCTGCGTCGCACGAGTGCGGATCTCGACGCGTTGCGTCGAGAGATCGCCGCCGAATCTACCAGTTCGTAACTGCGCCTTCGGCCACATTGGGCTCGATCTCACCATAGAGACCTTGGCCCATTCGGCCCCACCGCAGGTCGGTGGTGATGCTGCCGTCGCAGCTTCTAAAGCTCACCCATACAAACTGAGCTTTGCCCATGATGAGCTCTTCGTCCACCATGCCCCACTGACGGCTATCGCCGGAGTTGTCGCGGTTGTCGCCCATGACGAAGACGTGGCCTTCAGGCACGGTAAAGGGACCTCGACTGGCGAGTGGAGAGGGGTTTTTGTCGGTGAGCTTGGCGTGGGTCATGCCATTGAGATCTTCGGTCCACAACGTGCCGCCCTCGGTCACGCAGTCGTCTTGGTACTCGTATTGGCCGATGGTCGTGCGGGGCTGAACGACGCCGTTGAGCACGATCTGGTTGTTTTGGACTTCGATCTTGTCTCCGGCCACCGCAACCACGCGTTTGATGTAGTGCACGGCTTTCTTGTTGGGGAATCGAAAGACGATGATGTCGCCGTGTTGGGGGTCGGCCCAGTCCCAAATCTCCCAACGCTGGTACGAGGTGGGATTGGGCACCCACAAGCCATAGCTGTACTTGGTGACCACCACGTGATCACCGATGAGCAGCGTGGGGACCATGGACGTGGACGGGATGCTAAACGGCTGGAACACAAACACCCGGATGACCACAATGGCGAGGATCGCCGGTCCCCAGGTCTTGAAGACCTCCCAGAGCCAGTGGCCGATTGAGCGGGGCGGGTCGTCTTCATGGTCGTCCAGATCGGGCGCGTCGACTTCGTCATTCTCAAGTTCGTCGCTCACCCTCACCTCGGTCAAGTCGTCGCGTCCTATCGGATCCCCTAGACGAAGGCCAGATGGGTTCCTACCCATGGTGCGGAGGCGACCGTGTTGAGCATCGATCGGATCCGGAGTGTCTTGCCGCTTGAGCCAGGTCGAATCGACCTCCCGGCGAAGGGTCGACGGGCGGCTGTGGCGGCCATCCTCACCCCTGAGCTCGACCTGATTCTGATGCAGCGCGCGGTGTATGAAGGGGATCCGTGGAGCGGGCAGCTGTCGTTTCCAGGGGGCCGGGTCGAGGCGGGGGAGACGGTCCTGGAAGGGGCGGTCCGCGAAGTCCGTGAAGAGCTCGGGTTTCAACTCTTGCCTAGCCAACTCCTGGGGGAGCTGGATGAGGTTCGCACCATGGGCCCCCTGCCTCCATTGGTGATTCGGCCCTTCGTTTTTGCATTGGATGAATCTCCTATTCTAGACACGAATGAGGAGGTGGCCCGAGTTCATCGATTGGCGCTGCAGCAGCTCTTGGCCAACGAGGGGCGCGGGCCCATGCGGCACCCCTGGCGGGACCAAGAGCTGGTGCTTCCGCGAGTGGACTTTGACACCGTTCGATTGTGGGGTCTCACCCTGCACATGGTCGATGATCTCCTGCACCGCCTGGATGGGCGCGGCCGAGGCTTGGCACGGGTCCAGGGTGCGCCGGCGACGCCCTGGGATGCAGAGCGGACTGAGTAGCGTCCCTATTGGATGGTCGGAACCGCCTCGTGAAGGATGTTGAGCAGGCTGGCTAGCCGAAACGGCTTCCAAAGAAGGTGCGCGCCAAGCTCTTTGGCGCCTTCTTCCACTTCGCTGGTGGCTCGGCCTGTCACGAGCACACAGGCGGCGCCGCATGCGCGGGCACTCTCGAGCACACTCAGACCGGTGGCATCGCCGAGCGCTTGATCTGAGATCACGAGCGCGAGCGTCTCTTTTGCTGCGTTGATCCCTTCGATCTGGATGCGCGCATCGGTGCCTGTGGCGGCGGTTCGCACGTCGTACCCGGGGAAGGTCATGCGCACGGCCTCCTCCATGATCTGCAGCAGGTCGGGAACGTCGTCAACGATTAGGACGACTGGTTCTGACACGGGCCCTCCGGGAATCACCGAGGTCATTCTATCATTTCTCCGGTACTGCTTGGGAAATCCATCCGATTAGGGATCGGGAAATCGGATCTCCGAGATGCGCCCTCGGACCATATCGACCAGCAGCAGGCCGTCTACATCGAATGCTCTGCCGTACTCTAGCAGCTGACGACGAGTGTGCGGGTGCGCTGGATTACAGCCATCGACGCCGGATTTGACCTCGGCCACGTAGCGACGGCGGCGGCGGCGCACGAGCAGATCGGCGCGGCACTTCACGTGCACCGGCGTGCCGTCGACCGATAGGGTCCAGGCGCCTTGCACCTGTCGGGCTTCGACTCGGTACCCGGAACGGCGAAGCAGCTTTTCGGCTTGGGCCTCGCTGCGTTGGGCCCGCCTATTGCTGGAACGTGAACGTGAAGAGGCCCGCCATCGCACCGCGTAGAGCGTGGCGAGGATGCTAGCTCCCATGATGAGAATCGCGGCGAGAAGTTGAATTTCGTAGGATGCGAACATATGTTCAGTATAGTCCAGAGAGAGGTCAGAACCTGTCCGCACTATCGGTCTTTGGGATCCTTGGGCTTGGTCGAACCGGCGAAGACCTCGGCCCACCGGCTCGCTCGCTCCACCATCTCGGGGTTGTCCAGTACCACGCGACCTACGGCCTTTGCGGAGCGGACTGCGGACCCAGCGACGCGTCCTGCGCGTTTGAGTGTCGCTTGGGCCTGCTTGGCTGTCTGCTGGATCTGCAGCTTGTCGGCTCGGCTCTTCACCTGCTGGGTCCAGGTGGTCATCGGCCCAAGGCGGGCCTCTAGCTCCTGCCACGACAGGTCTTGGGGCAGCTGGGCTGCGGCCTGGGTCCACACATCTGCCGCCGCGGCGCCAAAGGCCCGGCCGGCATGCTCGGTGGCGGCGCGCAGCTCTTCGATGACCGCTCGTCGCGCTTGATCCCGAGGCAGGGAAAATTCGCTTAATGCGTCGATATCGGCCGAACAGGCGCCGCCTGTGAGGGAACGAATCTGGGTGGTGCCGGCCGGGATCGAGTGCTCCGGGGGAACGCGCCAGAAGCGCTCCCGATTCGCATCGAACCAGACGGCGCCGCTCACGCTGAAAGTCCGCGTAACATGTCGCCAATTCGGTCGAGGGCGGCGACGATATCGGCGTCGGTCACGGCTCCGATACTGAAGCGCATCCACCCTGTACCGTCGGGGTAGCCGAAGCTCACAAAGGGCACGACGGCAGTGCCGGCGTGGTGCAATAGCGCACGGCGAATGTCTTGATCCGACGTGATTTGCATGTCCCCGACCGTCTTTCCATGCAGCGGGAAGCGAGCGGTGACGTAGAGGGCACCTTCGGGCTGCACGGGCTCCACGGGCAAGCCCTCTGCGGCCATCGCGGCGAGTCGGTCGTAGATCCGTTGTTGGCGGCCAGCGACCTTGTTCCGGTAGTGCTCCATCCAGGGCGCCATCGCGTCGAAGTCGTCGAGGGTGGCAGCGGTGGCGAGCTGCGGCGCTCGGCCCGCCCAAGCACCCATGTGACCGATGAGCGCCTTCATGGGAGCCATCAGCCAAGGTGGGCCCACGGCCCAACCGACCCGTACGCCGGTGGCGGCCCAAGACTTGCTGACCGCGTCGACCATCACCGTGTATTTGGCCATCTCTGGCACACATCCCACCGGCGTTACGTGCTCCACGCCGTCCAGGGTGAGCTGCCAATACACCATGTCGTAGATCAAGAAGAGAGGCCGTTGCCCCACGGTTTCTCGGCGGCGATTTTCCTGCACGATCGCGGTGCAGATGTCGGTCATGGACTGCCGGGAGATGGCCGTCCCAGACGGGTTCTGAGGGCTGTTGATCACCAGCAGCCTGGCCGTGTCCAAGTGTGGAGCCAGGTCGGCGGCGGTGCGCATAAAGCCGCGCTCGGGCTCGGCGACGAGCATGGTGGCGTCGGCGAAGTTGAGGTCGGCGTAGTACGCGGTGTTCCAGCTGGGCGCCTGGTAGAGCACCGTGTCGCCGGGGCTGATGATGCACGCGAAGGCCGCGTAGATCAGTGGGCGGGCGCCACTGCCGATTTGAACGCTCCCTTCTGGATAAGCCAGGTCCAGCTCGCGAGCGTAGAATCGACGCACCGCTTGGCGCAGTTCTGCCACACCCACTGCGGGAGGGTAGTTCGTCTCCCCCTGGTTTTGGATGCGCTGGAGGTGGTCCAAGAACCGAGGGGGGACCCTGAATTCACTTGGTGAAAAGTCGCCAATCGTGAAGTTGGCGACCTCTGCCCCCTTCGCTTTCAACGCGCGGACCTCGTCGGCGATCGCCAAAATCTCCGAGGGTTTCATCTGCTGGGCGAGTTGGCTGCGACTCCGCTGAGGCAGCGTGCCTGCGTCCGAGAACCAAGGATCGATGATCTCTGCCATGTGTCGCTCCGTCAGGGCGCGAACTGTAATCCATCCAAGGGCCGGGTGGGCGGTCGACCGCAGACGTGCTGTGACATCCCGATACGAACTTCCTCGGCGGGGTGGCTACTGAGCGGACCTCAACGCTGGGTGTTGGCTGTAAGGTCAGCGGCTCAAGCCCGTTGGGACCTCGGAGGTTTCTCTGCTGCTGATGCTCGCCATGCTCTCGTCCAGTTGGGCCCAAGTGGGGCCCGAGTCTCGGGTGACCATCGATGGGACCCTGTACCGGGCCCTCGTTGACGAGCCGGCGGACCCCGTCGACCCGCGCCAAACCATGGTCGTGCAGGATCGGGACGTTCGCCTGAGGTGGGATGGCGATGTGCTGCGGCTGCGGGTGGTGTGGACCGTGCGCGCCAAAGACAAGGCGTGGTTGCACAAGGGCCTCGCAGGTCCCGGCGTGCGAGTGGATCGGGTGACCATCGGCGGACGGCCGGCCAACCGCAGTGTGGAAGGGGGCTGGACGTTCGTCACCGCACCGCTCAATGGCTCCACCCAGATTGTGCTGGAGGGGGCCGTCGAGGGCGATCCTGCGCAGGGGCAGCTCACCGTGGACCTGGCGTCGGCGGTGTTTGGCACTGCGTCCGTCCGGGCGCCCGATGGCTTGGAAGGCACCCTCGCCGCCGAGGGGGCGGTGGACCTGGGTGGCGTGTTCGCCACAGCGGCATCTCGATTGCGCATTGGGATCGGACCTCCCCAGCGCAAAGCCAGGGATCGGCGGACCTTGGCGGCGGCCTCCACCGGCATGGGTCTGACGGTCGAGGACGGAGCCGTTCGCGGTCGAGCGCAGGTGCGGTGGTCCCTGCGTCAGGGAGAGCTGAAGTCGGTGCAGATGCGGGTGGCGGGAACGGGCGCCGATGTCCAGGTGACGGGCTCCAACGTGGGCAAGGTACAGCGGCAAGGCGATCGGATCACCGTCACGTTGCGAGAGCCCGAACGCGCTGCGGTAGACTTGGGTCTGTCGTGGAGTGTGCCGGTTTCAGGCGGAGAATTGAGCCAGCTGCCTGTGCCCGTCATCGAGCCCCTCGGCGCCTTTCGAACCGAGGCTTCCCTTCAGCTCGCTCGCGATGGCGAAATCGAGGCGCTCCCGGAGTTGCCGGGCTGGCAGCCCATCGCCGCGGAGGCCCTTCCGGAGTGGGGGGATGACCTTGTTCAAGGCACGCCAACTGCGGCCTACACGGCGCCGAATGCGAGCCGCGGCGGAACGCTGGGGCTGCTCCGATACGTTCCCGTGTCCGCGCCGCCTGTGATGGTCGATGTGGCCAGCTTGACCATCGCTGCGAGCCAGCAGGGCCGCACCCTCACTCGTGCGAACTACACCGTGCGAAATGAACGTGCTTCCCACCTGCGGATTCGACCACCGGCTGACACCATTATCGTCGGGGCAAGAGTGGCGGATGGTCCGGTCACGCCCGTTGCTGATGGCGAAGCATGGCTCATTCCACTGCCTCGGTCTCTCGAGACCGTAGATGGCCTGTTGTCGTTCCCCGTCGAGGTCGTGCTCATCGGGGATGGACAAGATTGGGTGCGGGTGGAGAGCCGCGACTTGGCTGTGCCGGTGGTGGATGCACCGATCGCAGTACATCGCGTGACCTTGCACCTGCCTCCTGTGTTTCAGTCCACTCTGGAGCCGGGGGCATCGGGAACGGTCGACGCCTTCACCGAGGGCGAAGGGATCGCCTATGGATTTGGGCTTGGCGGCGAGGACGAGGCGCAGGCGGACCAACTTTGGCAAGACGCCCAAGCCGCCTACATGCGCAATGACTTCGACGAGGCCGACCAATTGCTCGACAACCTCGAAGGCATCGGGGCGAGCAATGAAAACCTCGGTAAGCTGCGCGGCAATCTCGATGTGGTCCAGGGGCGAGCCAAGAATAAGTTGAAGGCCGCGAGCGCGCGTCGGGTGAAAGAGCAGGCAAAATCTAGAGGATTCGACGACTACAATCAGCAGGAAGACCTGTGGCGGCAGGCGGAGAAGGACTTGGCGGCGGGGAATTATGCCGAGGCCGAAAATGCCTACAAACAGGTCGCGAAGATCGCGAGCAAGCTGGATAAGCTCGAACAGGATGAGTCGTTCGAGCAAAAGGCTCGGGGGGCGGCGGCGCTGCAAAACTCCTCTTCCGCCAGCTCTGGGATGCGATGGCAACAGTCCGCCGAGCGGTCCATCGTGGCGAGCGGCGACACCGAGACGCCCGATGAAGACGGCTTCTTCGGCGAGGTCGTGGTCGACGTTCAAGACGGCCTCTCCGACCAGAAGAGCGCCCAGGAGCTGCTTCGGCTGCAAACGCTCAGCTCCGGGTCGGGATGGCTTGGGCAGGTGGCGGATGGGAAGGACTTGGGAGACGGCACCGTGCTCTCGTTCGCCAACGAGCGATTCGAGTTGGACAAGGAGCTGAGCTTCGCCCCTGAAGAGGGGGAGGCGTCCGAGATCCTGGTGATGGGCGAAGAAGCCGAACAAGACGCCCGCGACCTGTCGGCCGTCGGCGGCGTTGAGGGCGGCGTTGAGGGCGGTGTGGTCGGGGGCGTGGTCGGGGGTGTGCTCGGCGGCGCTTCGGGCTCTGTGAGTGGTTACGGCGGCTTGGGTGCGAGGGGCTCCGGCCGAGGTGGCGGAGGATCCGCAGCAGACACCGCGACGGTGACGGGCCAGGCATCCGGCCGGTCGGCCCGCCGTGCCCGGCGCTCGGTGGCTCGAGCCGAGCTTCAGGCGGCCCCTGTCGTGGTCCAAGACCGGGTGTCGATGTCGCGAGCCGCCGGTAAGTCCGTGGGGCGCCGCGGCAAAGCGGACCGCCGTTCCCGCGACCGTGGCGCGTCCAAAAAGTACGAGGAGAGCACAGCCGCTCCGCCCCGCCCACCCGCCGAGCCCATGCCCGAGCCGATGCTCGATCTCGCAGACGACGACGCGGTCTACGAGTTCGACGATATCGACCTCGATGGCGAACTTGCGGAGGCGGCGGGTGCCAAGGGGCTCGATGCCACCGCCAAGCCCAGCGGGTACGCCCGCGAGGCCCTCGAAGTGACCTCGACTCGCCTATCGGTCGTTGTTCCGGTTCTAGGCGAGACTTTGAGATTTCAGCACCTGTTGTTGCCGGCGGGACAGTCCCATTCCGTGCACATCGAGGCGCGAGCCGATCACACGATTCCCCGGAGGCTTCCATGAAGCTGCGTGTCCTTCCTGTCCTCGCTGCGGCCATTGCTGCTGGCTCCATCGCGTCTACGACGGCGTCCGCCGCGGAGGCTGAGCAGGTGACGCTATCGCTGCGGGAGTTCCTGCAGCTCTACGAGAAGAGCCGCGACCGCAAAAAGGACCCGGAGGTCGCGCCTCGCGCCTTCTCGCTGTCCTCCGCTAGCTACGTCGGTGAGGTGCTCGTCGAGGATGGTGAGCCGTCCTCCGCCGTGTTCACGGCCAAGATGCGCGTACAAGTGCACAAGGCCAAAGGCTGGATCAAGGTCCCGCTGCTCAGCCGAACGGTGGCCTTGCAGAAGGCGACGGTGAACGGGCGCCCGGCAGCTGTGGTGCTCGAAGGCGGGGCCTACACCTTGGTGACCGACCAGAAAGGCACCCTCGATGTTTCATTAGAGTTCGCGACCAACGTCACGAATTCGGTGGGTACGTCCTCCTTCGCATTCGACCTGATCCCCTCGGGTGCCACCGATGTGGAGCTGGCGGTTCCCGTCGATGAAAACCTTGAGTTCACCGTGGCCAATGCCCGTCGGGTGAGCAAACGGCAAGAGCGTGGCCGCCGGATTGTGACCGCGACCCTTCCGCCTCAGGGGGCGCTCAATGTGCGCTGGCAGCGAAAAGTCCCCACTACGGTAGAAGAGGGTGGAGATCCCGAAAAGGCACAGGACAAAGCGCGAATCTATAGCGAGGTCTACACGTTGGCCTCGGTGGGCGATGGCCTCCTGCGCGCGCAAACGACGGTCGACAGCACCATCCTGTTCGCCGGAGTCGATACGTTTGAGCTGGACATCCCAGACGGCATGACGCTGTTGGACGTCAAAGGGGCTGGCCTGCGTGACTGGGCCCTCGCCGATGATGGCAAGCTCGTCGTGACCTTGAACTATGCCGCCGAGAACCGCTACAGCCTGTCCCTGGACATGGAGAAGGTGATCGGCGAAGGCAGCGTCAATGTGGACGCACCGCTGGTGGTGCCGCTGGGTGTGGAGCGGAGCAAGGGCTGGGTTGGTGTTGAAGCCAGAGGAAACCTGGAGATCGACGCAGGCACTGTGAGCGGAGCGACCGGTGTGGACGTCCGCACCCTGCCGGGTCAGATCTTGGGACGAACCAGCCAGCCCGTGCTGCTCGGCTACAAGTACCTCACCTCTGATGCCAAGGTTCCCCTTGTTGTTTCGGCTCACGATGACGTCGACGTGCTCGTCACGCTGCTGGACCAAGCAGAGGCCACCACCATGTTCACGCGGGATGGCCGCCGCCTGACCAGCGTCAAGTATGAAGTTCGAAATAACCGTCGCCAATTCCTACGGATTAAACTTCCTGAAGGCGCAGAGCTGTGGTCGTCTGCCGTCGCCGGTCGCGCGGTCACGCCAGCCACCAGTGGCGGCTCCATCTTGGTGCCGCTGATCCGCTCGCAGAGCCAAGGCGGGGGTCTCGCGAGCTTCGCCGTTGAGGTCGTGTACGTCGAGACGGGCGATCCTACCGGGGACAATGGCAAGGGCCGGTTCGCTGCGACCCTTCCCAAGCCCGATGTGCCCACCACCTACGTCGGGTGGACGGTCTACGCGCCGAGCGATGCCAAGGTGAAAGGCGATAAATCGGATGGAACGCTGCGGTACGTCCCCATGCTGTCCAAGCCGCTTGGCGCGGTTCAGGCGCTAGAAGTGCAGTCGCGTGCGCCCGCCCAACAACGTTCGGCAGGCAATCAGGCGGGCGCAGGCGCGCTCGGTGACGGCGCGGCTCCGGTCCGAGTTCGACTTCCGTTGGAGGGGCAGCCCTACTTCTTTGAGAAGTTGCTCGCCCTCGATGAGGGGCTGTGGGTCGAGTTTGACTACAAGGGTCTCAAGGACTGACATCCGGATGCTCGGGTCTCGGACCTCGACGATGCGGCTCTGGCGTTTACACCAAGGCGTTCGTATCTGAGAGGTCCGATGTCAGACGATGCGCAATCCCTCGACGCGTTGGCCAAAGCGGATGAGCACCCGGTGACCGCCTGGCGGCTCATGTCTCTGGCCCTCCCACAGCTGCCAACCTTGGCGGCCGCGTCCTTGGCCTTGGTGATCAGCTCGGCGATTCAGCTGGCCTACCCGCAGGCTGTGGCGCTGATGACGGACATGATCGTGGGTCCGGGTCAGTCCGAAGGCTCGATCATGTCCCAGTCGACGGCCGCCGTGCCCAGCGGTGTGTCCGAGTGGCTCTCGTCGGGCACCGCCGAAGCCGGCCTCGACACGCTCGCGCTGATCTTGGTGGTGCTGTTCTTGGTGCAGGCGGTATTCGCCATGCTTCGATCGTGGCTGTTCACCGTGGCGGGCGAGCGCGTGGTCGCGGACTTGCGCGGCAATCTCTACTCCGCCATTATCCGCCAAGACATTGGATTTTTCGACACGTCCCGCACCGGCGAGCTGACCAACCGGCTGTCCTCGGACACGACGGTCCTCCAGAACACAGTGACGGTCAACGTGAGTATGGGCCTTCGTTTCACCATTATGGCCATCGGCGGCTTGGTGATGATGCTCGTGACGTCGCCCATGCTGACCGGTATTGCCATGGCTGTCGTGCCCGTCGTGGCTGTGGGGGCCGCGGTCTATGGGCGAGTGGTGCGGCGCTTGTCCAAGCAGGTGCAGGATGCGTTGGCCGACTCGACCCAAGTGGCCGAAGAGACCCTGTCGGGTGTGCGGACTGTGCGCGCCTTCGCCCGCGAAGACCAAGAGGTGGGCCGCTACAACTCGGCGGTCAATCGTTCGTTTCGCCTTGCAGCCAAGAGGGCGTTGGCTTCTGGCCTGTTCCAAGGCGTGGCCGGCTTTGGCGGATTCGGGGCCTTAGCTCTGGTGGTGTGGTTTGGTGGGCACCTGGTGCTCGACGGCGACATGAGTATCGGCGCCCTGACGGCCTTCCTGCTCTACACCATGTCTGTGGCCATGGGAATGGGGGCGTTGTCCGGACTCTATGGCGACTTTATGAAGGCGATTGGAGCCAGCAAACGGGTCTTTCACTTGCTCGACTTGGAGGCGCCCCTCGAAGATCGCGCGGGTCGACCTGTCGAGGCGGTGCGTGGCGATGTTGCGCTCAACGACGTGCACTTCACCTACCCAGCTCGCCCGGATGAGCCTGTACTTCGGGGCTTGAACCTACGCATTCGACCGGGTGAAGTCGTGGCTCTGGTGGGCCCTTCCGGTTCAGGTAAATCGACCGTCGCAAGCCTATTGTGCCGCTTCTATGACCCATCTGGCGGTGTGCTCACCATCGATGATCAAGACGTGCGCGAGCTCGACACCCACCAGCGTCGCGAGCAGGTGGGCCTGGTGGCGCAAGAGCCGATCTTGTTTGCGAGCTCGATCACCGAGAACATCCTCTATGGCCGCCCTAATGCGACTGAGGCCCAGGTCCGTGCGGCGGCTGTGGCTGCCAACGCGGCCACGTTCATCGAGAAGTTCGACCAAGGCATGGACACCGAGGTCGGAGAGCGCGGCGTGCGGCTGTCCGGTGGGCAGAAGCAGCGCATCGCTATCGCCAGGGCCATCTTGAAGGATCCGGCGATCTTGGTGTTGGATGAGGCGACGAGCGCCTTGGATACCGAGTCGGAGAAGCTGGTGCAGGACGCGCTCGATCGCCTGATGGAAGGCCGTACGACCCTAATTATCGCCCACCGCTTGTCAACGGTTCGGGACGCGGATCGGGTCGTGGTGCTCGAGGAAGGTCGTGCGGTCGAAGAAGGCACCCACGACTCGCTGATGCAGAGGACGGACGGACGCTACCGCGCGCTGGTCGAGCGGCAGTTCGGCGAAGTCGCCTAAGAACAGGAGCGCGGCCCTATCGGCAGGTACCAACGTCGGCGTACCACACATCGACTTCGCTGCCATCCGCGGGGTCCATCAGCAGGACGATGTCCGGTGGCAGCTCCACGGGCGTGTCTCCCGACGTGTCGAAGCGGCGGTCGACTCGGTAGTTGGTATTGGCGCTTCCATCGACCGCGATTCGCACAGATCCTGGAAGGGGCACCGCCAATAAACGGTGGTCCTTCTTGCTGTCTCGCATATTCGC
The DNA here is from genome assembly GCA_045106515.1 of Myxococcota bacterium. GTDB lineage: Bacteria > Myxococcota_A > UBA796 > UBA796 > REDI01. The sequence goes on from JBGCER010000531.1 coordinate 13,689, forward strand.
CGTCTTTACCGCCAACGCGGGCCAGAACGAGGACCAGTCGCTCTCACACAGGTCGAACTGCTGCCCCCCGGTGTCGCGCACCGCTTGGGCCAGCCGCGCCGGGGGCTCGCCGCACGTGGCGGTGGGTACGATGGCCGACACTGCGAAGTTGTCGTATTCGGCGGCCGTGGCGGCCAACCATATGGACACTGAGCGGCTCGGCCGAGAGTCATCGTCCCGCGCCGAGACCACGATGACATGGACCGGATCGGGCGCGGTCAGCCAGCCATTGAAGCAGGGGTTCAGGCGGGGCCCGAGGGTGTCCGACATGAGCCGCAGTGGTTGGTTCGACAGGGAGGTGCCGGCGGCGAAGAGGTTACGTTCGAGCACACTAACAGCCAGGCTCTCGGGGTCTTCAGCGGTGGCGAATGACCGGCCTGGCTCAGTGCAGCCGTCGGTGGTGGACGGGGCGGTGATACGGTAGTCGATGCCCTCGGTGTTGAGGGCTCGCACGAAGGTCGGCAGGCCGGTCGCAAGGCTTTGGCGATGGGATGCCACATCGGGAGCGCCGTCATCGTGCACGAAGAGCACGTGGGCGCCGGTTCCGTCGGACGTGAACCAGGTCTCCTGGGCCTCGGTGGTGTTGAGGCCGTTTCCGCGCAGCGTCGCCACAATCGGGCTCGAAAGGGCAGTCTCTACAAAGAAGGTGCAGGAGTGGGGCCCGGGGCGGCGAGGGGTGAATTGGGCGTTGAGGCTGGCCAGGCCGTCCTTGGGGATGGGTTGGGCCTTCAGGGCCAAGAGCTCATCTTCATCGAATGAAAAGGCATGACAGTCCTGCTCTTCTCCGAAGACCAAGTCTACGATCGGCATGTCATCGGGTCCGGCGTTGCGGAACTCCACCGTGCTCTCATTGCTGCACCACTGTGTGGTGTCTTCGACGGCAGGAGCGGAGACGCTCGGGGAGGGACCGGTCGCCTTCCCGATGAGCGAGATGGGGCTCACTCGCTTTGTGCCCGAGCGCCCTGACAGCCGGGGTGCGATCTCAGACTCGAACGAGCCGCCGGTCTGCGGGTTGAAGCGAACCCGAAGCTCGAGAGACTCGCCGACGTCGAGCGTGGGAAAGAGGCCGGGGGAGGACTCCAGCTCAAACACGGCGTTGTCGATCTGCTCGAGATCGAGAAGGCTGACTCGAACATCCCCAGTATTGGTGAATTGCACGGTCTGGAACGCGCTGGGCGCGTCGCTCGCCGCGATGTCCCAGCGCAGCACGGAGGGATCGGTGGTGACGCGCTCTACGGGTGGGTCCGTGTCATCGGTTGGGTCGGTGTCGGGGCAGCCGCCCCATGGGCACACCTTGCCGCATCCGGCGACGAACACCAGTAGCAGCAGGAAATGGTGGGCGGACAGACTCAAGCGACTCCGAAGACCTATCGGAACGCCGCTCCCAACGAGAGGCCGTGAATCGTGGAGAGGGCCAGACCCTGCTCCCCGGGGAGCGGTAGTGCTCGCACATCGTACCGAACGATCGCGTCACCCGCGCCCCCGCCACGACGGTTGCCGCGGTTGGTGGAGATGCGCCACTCAGCGCGCAAGCCGGGTAGGAGAGCCGGTGCCAGCTCTGAGTACCGCTGGCCATCGGTGGCAGCTGTGTAGGAACGCGCCATCAGACCGGCTTCGAGCTCCGGGCCAAACGAGAAGCGCTTGTGCGGCCGGTACCCGATGTAGCCGCCGAAGCTAGGGATGGCCCCGCCGCGGTTTTCGGCCGAGCCCAGGTCTCGCGTCGATGCGCCGACCATGGTGCGCACGGTCAGCCCGGGTTGCCAGCGGCCGCGCACGCCAGGTCGCCATCCCACTTCGAGCTCTGGGGCGATCAGCGGAAGGGATTGCGTGCCTTGGGTCACAACGGCGCCACCCATGACCGTCCAGACGGTGGGTTTGGGCCGGATTAGGTCTTCGACCTGTACGTGTTCGCCCGCCTGAACCGTCATCTTTTCGGCGTAGATCGTGCGACCGTCGGTGGTCTGGATCTCGATGCGGTGGCGGCCGGGTTTGATCGCGTGCACGCTGGGCAGGCTGCCTCGGCTCTGGCCATCGACGAGCAACCTCGCCGAGGCGAGCAAGCCGTTGTATCCGCTGATGAGCGCGTTCTCAGCCTTGGAGCGCCGGCTTGGGTCGCCGGACAAGAAGATTGCTTCTCGGCCGACAATTCGGTATTCGGCTCGGGGCACCTGCAGCCCGCCGGTGTGTCGAATGGTGCGGTCTTGGGCATAGTCGTGGGCCTCTGCCACATCGACCAAGCCGTCGCGGTCTAGGTCCGCCGTGCCGCGGTCGTCCTTGAGCGCCTGGATCAGGTAATGCGTGTAGACGCCGTTCTGAAGGCTCTTATCTTCCATGGCCGGTTGGTAGTACTGAGCCGCGTAGAGTCGGGCTTCGGACTCCGTCACTTCCGCCACCGGGTTGGGCGCGGGAGGCTCGCCTCTCAGGCTGGCCAGGCGATCTCGCGTCGTCGGATTGAGGGCCGACCTAGCGCCGTCTGAGCGGCCATTGTGGCAGGTGTCCATGATCAGGACCCGGCGCCGCGGAACCAGCTCGGTGAGGGTCTCTTCGATCCATGCGACCTCTAGGCCGCCTTGGTCGGGTGTGGCGAGCTTTGCGTCGCTGGGCAGGAACCACAGGCGGGTGCCATCGATGGGGTCGAGCGTGAGAGTGCCGTGTCCTGATAGGTAGAGCAGGAAGGTGTCATCGCGCTGGAGGTCGGCGGTGACTTCGCGGATCTTGGCGATAATGGCGGCGCGGGACGTGGAGGCAAGGCCGGTCAGCACGTGCACTTCGTCGTAGTCACCAACGTGGGGGTCTTGCAGAGCGGCTGCGACGTCTCGGGCGTCTTTCCCGGCAAAGGCCAGTCGGGCCAAGGCGGGGTCATTGTAGGAATCGACTCCGATCATCAGGGCCACGCGACGAGCGTCGTACACACCCTCGGTGGCGCTGGGGTCGACGCCTACTTTTCCGGCCTGTGCGGCTGCGGGTGCCAAGGAAGCAAGAGTAGCCAGAGAGATGAGTCTGCGGATCATTGCACCGCCTCCACGCGCTCTGCCGAGCATCGACCACCCAATGTGTGGGCGGCAGCACACACACTGCCCACGTCTACAGGAACCGACAAGCCTTCGACGAGGGCTCGCGGTTCGATGGGGATATCGGTTCGAATCACAGCAAACACAGCGGCCGGCTCTCCAGATTCCAGTTCATAACCTACCACTTGGCCACCTGTCTGGAGATCAGCAGCCCCGGTGCCTACCGATTGTTCATGCAGCAGCTCGGTTCCATCGCTGTCCACTCGGACCAAGTACACCGTGCCAGCGGCGTGGGCGTCCACTCGGAACATCAGCGTATCTCCGGCTTCGTAGCTCGCGCCTCGGGAGAATCGGTCTGTGCCATTAGGGGTCTGAACGGCCATCATCAGGTCCACGCCCGGCCCTGCTCCTTCGGTGCCTCGGGCCGTCCAGTCTGCGGGGTCTCCGATGCCGTCATTCATGTTGAATAGGCTCGGCCCCACCCACACGGTGGCCAGCAGCGCTGCCGCGGCGAGCATGGCTGGGCCGGCGAACCAGGCCCAGCGTCGACCGGTGGGGTTGGCTGCGGCGGGCAGCTCGAGTTCTTGCTCGGCCACATGGGGCGCTTCGACGGATGGAACCACGTGGTCTTGAGGCGTGATCGAGATCTGTTCCAAGATCAGGGCGTTGAGGTCTGGCGGCGGGGACAGATCGGGCAGGTCGTCGACCAATGAGTCGAGCAGGCGGTCGAGGTCGGCGTTCACTCGACCCCCTTAGGGGCGCTGATACCCGCTTCTGACATGAGCTCGCGCAGCCGGGCCCTTGCCCGCGACACCCTGCGCCGTGCATTGGCCGGGGTGATGTCGAGGGCTTCGGCCAGCTCGTTGTGGTCCAGACCTTCTACGGCGCCCAGGAGGAAGGCTTCGCGAAGGGCATCGGGCAGCTTGAGGATCAGGCGCTCAAGGTCGTGCCCAGACATGGGGTGGATGCTCTGTCCATGTCCTTCGGGTCGCCAGAAGGTGTCGGCGCCCAGCTCCTCTTCGAGCTCGATGGTGTCCACTTGGCGACGGTCGCGGCGGAAGCGGTCGCGAGCCAGGTTGGAGGCGATGCGGAACACCCAAGGCTTGACCGGCTGCCCGGGTGTGTACGTGTTGGCGGGCCGCCAGACGCGCATAGAGGTCGCTTGGTACAGCTCGGATGAGAGCTCTCGGTCGCCTGTCCGACGCGCCAGCCACGACCACACGGATCGCTGGTAGCGCGCGAAGAGCGTGCCGAAGGCATCTCGATTGCCGGCTTGCACCAAAACCATCAATTCCTCGTCGGACGCAGTGCTGATCACGTCCTCCGTGAGCTGATACGTGGAGTGGGTCCCTGGTGTGACACCCCAGTTTGCCTTGACATTGCCTTTACACGGCAGCGGCCAAGAGCGGGGTGTGGGGTGCGGAGTGTAGCAGCGCGATCTTCGGTCTGCTCAACTACGGCAGCGCCTACGGGCGAAACAGAACGCTCGCCTTCAAGAAGACGGTTCTGTCCAGTGTTTTGGGCTGGTCTTCGAGCCCGGTTCGCTCGATCCAACCGAGGTGGACCGCGGTGCCGGGGTTCTCTAGCCACGTGAGTAGCACGGTCGTTACCAGGCGATCGTCGCGCTCATTGCCGGCGGAGTACTCGATCATGCTTCGCAGGCCCAGCTCTTGGGTGAACTGCCACGAGGTCCAGTGGCGGATCAGGGCGGCTTGGGCATCGCTCTCGCGGGGCCGATCGAGTCGGTCGCCTCGCACGGTGGTGTCCAGGCGAATCCCGGCCGTGGGCCTAAGCGTGAGCGTGCTGGACACGGACGTGGAGTTGGCTCGGTCAAGAAACTGGAAGTCCAGGTCCTGTCGCCATCCCGCCTCGGCGTAGACGGCCACGATCCGTCCGAGCTCGGCGCCGTAGGAAGCGAACACGTTGGGCCCGAGCACGTCGAGGTACTCGGTCGGCCGCGTCGCGGGGCCCCCGTCGATGCCCTCGCGGATCCGGTTTAGGGCGACGTTGGCTCTGAACCGGTGGATGCCCCCC
>JBGCER010000532.1:0-2953 GCA_045106515.1 Myxococcota bacterium
ACAGCGTGGTGTCTCTCGACCCCGACGAGGCGCCCAACGCCACAGCGCGCCAAGAGGTGGAGAAGATCAACTTGGCCTTCGAGATGGGCAATAACGTCATGCTCTACCTCGACGACATCCAGCACACCCACCCCGAGCTGCTCCAGAAGTTCATCAGCCTCTGCGACGCCCAGCGACGCATCGAGGGCGTGTGGGACGGACGCACACGGACCTACGACCTGCGCGGCAAGAAGTTCTGCGTGGTCATGGCGGGCAACCCGTACACCGAGTCGGGCGACAAGTTCCAGATCCCAGACATGCTGTCCAACCGCGCAGACACCTACAACCTTGGCGATGTGCTCTCAGGCAGAGAAGAAGCGTTTGCCCTCTCTTTCATCGAGAACAGCCTCACGTCCAACCCCGTGCTGGCTCCCCTGGCAGCCCGCAGCCAAGCGGACACCTATGTGTTGATCCGCATGGCCCAGGGCGAGGAGATCCCCGCCAGCGAGTTGGAGCACGACTACAGCAACATCGAGCTCGCCGAGATCATCGCCGTTCTCAAGCGGCTCATGGACTGCCAGCAGACCCTGCTCAAGGTCAACGCCGAGTACATCCGCTCTGCAAGCATGGAAGACGCCTTCCGGACCGAGCCTCGTTTCCAGCTGCAAGGCAGCTACCGCAACATGAACAAGCTCGGCGAGAAAGTGGTCTCTGCGATGACCGCCGACGAGGTCGAAGCGCTCATCGTCGACCACTACCAAGGCGAGGCACAGACGCTGACCACGGGCGCGGAGTCAAACTTGCTCAAGCTCGGCGAGCTTCGCGGCACGCTCACCGAGGCCGAAGCCGAGCGGTGGGCCCAGATTAAAGACGAGTTCCAACGTCAGCTTATGATGGGCTCTGCAACCGATGACCCCGTCACTCGCGTCACCGGCGTGCTGTCGGGGGTGGTCAAGCAGCTCACGGCCATCGAGAGCGCCCTCGCTACGGAGTCACAGGCGCCATGGTCTGACCGCTTCAGCGGCCTCACCGACAGACTCGACGGCCTTCAAGGGGGCCTCGGCCAACTGGTGCAGGCGGTCCGGGAAGAGCCGGGCGATGTTCAGGTGGCCGAAGCCATCGGTGGCTTGGGAGCCGCGGTCACGTCCGCCTTGTCCGCGGCCCCGCAGGCCGACTTTGGGCCGCTGTCCAAGCCCCTCGTGCACATCGCTCGAACCCTCCGCGATCGACCCGCAGGGCCCGATCCAGCGCTCCAGGCCGTGTTGCAAGAGCTGCAGAAGATCAGAGAGACGCCGACGATCGTCGCAGCCCCCACGCCCGCGGCTTCCCCTCTCGCAGACCTTCGCCAAGCCCCCACCCAACGCGAGGCGATGGGGGCCGCTCTGGGCGTCATCCAGGAGCTGGCGATTCAGATCTCTCATCTGGCGCAAAACCACCTTCCGGAGTCCGGCTACGAGCAGTTCATGGATGAGCTGCGCAGAACCGTCGCCGGCAGCGTCGTAGGCGTGGTCGAGACTACTGCAGACTCCCAGAACGAGGCTTAGGCCGGCATTCCATGTCGCTTCGATGAGTACTAGACTCTTCGTCAACGATCGAAAGTCCGCCTTTCTCCTTACGCCCGACAAAGAACCGAACCGATTCGAGTGCCGTCAAATTTCCGTGTGCTCATTGTGCAGGAAAGACCCTCAGGTACAGCTCTCTGACACCGATGTGTAAGACAGAGGTCGTTCTTACAGCCGATTCTAAGGAACAGCCGAGGCAGCACCATGAAGCGACGAAGCATCGACAGCGAAGGCCGGGCCAAACTCAACGTCGCAGATGGGTATGAAAACCTCTTCGACCCGCCCAGCCTTGGCGACCGACCCACGCCACTGCCGGCGCACCGGGTCATGGTCATCGGCGATGCGGTGGATGATGGCCACGATGCCCCCACGGTGGCGGTCCGTGACCTCGCCATGCTCGGAATCGACATCACAGACCTTGCGGGCACCGCTCCGCACATCACCCGACGTCCCGCACAAGCCACTCGAAAGCCGCCTGCACGGTTTGAGACGCCGGAGAGCTCGCCCGTGCGAGCCATGACCCCAGACGTCGCGCCCCGAGCCAGCGCGCCGACCGAGATCGTGCCCAGTCCCCTCACCTTGGTCACCGCAGTGGCCATCCCGCTGGTGTTGGGCTGCTGTGTGGCGGCATGGTGGATGATCTCGGCCTAGACGGGGTGGACAAAGTTATCCACAGATTCATCCCCAGCCTGTGAACATTATGCGGATTCGAGGTAGCCCCTTGACGCGTCAAGTCTGTCGGGCCGAGAATCCCGGAGCCTACACACTCAACAACTGAGCCGGCGGACACAGTTGCGGGTGTGCAAACAAATGCAAGTTAGGTCGCGACGCCGCTGTCCACAGGTCGGCCATCGCGAACTGCAAGCATACCTGCCAAGAGGTCCCAAGGACGTCGGTGCAACGACAAGGGATGCGGCAAAGGGCAAGCGTGGCTGCCTCGCCACTCGCACCCTCTACTCGACGAAGAGAGCCCCAATGAGGTTCGCACTGGCCATAAACTCGACCTCAACCGTGGTGCCCGGAACCTGGGTGCGCTTCTGCTCGATCGTCATGAGCGTAATCGCCGCGTATTCGTAGGTCTTTCCACTGAAGAAGCTCGCGGGCATGTCCACGGCCCCGGCACTGGGGCGAACCACGCACACCTGTGCATCGGTAACCGCGGAGCCCGCGATCAGTTCAACCAGCAGCGCGACGTGGGTCGCGTCGGTCGGCGTGGTGGTCCACGTCCACTCAACGTCGTTGACCGAGGCCGTCGCCAGGCCCGTGCCGCCGAGCGCGGGGCCGAAGAACTCCGCCCCAGCCGGTCGGGTCACAACGTCGTCGACCGCGTAGTCCGTGCCTTTGATAAGCGCTTTCGTGATGTCTACTCGGTCGCCGCTAAACGCGACGCTGCCGTTGTAGTTGTTGAACCA
>JBGCER010000533.1:0-4164 GCA_045106515.1 Myxococcota bacterium
ACATTCGCAGCCCACCGAGGTAGACATCCGTGCGTACAAAGGGGTCTTCCAGGGATAGCCCGTCGCCTGGAATGAGCGCGGGCTGCGCTTGTTTGACGAATAGGTTGGATTCATCGCCGCTGGTCTGTGCGATCGCGATGCCGATGCTCGCGGGCTCGCCGTCAGCGAGGCGCCCGTCATAGGCGAGGATGGCGTCTTCGCCATTGGGGCTGTCCGCTACGCTGGGAGCGTCGATGAAGGCGTTCCACGCATCGTCACCGGTGCCAGCGCGCAACAGGACGTCGGAGCTGACGATCCAGTCGCTAAGGTCTTGGGTGGCCGCGGAGACCTGGGCTTGGCGAAGGTTGCCGTCCTGACCAAAGAGGAGGGCGGGACTTCCATTGGCATCGAGGGCCGCAAACGCGCCCGTATAGGGAGGCGTCGTGTCTGTGAGGGGCAGGTCGGGTCCGGTTGGAGCCACGACCACGGCGTCTTGGCCGACCTCCCATCGCTGAAGACCTTCTTCGGGAACCCAGACCCGCCACGACGCGTCGACACGCGTGAGGGTCCATGTCTCGTCCACAAAGAGGCTGGGGCTCACGACCTCTGCCAGCGAGAGCGTAGCGCTAGAGCCGCTGTCATCGCCGTCGGTGAAGGTGTCGGGCAGGACGGTGGCGCCTTGGCCCACGAGCACGCGTTCGATGGGGCTCGCGTGGACGTCGATGACGGCCAGGTCTTGATCGAATAGGTGGGAGACGAAGGCGCGGTCGCCTACGACGGCCACTTGGGTGGGGTCGCCACCGAGCAGCAATCCATCGCCATGCTCGACCGAGGCATTGGGGGCGCTAGGGTCGGAGAGGTCCACGACTCGCAGGTGGTCTTCGGTGTCGGTCGTGATGGATTCGCCGCTGTACCGCGACGGCACCAATGCGAGGGGCACGCCATCGGGTCTGTCCAGCACGACGCCGATGGAGCCCAGGTATCGGTCACCCGCCAGGTCGTCATCCGGGTCGAAATTGGACCGCGGCAGGGTGGTCGATGCGGCGTCGAGGGTGTGCATGAACTGTGTGGGAAGGGTGGGGTCCACGCTGTCCCAGTCCACGACCAGCAGGCTGCCAGAGCTGAAGTTTTCGAAGGGATCGGAGTTGCTGACCAGCAGCCAATCCTTGCCGTCGATGCGTGCGAACTGCAGGTCGGTGGGGCCGGCGAGACAGGTGCCGATTCCCACTTCACCGAAGGTGTACGCCCCATCTGGCGGAGCGGCACACGGACCCATGTCCGGTCCCAAACCCACGGGTTGGATGCACGCACTCAGCATCAACCAAGTGAGGGGCGAGACCATCCGAAGCGACACAGAACCTCCAGCGAACCGTAACGGCCGCACGGTATCCGGTGCCTGGGGAGCCGTCACTCGCGACGACGCGGTGTGACACAGAGTCGGCCTCTAGGACAGGCCCAGCAGGACCTCAACGCGGTCGAAGTGGCTCTGGATCTCGGCCAGATGAGGCCCGGGTAGACCCTCGCGTTCCACGGCGAGTCGGCGCCGAAGAATCCTTCGCAAACCATGGATATTGCGAGTGCGAAGGCATAGCTGTTGAGCCACCAACCACGCGTCGATGGCCGCTTGACGATCGCCCTCGACGGCCGCGAGGTCTCCCTCCATGCGTGCACACAGAAATAGACCTCGGAGCGACCCCGCGCCCCTGAAGCCAGCCTCGGCGATGGACAGCGCCTCTCGGGCCTGCGCCCGTCGGCCTCGTCGGAGAGCGACCTCGGCCCGTCGCCACGCGATGGCCGCCGCCATGGCGGGGTGGTCGCCGGTGGTTTGATCCGCCATCCGTAGCTCTTCTTCCGCGACAGCGAAGTCTCGGGAAGCGGTGGCGATCGACGACTTACCAAGGCGGATAAATGCCCGCTCTCGACTGCCCAGGGGGTCGCTGCCTAAGGTGGCGAGCGCCTCATCGTAGAGAGCGCTCGCACCCAGAAATTCGCCCGCCTGTGCAGCCAGATCGCCGTTAATCCGAAGGGTGTCGGCGAGCGCTCGAATGTCAGGCTCGCGGGCTAGGTCCGATCGGGCGAGACTGATCCATTTCTGCGCCCGGAGTCGGTCCCCACGAACCACCCACTCATCTGCGCAGCGACGGGCCAACCCGACCCGCGCAGACGTGGCGCCGGGGACCCGCAGGGCGGCGGCCGCCGACAGGTGTGCGGCGTGGGCGAGGTCATCGCTGCCTTGGGTCAGCAGGGCATCGCCTTCGAGCCACCGAAGAAGCCCTTTGGCTTCGCTGGGAAGGCGGGGCCACGACAGGGCCGTCCTCACGAGCTCCAGAGCTTCGGACGCCTGGAATGCGTGGAGGTGCATGCGTGCGGCAGCTACGGCCGCGAGGACCCGAAGAGCGCGGTCTTCCACGAGATGAGTGGCGGCGCGCAGGCCGCGCAGATCCATCGGATCGGTGTGAATCGTGCTGTCCGAGGCGAGGGCGTGCAGGGCGTCGAGATGGGACTGCAGGAGGCGGGACAGGGCGCTGCCGGAGGGCTCTGCATGTCGACCTAGAGCTTCGCGGACGCTGCGTCTAGGAAGGGCCCGGCCGCTCACCAAACGGGCACCCATGCTTACGTCCGCCAGTTCGGTGGCGGGGACGCCGGACGGCAAGTCGATGATCTGGGCCAAGGACGGGCTGGAGGCCAGCAGACTGGAGGCCCACGATGGGCCGGGCTCGATGGTTGGAGGGAGCAAAAAAAGCAGTGGTAAACCGCCTAAATCATCAAGATCGCCCGAGTATCCAATGACTCGCATCTCGCTTGGACTCAGCGGCTGCACAGGCACCGCCTGGCCCGTGTGCGCCACACGCCCCGTCAGGACCCACCGGGTCTCGGGGGCCAAGCTCACCAGGGTTTGCACAGGCCCTGGGGCCAGATCTGCGTCGTCCAACAGGACAGCCGAGGGCGTCCTCGACAGCGCGTCCAGCACGCTGGTCTCGTCGCCAGGCATGTTCGCACCGATCGCTTTCCCGATCGCCAGCACCATATCTGGACGACCCGCCGTCTCGTCGATGGGGACCGCGGCAACACGTTGCACAATGCCATCGAGGAGAAGGCGCTGGACCAGCGCCCCCGCTGTGACGGTCGTTCCGACTCCCGCAGGCCCCACCAGGGCGACGGGTCCACTGCGAAGCATCGCACTGGCTTGCTCGAGAGTGGCGTCGCGCCCTACCAGGGGAGTGGGGGAGAGGCACCATGAAGGGACCGACAGCACGGGGGCTCCTTGAGGGGACAGCAGGTCAAGGTTAGCGCATCGGCCACTCGGGAGACCTCATGGACATCCAGACCATCGCAGTGATCGGTGCCGGCCAGATGGGCAATGGCATCGCTCACGTAGCCGCAGCAACCGGCTACAACGTCCTGCTGCAAGACATTGGCGCCGCGCAGCTCGACCGTGCGCTGGCGACCATCGAAAAGAACCTTGGCCGGCAGGTGGCCAAGGAGCGAATCAGCGCTGACGATGCCAAAGCCACGTTGTCCCGAATCACCACGACGACCGAGGTCGCGGCGGTGAACGACGCCCAGCTCATCGTTGAGGCTGCGACGGAGAACATCGACCTGAAGCTGAAGATCTTCGCCGGTTTGTCCCAAGCTGCCGACCCATCGGCGATTCTGGCGAGCAACACGTCCAGCATCAGCATCACCCGCATCGCCGCGTCGACCAGCACGCCCGATCAGGTGATTGGCATGCACTTCATGAACCCTGTGCCGGTCATGAAGTTGGTCGAGATTATTCGTGGGCTTCAGACCAGCGATGCGACCTACAGCACCGTCGATGCGGTGGCGCAGAAGATGGGCAAGACCACGATCCTCGCTGCCAAAGACATGCCGGGCTTCATCGTCAATCGCGTCCTGATGCCGTACATCAACGAGGCGGTCTACGCCCTGTATGAGGGGATCGGCACCGTCGAAGACATCGATATCGGCATGAAACTGGGCACCAATGTGCCCATGGGCCCGCTTACGTTGGCCGACTTCATTGGTTTGGACACCTGTTTGGCCATTATGCAGGTGCTGCACCAGGGCCTAGGTGGCGACAGCAAGTACCGAGCGTGCCCGCTGCTCGCCAAATACGTTGAGGCGGGGTGGCTTGGTCGCAAGTCGGCTCGCGGTTTTTACGACTACAGCCGCTAGGGAGCCACC
>JBGCER010000534.1:0-7093 GCA_045106515.1 Myxococcota bacterium
TGTCGGGCAAGGACGGCTACACGGAGTTCTACGGGCTCCAGGACCAGGTGGAGGGCAACCGCAGCCCCATCTTCCGCGGGGCGCGCAAGGGCAAGGACGTGACCCTGACCCTGGACATCGACGTGCAGCGCGCCGCGGAGGAAGTCCTGTCGAATCCGGCGCAGCCCGAGGCCTTCGACAAGGACCTGGCGGAGATGTTGGCGCGCGAGTTTCCCGGTGAACTCTCGGTCCTGCACCGGGTGTTTGTGACGACGGGGGTCTGTCGATAGCGAGCGGACCGGACTCTTGTTGGGCGATCGGGCTTGCAAGCGATGCACTGCGGCAGTCGACCGCGCTCCGCCCGGCTAGCAGTCCGCGTCACCCAAGGACGTGCAATGTCTCGAACTCAGCGGCCCGTGCTTCCAGAAAACCCGCTGGCGTGTCTGACAGGCGCGCGCTTCTCGATCCGCGGCTGCCGCATTGGAACGCGGGGGGCCCAGGCCCTTCTGGCCCACCCCCGCCTGGGGCCGTACATCGCTCAGGCCACCGATCTAGACCTGATGGGCAACCGGATCGGCGATGAGGGGCTGGCGGCCCTGGCGGGTAGCGCCATCGCTCCCGGACTCACCTCGCTGAACCTGAGCGACTGTGCGCTGACGTCCCAGGCCGTCGCGCTGCTCGACGCCTTCCCCAAGCTGACAACCCTGGACCTGTCGGACAATGACCTGGATCCCGCGGGCGCCGGAGCCCTCGCCGAGACCGTAGTCGCACCCTCGCTGACCGAGCTCGATCTGTCCGGCAATCCCATCGGCTCCGAAGGCCTCGGGCACCTGCGACGGCACCTGCGGGCGGACCACTTGCGGCTGACCGACACGGCGCTCGACCCCACGCTTGGCGCCGGTCCCGCACAAGGGCTGAGCCCGGCGGGCAGCCTGTCCGTGGCCGGAAACAACCTTGGAAAAGCCGGGGCTCAGGCCCTGGTGGCCTGGGGGGCGCGTCCAATGCAGCTCTCCCTGCAGTACGCCAACCTAGACGACGCCGCCTTCAAAATACTCGCAGCGGCTGGTGTTCTAGAACGTAGCCTGTACGCCGATCTTCGAGGCAATTCGCTAACGATCTTGGCGATTCAAGGCGTGGCGTGGCGAGATAATGCCAACGTGAAGCTGGGATCGAGGATGCTGGACTGGGATGACTTCAAGGCCCTCAAGCTGGCCTATCCCAAGGTGCGGTTCTCCCTGGATGCCATCACCGAGGGTGAGGTCCTCACGTGCCCCTACTGCATGCTCGTGCACGACCTCTCGCAGTTGCGCTGCCCACACTGCGCGGGGGACCTGACTCGGGACGCGTCTACCGAGGAGCCGGCGGAATACGAGCCGGTGCTCGCCGAGGTGTGCGTACACTGCGATGCCGGCGTGCCTTCGCGGGTGATGCGATGTGGCTCGTGTCAGAGCTGGACGCCGCGGGTGGCGGTGCGGTGAGGCGGGGTGGCAATCATAGTTCGTGGGGGCGGCCCTCCCATATAAATGAGTCGTCTGGAGTACGGGGCTATTCGCTGATGGGCGCTTTGCTAAGACTCTGGATTTCTCCACGCAAGTTCCAACCCGTCGTCGCGAAGTCATACGACCGGTCGTAATTTCCTACCATCGTCCATGTGGCCCAGCCTGGCAGAACTTTGAGGCCTAGTTCAACTCGTTCCGTATGGGCCCTCTTCGGGCCGGCCTCGTCCAACGTAAGCGCTCCACCGCCCCATCTTCCAAGCCAGCAACGGCACAATACCGGTCGGCCTCTCCCCGGAGGTCTTCCCATTGCCGCCGCAATTCACCCTCATCGAGCTCGTCGTTGATGACGCAGAACCCGACAACGACACCGTCCTGCTCGTAGTCACCAAACACATCCACGTCCGGGTCTCGGTCGACGTCGACCCGGACCTGGTCGCCAGAGTCGTCGACGCGATCTGCCAGTGCTGATCCCCCGAAAGACCCGGATCCATTTAGCTTGGGAACACGCCGACTTTCGCAAGTCTATTGACGGACTTTCTGGTGTTGTGCGCACGGTTCTCGAAGACGACCCAAGCTCGGGCCACCTGTTCCTTTTCCACAACCGCCGCCGCACCGCGCTCAAAATCTTATAATAGGACCACGGTGGCCATTGCCTGCTGTATAAGCGGCTCGACAAGGGCCATTTTCGGCTTCCGTTCTTCCCCGGTGACGCCAAACGGGTTCGCATTAGCCCAGCCAATCTCACGGCGTTGATGGAGGGGATCGATTTGCGCTGGGCGAGGCGTTTGGACCGTTGGAACCCTCCCGAAAAGAGCTGATCCTATCGCTTGAGCTCGCCGATGATCGTGTTATAGACAGGTATGTTGTTGATTGTTTAATTTTTTGATGATCCCAATGTGCTGCGCGCCGCCGCGCTGCGCCTGGAGGCTGAGCTCGGCCGTTTGAAGGAGACCCTGACGGCCACAGAGGAGCGCTCCCGCTTCTTCGAGCGCGAGTACGCCAAGCTGGCCCGCAGCGCCTTCGGGCGACGCAGCGAGCGGCTGGACGGCGATGTCGAGGGACAACTTCTGCTATTGGACCCTCCGGATTTTGGGGCGCCACAGCCCTCGCCCGATCCCGATCCGGCTGGCACGCCCGCCCGGCGTGGTCGCAGGGCCCGTGGTGGTGGGGGTAGAAGGCGGCTTCCGCCACACATCAAGCGTGTCGAAGTCTCCAGCAGCAACACGGGTCCGACCACCTGCGCCTGCTGCGGTGAGCCCCTGACCGAGATCGGCCAAGACCGCTCCGAGCGCCTCGAGTATGTGCCCGGTCACTACCTCGCCTTGGTCAGCGTGCGCACCAAACGCGCGTGCCAGGCCTGTCCCGGCGAGGGCGTGGCGACCCAGCCGGCGCCAACCTTCGGATTGCAGCGGTCCAAGTACGCCGACGGCCTGGTCGCCAAGGTGCTGGTCGACAAGTACGCCGACAACATCCCGCTGCGACGCCAGGTCAAACGCTTCAAGCGCGAAGGCGTCGACGTGCCCATCGCCAGCCTGTGCCGCATCGCCACCGCTTCGGCCGACCTGCTCAAACACGTCGTGGCCGTGGTCGCCGACGAGCTGCGCGCGGGCCCGTTTCTTCAAGGCGACGGGACCGGATTGCCCATCCTCAACGGGCCCCGAAACGACCGGATCAACGGTGCATTGTGGGTCTACACCGACGGCGACCAGGCGGTCTTCGAAGCGAGCAAAACCCACGAGGGCCGACACGCCGCCGCCTTCTTGGATGGCTTTGAAGGCGTCTTTCTGCCCGATGGCGCCTCGACTTACAACGAGGCGTGTCGACCCGACGGCATCGCCCGCGCCGGATGTTGGGCCCACGCGCGCCGCAAGTTCTTTGATGCCCGCCATGCCCATCCCGGCGCCTTTGTCGCGTTGAAGCGGATCCGCGAGCTGTTCTTGTGGGAACGAGAAGGCTGGCAATTGGATGCCGAGGGTCGCCATCGATTGCGACAGGAACGGTCCCGACCTTGGCTGAAGGCGTTCCGTTCGTGGGTTGATGAGCAGCTTCCGAGTGCGGAACCGCGCGGCGCCTGGCATGGCGCCCTGCAGTACGTTGTCAATCAGTGGGAGCGGCTCTCGGTCTTCGTCGACGACGCCAATGCCCCCATCCACAACAACGAGAGCGAGCGCGCCTTGCGCGGTCCGGTGACCGGACGGAAAAACTGGTTGTTCGCCGGGAGCGAGGGCGGCGCCGACGCCGCGGCCGTGCACTTCAGCATCGTGCACTGCTGCATGAACGCGGGGATCGACCCGTTCGACTACCTGCGCGACGTTCTGCATCGGCTCCCGGACGCGACGCCAGCGAGATTGCGGCAGCTGACGCCAAAGGCGTGGGCCGCGCGGGCGACGGTAGAAGACGAGTAGCCTGCGGTTGTGGGCGCGAAAGATGGGGTCGTGGAGCGGTTACTCTGTGGTGATGTAGAAGTAGTCTAGTGCCGCTTGATTCGAAGCGATGTAGCTCTCGATCTGCGGGCGGCATGAATGGCCAGTTGTAATATATATTACGTCCGGCGGCCCGCAATGCATGAGGTGCGGAACGGCGATTAATAATGGAACGAAGTGATGATTCACTATTCCTGTATAGGTGCTTCACTGAAACTCTGGACTTCTCCAAACAAGCTCCAACGACTAACAGCGAAGTCCAACGAGCGATCATAGTTGCCTATTAATGTCCATGCGGCCCAGCCCGGTAGAACCTTGAGACCTAGTTCGATTCGCTCTGTGTGGGCCCTGCTTGGGCCCGCCTTGCCCAACAACGTCTGGCGCACGTCCGCTCGCAATTGGCTCTCATCCCACTCCACCACGAACTGCAAGATTCGGGTGGCGGGCACACCCGGCTTTTCCACCACCATGATCCGGCCGTTGGCGGGCGGGCCATACTCACCCTCGAACTCGGCGGGGATGGAATAGAAGAGGACCTCCCCCGACGGACAGTCCGAACCTGGGTCGGCACGGAATGCCTCGATGCCGTATGGATCGCCTGTCACGGTCAGCACCACCTGGCTGTCGAAGTCCGGATGGTCCGGCCAAGCCACGTCCACCGTGTACTGGCGGGCTGGAATCACGTCGTCTGCGGTGATGGAGAAGTAGTCCAGCGCCGCTTGATCCGAAGCGATGTAGCTCTCAAGCTGCGGGCCGCAGGAGTGACGTGTTGTGTCAAATATGACCTCTGGAGGTCCGCAGTGGAAGAGGTGTGGGACGGCGAGCAGTAGTAGGACGAAGCGGAGGTTCATTGATCCTTCACGACAGCAAGGGCGAATCCCTTAAACTGGGATTTCCTTGCGCCTGCAACGCCGGCATCCCATGGAGTTGCATTCTTGACCATCGCGCCGGACAATACGCCGTATAGCCGGGCCGTTGTCTGGCCAGACCTGAAGCGAAACATCGGACCGCCAGAGTCTCCGTTTGAACTGTCCCATCGGGCTCTTATGGTGCCTCGTCGGGTCCCCCTGACTGGCTCAGCCGGATGCACTCTCACATCCCCGCCCGATGTGCTACCGCAGGTGTTGTTTGTGAAATCGTAGTCGTATCTGCCCATGCCGATTCTCTCCAGGCGCCGATGCTACACTGCCACCACTCCGTCTTTGCTAAATTTCATAGGAGTGTCCGATACAGATGATTCCAAAACCAATATGGCCCAGTCATGCTGCCGACTTGACTTCTTGTGAAACTGTTTCCCGGTAGTAGAGTTACTTCCGAGTGAGCCAGCATATTTAGGATTCAAAATAATCTCGACGCCAATCGTTGCACCGCTTACGGTTTTTACTTTTACGTCGGACTCACCGCGAACACAGTGGGCAGCGGTAACGGCCACCCGGTCTGATATTAATGCTCCGCCGCAGATGTCGGTGGTGCTGCCGACATCCACAGAAACAAACCCAGAGTACTTCGCGTTTAGACCAGTAAGCGATTCGTTCGACCGTTCGTCTGTGCCGCCCCAGACCAGAACGGAATTGCCCCCTGGACATGTGGACGTCTTAACATATGAAGAAGAGTTGGAGAACGGAATAATCGTCCAATCGCTGTTTTCTTCCTCATCCATATCTTGGAATTCTGGAGTGCCAATGGGGTCTAAATCCAACCCGATCGTCGCGTCCACATCTGCCCAGTAGTCAGCGACATCGTAGTTGAAGGCAACCCAGTCCAATGACGTGACTTTCCATCTTCGCCCCAACCTGTCAATGCGAATCGCACCGAGCAAGCTGTCTGCGCCCTCTGATGGGTCTTCTGCTTCTTCGTCGCCTTCGGCGATGTGAGCCTCGAGAGGGACGTTGACACATGGAAAGCTCTGCTGTCCATCGTACTGCCAGGTCATCAGGTTACCGACCTGGGTCGACGTGGACGCTCCGGATGGAAGAGCATAAGAGAACGTGCCATCGCCGTGGTCCACTCGTGTAAGCCCGCGGGCAGTTTCGCTGGCTGTGGTGCTGGGGCAAGTAGCTAGGGCATGCGCTGGTATGACTGCGATCATGCCGAGTAGGATTGCCGGCCGAAGCTGAATGAAAGTGAGCATGTGAATCCCGTTTGTCAGTTTGTACTTCCAAGTTCCAAGCCTCGACGTTCGATGGACTTCTCCACGGTCGTGTCGACTTCTTGCGCGCAAAGCGAAAACGCCGCCCCCGACAACATAGAGCTGAATGGGCAGGGGAAAATCAGCTGCTAGAAAGTGAGCTGTCAAGATGTGAACTCGACGCATCTGGGCTGGAGGCCCACCCAACGCGTGTCGGAAACCCTCGACTCTGCACCCACTCACCCTCCCGAGCATCCGGTGCCCGATGAAGCGTCCCGCCCACATCCTCCCGGTCATCGTGCTCGCCCAGCTGGTGGGCACCAGCGTGTGGTTTGCCGGCAATGCGGTATTGCCGGATCTCGAAGCGGGGTGGGGGATCGACAATGGGGTGGTCTGGGTGACCGTTGCCACCCAGGTCGGCTTCATCCTCGGTACGTTGGGCTCGGCGTTCTCGGGCCTCGCGGATCGGGTCTCCCCAAGCCGACTCTTCTTGATCAGTGCGGTGTTGGCCGGGCTCTTCAACGCGGTTCCGATGTTGTGGCCCGAGAGCTTCGGCATGGTGATCGCCGCCAGGCTCCTTGTGGGGGTCGCGCTCGCTGGCATCTACCCCATCGGTATGAAGGTCGCGGCGGGGTGGTTTGACGGGGGCCTGGGCGGGGCGCTGGGATGGCTTGTGGGGGCGCTTGTCGTGGGCACAGCGCTGCCCCATGGCATCCGCGCGCTCGGGGCCGATCTACCTTGGCAATCGGTGATCGGAGGCACGTCGCTGCTCTGTGTGGCTGGAGGGATCCTGCTTGTTGTCGCCGTGCCCGACGGCCCTCACTTGGCCAAGTCGGCGCCGTTCGATGTTCGTGCCCCACTGCGGCTCATCCGCGACCCTGCGCTGCGTTCTGCGGCCTTGGGCTACCTGGGCCACATGTGGGAGCTCTATACTTTTTGGGCGTTGATCCCGGTAATTCTCGCGACGAGCGTCGTGGCCGGAACGACTCTATCGGGCGGGGTGAGCGCATGGTCCTTCGCCACGATCGCCATCGGTGGGGTCACCTGTGCCTTGGGTGGCATGC
>JBGCER010000535.1:0-4229 GCA_045106515.1 Myxococcota bacterium
GCCGTCGGTAAGAACGTCGACCTGCCCCAGGGCGTGCGCGTGGTCGACTACGGTGATCAAGCCGTGCTTGTGCCCGGCCTCGTGGCCGCGGACTCGAGCTTGGGCAGCACGGCGGCCAGCCCGCGCACGGCGGCTCCGGACCTGCGCGCCATCGACGGGTTCGACCCCTACAGCGATGTGTACAGCGCCTTGATGCAAGGCGTGACGACGACCTACTTGGCCCCCGCTCGCGGTCGCTTGATCGCTGGCCAGGGTGCCGCTGTCAAGACCTACGGCGAGCCCGGTGAGGGACGTGTCGTGGCCGAGAGCACGGGCCTGCACGGTTCGATCAGCTCCGAGGCCCGCCGCACCCCTGGCTTCTGGGAGCCTCCGGTGCCCGCGACGGTGGATGTGGGCTTGGGCGTGGAAGCGCCCCAGCTGCCGCGTTCGACCATGGGCGCCATCGTGGCTTTGGACGAGCTGATGACCCTGGCCCAGGGCGGCGAAGGCGCGGATCACTACGGTCCGACCGTCGGTCCCCTGCTGAAGGAAATGGTCGAAGCGAAGGCGCTTTGGCGCCTGGGCGCTGAAGAGGCCGGTGAGGTTCGCGCTCTGCTCGAGTTCTGCGACCGCCACAGCCTGAACTGGGTTCTCGACGGTGGTCGCGGCCTTCCCGGCGGCGTCGCCCATGCGGAAGCCTTGGCGAAGGCGGGCGTTCCCGTGCTGATCGGCCCGCCCCTGCGCGGTGGCGACTTCGGCAAGAGCGAAGACGCCGCCTGGCCCCGTTACGACGTGGCTGCTGCGCTGATGGAAGCTGGCGTCCGGGTGGCCCTGACCCCCGGCCCCTCCCAGCACCCGCGCAACCTGCGCATGGCTGCTCAGCTCGTGGCCCACGGTGACCTCTCCGCGGCTGATCTTCTGCGCGCGATCACGCTGACCCCGGCCGAAGTGCTGGGCATCGCCGATCGCGTGGGCAGCATCGCCCCCGGCAAGGACGCCGACTTCGCCGTGTTCAGCGGCGACCCCCTGAGCCCCGGCGCCGCCGTGACCGCCACTTGGGTGGCGGGCGAGGTGGCTTGGAAGGCCGAGGAAGACGGACCGGTCGTGCTCGACGTGCAGGAACTGCACCTGGGCAACGGGCTAGTGATGAGCCCCGGTCAGATCCTGATCCAGGGCGGTTCCATCCGCGAAGTGGGCACCACCGTGGCCCACCCGCCCGGTGCCGTCGTGGTCAAGGGCTACGCCGCCATGCCCGGCATGATCGACGCCTACGGTTACTTAGGTCTGGAGGGTTCGACGAAGAAGTTCTCGGCCCGCACCGACCTGACCCGTCTGCTCGAGCCCGGTGACTTCGCCGATCGCCAAGTGGCGAAGAGCGGCATCACCACGGTCAACATGGGTTCGCGCTCGGAGCCGGGCAAGAAGGGTTCGCCCACCATGGTGTACCGTCCGGCCGCCGAGGATTTTGACGACCTCGTCATCGCCTATCCCGCCATTGTCCACGTGCAGTGGACGGACCGCATTCGCGTGCGCGCCGGCGAGGATGTGAAGGCGCTCCTGCAAGACGCTGCTGAGTACAAGCAGAAGTGGCAGGAGTACGAGAAGGAGCTGGCGGCTTGGACCCCGCCCGCTCCCGAGGCGGACGACAAAGACGACGAGGACAAGGACGACGACGCCAAGGAAGGCGACAAAGACGACGACAAGTCCAAGAAGAAAAAGAAGAAGAAGGACAAGGCAGTCGCTCGCCCCGTGACCGGCGTGTGGGTGGGGCACTTGGCTCTACCCGACGCGGCCGCGGATGCCGAAGGCGTCTTCCTGCGTCTGCGCTTGCTCGACGAAGACGGTCAGCTGCAGGGCAACCTGCGCTGTTCGGCCCTCTCCAGCTCGCTCCTTGAGATCTCCGGTACGCGCACCGAGCTGGCGATCGAACTCTCCGGTCTGGGTACCGAAGGCAAGGTGACGCTGACTCTCGAGTTGGACGAAGAGAAGCTGACCGGCAAGGCGGAGCTGAACGGCACCGAGCACGACGTCGAGGTCGAGCAGACCGAGAAGGAGTACGTGGTCGCCAAGCGCACCATCGAACCGCGCGCCGAGGCAGCCAAGGCTCCCAAGGGGACGCCCCGCAGCCCGGGCATCAACCCCGAGCTGGAACCCATCCGCCAAGCGATGCTGGGCAGGGGCACGGTGTGGGTCACGGTCGGTCGCTCGGACGAAGTCATCGAGTGTGTGCAGACCTTCTCGAAGCACGGCATCCAGCCGGTCTTGGTCGGTGCCAGCGGCGCCATGGGCCTGCCCAGCAGCATGCGCAAGCACGTGCGGGGCATCTTGCCCTCGATGACCAACCCGGTCTCGGCCAGTGACTCCTCCGCCAAGGCTCCGCGCAACCGCTTCGCGGACCTGCAGTCGGCGGGCTTCGCCATCGCGCTGGCTTCCCAAGCGGAAGAAGGTGCGGTCGAGCTGCCCATCACCGTCGCCATGGCGGTGGCCCAGGGCATGAGCGCCTCGGGCGCCGTGCGCGCCTTGACCCACGATGCCGCCAGGCTGCTGGGTGTCGAAGATCGCGTCGGCAGCTTGAAGGCTGGCTTGGCCGCGGATGTGCTGCTCTTGAACGGTCCGCCCCTGGCTCTCTCCACCAGCGTTCAGCGGGTGTGGGTTGCCGGTGAGGAGGTTCGCTGAGATGTGGTTCGCTGGAATCTTGGCTACCTGCGCGCCCGTTCTGGGCGCTTCCGTCTCGCCGACCGTGGAGGCGGCCTCCACGGGTCAAACCACGGAGGCCACGGATGGCACGGATGGCACGGATGGCACGGATGGCACGGATGGCACGGTGGCTATCGAGGCAGGAGAGGTCGGGGGTGCGCCCCTGGTCCTCTTGGCAGCCAAGGTTCTGGTCGCCGCGCCCTACGACTCCGGTCAGCCCCAGTGGTATGACCATGCCGCGCTGGTGATCCAAGACGGCCGTATCACCGCGGTGGGGGAAGCGCGCAACCTCACCCTGCCCGAGGATGCGGCGGTCGTGGACCTGGGCGATCAATGGATCGTTCCGGGCATGATCGATCTGCACAGCCACGTGGCTGCGCCGAGCCTGCGCGACCTGAGCGACTCGGTCTACCTGGCCAATCCCGGCATGCGCCGCGGTCCGACCATCGCCATCGGCAACCGCAACCTGCAGAACGGAGTCGGCGGCGGGATCACGGCCATCCTCAGCATCCCCGGCTCGGCCACCAACATGGGCGGCCAGGGCATCCTCTTGCGCCTGGGGCTGCCCGGCTTCGAGGAGAGTGTGCTGCGCGATCCGGGCTCTTTGAAGCTGGCCCAGGCTGGCAACCCCGAGCGCTACAGCATCCTGCGTCCGCGCCGGACGCTGATGAACTACAACACCCGCAGCGTGTTCCGTAAGGGCCGGGCCTACGCCCAGGCCTGGAAGGAGCACGAGGAAGCGGGCGGTCCGCGCCCCGAGCGCGTCTTGATGCTCGACATCTTCCGCGACCTGTTCGCGGGCAAGACCCAGGTCTCGACCCACACGCAGATGTATCAGGTGGTCTTGATGACCCTGACCATGGTGCGCGAGGAGTTCGGCTTGGACGTCTACATCGACCACGGCACCTTCGACGGCTACCGCGCCGCTGAAAAGGCCGCCGAGCTGGAGGTACCGGCCATCCTGGGTCCGCGCATGGTTTCGAGTTCCTTCCCCGGTGCCAACGATCAGGACGGCGCCGTGTACGGCATCGCGGCCCAGTACCAAAAAGCCGGCCACAAGCAGGTGGGCTTCAACACGGACACGATTGGGCGCGGTATGGAGCAGGGCGAACTGTCGGTCCAAGCCGCCATGGGCTGCCGCTACGGCTTCGACAACGATGACATGGCCGCCGTGCGCGGCGTGACCATCGTTCCGGCCCAGGCGGCTGGCCTGGGGGAACGCATCGGCAGTCTCGAAGTCGGCAAGGCCGCTGATCTGATCGTGACGACGGGCGACCCCCTGGACCCGCGCGAGTCGGTCGAGATGGTCTTCGTTCTGGGCCGCAGGGTCTACGACACCGCGACCGAGCACCGCCGCTTTTAGGCTTCGCTGACCATGCTGCGCTACCTGTCCATACTGGCCTTAGCCACGGGATCCCTGACCATGGGGACTCGGGCGGCGGTGCCGTGTGCGATGGGCGAAGAGACGGCCGGTCTCGCGATCCAAGCCAGCAAGGCTCTGATCTGCTCTTGGGAGGGTCCGCAGTTCCTGGATCATCCGACGGTGCTGGTGC
>JBGCER010000536.1:0-32553 GCA_045106515.1 Myxococcota bacterium
GCCGTGCGCGAATACCAGACCGCCACCCACCGCCGCGTCACCTTCGAGTGGGCCCTCATCGCCGGGCAGAACGACCGCCCCGAAGACGCGCACCAGCTCGGCAAGCTGCTCCAGGGCATCGACAGCCACGTCAACCTCATCCCACTCAACCCCACCGAAGGGTTTGATGGGGCGCCGACGACGGCGGAAGACGCCGAGCGGTTTGTGGGGATTTTGGAAGGGCACCGGGTGTCCGCGACGGTGCGGGTGCGCCGGGGGATCGACGTGGACGCGGGCTGTGGTCAGCTGAAGAGTGAGGTGTTGAAGAGGGCGGAGCGGGTGGCGCGGGAGGCGTGAGACCGTGAGCCGGACGCTTCGCTGGGCGGGGGCCGGTTCACGCGGTCCGACGTGTAGAACGGCCTAGGCACCCGGGCAACATCACCCCTCTCCCATCAACCACCGCATCCCGTCCCGGGTCACCGCCTGGGCGTCCTCGGTCACGCAGTCCCCATGCGAGATCACCACGCGATCAAAGTCCCAGTTCAGCACTTCGGCCACGCCCTTCCGAGCTGCAGCGCGATCCCGGTACACCAGGCGAATCACCGGATGTAGGCCGGGTTTCCCGTACACGCCGCCCATCTTCAGGTAGAAGCGCGTGAGCCCGTGGTCGCAGGTCTGGAAGTTCTCGAACAGATCGCAATTGATCAGGGTTCCGCTCGCTTCGTGAAGGAAGACGGTCTCGTCGAGCAGGCTGCCTGCGATGTGCTGTTGGCGCAGGCCCTCGAAGGTCAGGTCTTGGCCCAGAACGCCCTGGAAGTTCAGGTCTTTGCGTTTGCTCACCAGAGCCGCAGCCCCCACCAGGCGGGCCTCAGGAAAGGCCCGGACCCAGTCTGCAACGTAGACGTGGTGGAAGGCGTTGGGCGCCACCACGATGCCCACGGGGCCGAGCGCATCGACCTCGGCGCGGAGCTCGGGGGTCAAGGCGATGGGGCTATGGATCCACAGCGAACCGCCGGGCTGTTGAACCACGGTCATGCGGGCCCCGAGGGCCAAGCCGAACATGTTGTGGTCTGCGTTTGCGGTCCAAACGCGAGGGGCAAAGGGGTGCAGCGTCGTCATGCCCCAGCCTACCACCCCAGTCCGGTTAGTCGACGGCACCCAAGGATGCTCAGTGCAGTCGCTCTCCCCCACCGCGCACCGCCGCCCCATGTACGCCGTCGCCGCAGTTCTGATGCTGTTGGGCCTCGCTCTCGTGCCGCTGCCGGGGATCTCTCAAGGCGCGTCCTTGGCCCAGCTCGGTCGTGGCAGCGCCTGGTGGATGGACACGGTGGGCGGGTGGCCGCCGGCATTCTCCCCGTTGTCTACGGGCCTACTGGGCTTGGTGTTGGCGCGCTTCGCTCTGGATACGGTGGTTCCAATGGGTGGCCCGCCCTCCACACGCCGGCTCTGGGCGGCCATCGCTCAAGGTCTGTATTTGGGAGCCAGTTTTGCCGGTGGCGTAGCCATGGGCCTGACCTTGGAGAGCCGCTTTCCGGACTTGGTGGTGCTCGATGGTCTAGTGCTCGGCGTACTGCTCGGCGCCATCGGTTTGATCACGGCGGCGGCCCTATGGAGCATGGCTAGCTTGATCCGCAGGAGCGGCGTCGCGAGCGGGGCGCTCCTGCTTTTCGGCGTGTGGGAGATCATCCGCAGCCTGCGCTTCATTGCGGAGCTGCTCTTGGCCAACAACGCCGCAGAGCCCGATCTGGGCTGGCTGGCGATCCACACCGGGGCGCTGCCCCTCGGCCTCACGCTGCTCGCCCTGTGGCGCTGGGTGCCGCACCGCTCTCCGCTGCCTGTGATTCGCAGCCTGGCCCTGCGCGGCCCCCTCGACGTGCTCTTTGTGCCGCTGGCGGTCGGGGCGCTGGCCGGCGTGCTGACCTCGGATCTATCCGGCTTTCCATCGTGGACGCCCCAGCCGCCGATCTACGACCCTGGCACCCTGGCCCGCACGGTGGCGGCCCTCTTGGTCGTGCCCGCCCTGGGGTTCTGGCTCCGTCGGCAGCCGGGTCGACCGGGCGCATTCGGATGGGCCATCCTCGGCTTTGTCCTTCTGGCGGCGACGGCCGGTCTCTGGATCTTTTTGGCCTAAGCCCACGTTGCGGGTCGCAGTCCGGCAACACAATGGGTCCACCGCGTCTGTCCCGCCGCTGAGCGGATAGGCGGCCCTCCACACTGGAGCCATCATGCGCTACCTGCCCCTCGTCGTCGCCTTCGGATGTGCGGTGCCTTCCCCTGCCCCACCGGCGGAACAGCGCCCCGCACCCCTCCTCTCGGTCGACGTACCCGCAGCCACTCCAGGCCTAAACACGGCGTTAATCGCCCATGTTGGCGAGTGGCTCGCCGCTGGAAAGCCGGCGACGGTCAACGCCGAGCGCGAGGCCTCTCTGCGTCTGACCGCCAACTGGATCCGGGAGCAACGGGGCAAGAGCGCCCCTGCAAACCTGACCTTCGTCTGCACCCACAACTCCCGTCGCAGCCACATCGCGCAGCTCTGGGCCTTGGCCGCAGCCCGCCACCTTGGCCTCGACCATGTGCAGACGTACTCGGGCGGCACCGAGGCCACGGCGTTCAATCCTCGCGCCGTCGCGGCCCTGCGCACCCACGGGTTTGAGATCACCGAAGCCGGCGAGGTGCTCGGCGAGCGCAACGTCGTCTACACCACCCAGCTCGGCCCTGATGCATCCCTGCGCAGCTTCTCCAAGACCTATGGCGACGCTTCCAACCCGAGCCAAGGCTTCGCGGCCGTCATGGTGTGCAGCGAGGCCGACGCAGCTTGCCCGATCGTCGAAGGGGCAGACCTGCGCGTGGGACTACCGTTCATCGATCCCAAGCTGTCCGATGGCACCCCCGAGGAGGCCGCCACCTACCTGGCCAAGAGCGAGGAGATCGGCCGAGAGATCGTGTGGATGATGTCCATGGCTGCGGCCATCCCCGACTAAGCCCGAGGGGCCGGCTGCGGTCGGGTGGTTAGTCTCGGAGCATGATCTACCGGCCCGACAACCCGCTCATCGTGCAGAGCGACCACACCATCCTGCTGGAAACTCAGGGTGCTCGATTCGAAGAGGGCCGGGATGCACTCTTGGGATTCGCCGAGCTGGTAAAGAGCCCGGAGTATGTGCACACCTGGCGGATCACGCCTCTATCGCTGTGGAACGCCGCCGCTGCCGGACACACGGCCGACGAGCTGGCCGAGACGCTGAACGCACTCGCCAAATATCCTGTTCCCGAGTCTGTTATTGACACGGTGCACCGCCAGTTTGCGCGCTATGGCAAGCTGCGCCTGGTTCGTGATGGCGAGTACCTCCGGCTGGAGTCCGACGACCCTCTCGACCTGGACGAGGTCAGCCGCCTATCGCCCGTGCAAGGCCTACTCTCGGAGCACATCACCCCCACTTCCGTGCGGGTCGCCGCCCGAAGCCGAGGCGAGCTGAAGCAGGTGCTCACGAGCCTGGGCCATCCGGTGCAAGACCTGGCTGGCTACGATGACGGCGATCCGTTGACCATGGAGTTGAGCACCCGCAATCCCGACGGTTCTTCCTGGTCGATGCGCGATTATCAGATCGCCGCCATCGACGCTTTTCACTCGGGCAGCCCCGGCCATGAAGCGGGCTCTGGCGTGGTCGTACTCCCGTGCGGCGCAGGCAAAACCATCGTGGGCATCGGGGCCATGGTGCGGCTGGGGATGCGCACGTTGATCCTCTGTACGGGCCGAACGGCGCTCAAGCAGTGGATCCGCGAGATCTTGGAGCGCACCACCCTCACCGAAGACGACGTGGGGGAGTTCAGCGCCGACATCAAGGAGCTCAAGGCCGTCACGGTCACCACCTACCAGATCCTCACTTGGCGCCCGAGTAAAAACACGGCGCCTGTACACTTTCGGCTATTCCACGAGGCGAACTGGGGCCTTGTGATGTACGACGAGGTGCATCTGCTACCCGCACCCATTTTCCGAGAGTCCGCCTACCTCCAGGCACGTCGGCGACTCGGACTCACCGCCACCCGGGTGCGGGAGGATGGCCACGAAGGCGATCTCTTCGCCCTCATCGTGCCCAAATGCTTCGATATGCCGTGGAAGCACCTGGAGTCCCAGGGATGGTTCGCCGAGGCGAGCTGCGTCGAGATCCGGGTACCCATGGGCCTGGAAGACCGCTCGAAGTACCTTGTCGCATCCAAGCGTAGCCAGAACATGATGGCGGCTAAAAATGCACGAAAAGGCAGCGTTTTGGAGACCTTGCTCACCCGGCACAAGGGCGAGTCGGTCCTGGTGCTCGGCACCTACCTCGACCACCTGGAATTCCTGGCCCGGCGCTTTGGGATCCCCGTGGTGACCGGCAAGACCCCCGCAGCCGAACGGGCCCGTCTCTTCGAGGCGTTTCGGACGGGGGAGATCACCGAACTCGCGTTGTCCAAGGTCGGGAATTTCTCGATCGACCTGCCTGGGGCGTCCGTGGCGGTCCAGGTCAGTGGCACCTTTGGCAGCCGCCAAGAAGAGGCCCAACGGCTCGGCCGGGTGCTCCGCAAGAAACGCGATGACAACCGGGCCACCTTCTACACCCTGGTCAGCAAAGACAGCGTTGAAGAGACACAAGCCGCACACCGCCAGCTCTTTTTGACCGAGCAGGGCTACCCCTACCGCATCGAGATCGCCCCATGAGGCGCGCCGTCAGCGTGCTGGAGGTCTCCTCCAAGGACGTGTGGGCCGACCTGGATGCCGTGATCGACCCCAGCCTGCACTTCGCGCAGATCGTGAGCCCCACCCGCCGCATCGTCACCGATGCCTTCGAACGAGACGTGCTGCCGCAGCTCGGAGACCGCGTGCTGGTTCGCTACGCCCGCCGCGATGCCGCCGAGCAGGAGGCGACCCGCGCGGACCTGGCCAACGTCATCGCCAAGCTGCCCATCGCCACCCGGAACGTTCTCTTTGCCGCCCAGCGGCACGCCCTCGATGACGGCGTTGTGTTCGGCGTCCACGCTTGGGATCCAGAGCACGACGGCCCCGCGGTTCGCGGACTGCACGGCGCCGGCCTGCTCATGGCCCTGCCCGACGACGACGCCCCGGCCTACTCGGGGCGGTATCGGCTCAACCCGGATCTGCCGCCGCCTCCACCTGTCGACTACGACTTCGAAGACGCCGTCATGGACGAGACCGAGGACCTGGGCGAACCCAGCGCCGGCCCGATGGCTCTGCTTCACGACATCGCCGCCCTCGCCGCGGCGCTTCACCGAGTGGCGCCTCGCCGAACGCACAGCGGGAACCTGGACAAGAACGGCGCCAAAGCCGTCGGACGGGCGCTGGCTGTGAGTGAGATCGCCTCGGGCGATCCGCTGGAGAAGCACCCGCGATGGGGCCGGGCCTTGCGGGCGTTGGACGCCCTGAACGTCATCTCCATGGAGCCTCTAAAGCGGACATTGCACCTAGATCTTGGCCTGGAGGATACCCTGTCTGGCGGGCCCATCGAGGCCGCCGACCGCCTTGTGCACCGACTCATCGACCGCGACCTGCACGTGGTGCTGCCCGCCATCCGCCGGGCCCTCGGCCAAGCTGGCGACGGGGCCGTGGACGATATGGTGTTCCGAGAGCTGCTGTGCGAGCAGCACCGCGAGGTCATCTTCCCGCGGTGGCGACGCCACGGCAAAGCCGTCTACCCCGTGCTCGGCACCGAAGTTCGGCCCTTCGATGACGATGGATTCGACGCCATCGAAGGCCGCATGGTGGGGCGCGCCCTCGCTCGCTGCGAAATGCTGGGTTTGGTGCGCCGAGCGCCCGGCGTGTTCGCCGCCACCTCCGATGGACGCCGCTGGGCCGGCGCCGCGACCCACGCACCGCCGCCGGTCTGGCTGACCGGCGACCTCGAAGTGATGGTGCCACCCGACGCGATCACTCCCTGGGAACGCCTACAGATCGAGCGCCTGTCCAAGTGCCTGGCGCGCGACACCGTCGATCGCTACCGGCTGGACCGGCCGTCTATGATTCAGTGGCTACGAACCCACGATCTGGACGAAGCGATGGCCGTGCTCAGCCGTCGCTGCCCCGCCGTGCCCCAGACGGTCACCGAGACGCTCCAGACCTGGGCCGAGTCCGCGTTGAGGCTGGTGCTGACCCGAGGCGTGCTGCTCGAAGGCTGAAGGCGCCGTGAACCCTGACGATGCGCGCCGGGCACCCACCGTGACCCCGAGGCGCAGCGCAGGCATGGAGGGGTTTCCGTACGCGCCCCCATCCCAAGACCCCCAAAGTCTTACACCTAGCGTCCTGACCCCTACTCCGTGGTCTCTGGCTTCCGGAAGAACCGCCCGACCCCAACGGTGCCCCAGATCATGTCGCTGGGCGCGTTCTTGGCAGCGGCGGTGAATTGCACGGTGCTGAAGAAAGTCCAATGATTCTTGGTGTAGAACGCCACTTTGGGGCCGACGCGTACGTGGGATGCGGCGAGGCTCACCCAGGCATCTCGGTCGCCGAGCCGCACATCTCCAAGCCCGACGCCCCACAACCGGTGGAAGCCTGCGGCGGATACGCCCATGCCCAGCCAAGGGACCGGCGAGCCCAAGGCGTCGACGCCCGCCGCGAGCTCATCGCCAGGCACCCGTCGGCCGTCGGTGGTGGCCAGGCGGAACCGCAGCCAGTAATCCGCCGCCATCGACACGCGATACCAGGCTTTCCCTGCGGTTCCTGTACGCCCGATCGACAGCCCCGCCCCAAGGTCGGTCTGACCATCCCCCAGGGTGGTGAGCCGACCGCGTTGGCCGGCATAGGCGGCGCCCGTTCGCAGGCCTAGCCGGGCGCTCAGGGTGATGGGACGAAAGTTGTCTTCAGAGAGGAGTCGGCCTCGGAAGTGAAGGCCTACGTTGCCCACTCCTTGGGTCGGCTCACACCAGTCATCGGGTCGACTCTGCACACAGAACGACGTACGGTCGTCGGTGGCCCAAGCGCGCTTGAGCGGCACCACGAGCTCCATATCGACGCCATCGATGATCCCGGCGGTCCACACGCCCGTCACCTGAGCGGCGTTCAGCCCAGTCTGGAGTTTCGCCGCATCTTGTCCGGGGCGGCCGATGGTCTGAAACTGGCCGTAGTCGACGCCCACATAGGCGTTGTGCTCCCCTGCATCCAAGGTCCAAGGCCCCGTTCCAGCGCCCGCGAACGCGGCGAATAGGACGAAAATCATGGAACCTGCCTCATGCCCCAGCGACCGCGGGTCCGTCCGCGCACCGCCACTTGGCCCTGGCCGCTGCCAGCGGCCAGCGTTCCTTGCATCCGCAGCTCTCCCGCAGCGTCGGGGTCGCGCAGGTCCAAGCTCACCCCCCCATCCAGCGGGTCAGCCCGTCCGGTCAGCCGCCGAACGACCCAGTCGGAGCCAATGCGCGTCCGACTCGACGCCGTCGCCGTCCCATCTCCAGCGATCCGCAACGTCCACTCCGCCGGCCGACCCGCGATCTCTCCGGTCCAGCGCGTGGTGCCTGTCAGATCGGCGGGCACCGATGACGTGGGTGTCGGAGAGGTGGCGACCGCATCGGCGGGGCCTGGATCTCCAGCGTCCTGCGGGTCGGACGTCGTGTCAGATGTGTTGGACGCGTCCGAGGCGTCCGCGACTTGCCCGCTGTCCCCGACAGGACTTGTGGACGCATCGTCCGGGGTGCCAGAAGCAGCGTCTGGCGTTGGGGGCTCGCCGCTCGTGGGCGGGCCATCGCCCCCCACGCGTCCGAAGGAAGGGCCTACTGGCGGGTCGATGTTCGCCATGGCCGAGCCACCGGAGGCCACGCCACCGGCGTCACCACGGGCCACCGGCCCCGATGGCCGACCCCGCTGAGGCTCTTGAGCGCCCGCCAGCTCGGACGGATTTCGGCCCGCGATGAGGGGCTCCTGTCCGGCCCTGGAAGGCTCGTCGCCCTGCGAACCCTCGACCGGCAAGGGAGAGAACGACGACTCCGGCGGCACAGAGAGCTCAGGCTCGGGGTCAGGCGGCGGTGACTCGCCGAACGGCTGGCCCGAATCGTCGATTGACGGATCGTGCGAAGACTCAACATCCGACGTTTGAATCACGGCAGGGCTTTGGGGCGGCAACGCAGAAAGCGCAGGTTGTACATCATTTCTCGCCACGCGATTTGACGCATCAAGACCCAGACTCCCAAAGGTCCACACCGTCAAACCCAAAAGAACCAGGGCCAGCAACACCATCGCAACGGTTGCGGCCGTCGTGAGCGTTCGACGAGACCAAACCACGGATTGCGCCGGGTAGTATCGCCGCTGGATATCTTCGATCAGCGCATCCGCGCTGTCGTAGCGGTCGGCGGGAGCGACTGCGGAGCAGGTCTGCAGGATGGCCAACATGCGCGATGGCATGCCGTCGTTGCTGGACACACGAATGCTGGCCCGACCGGGAAAAGGCACCACATCGCGGGGCTGGCCCGACACCGCATGCCAGATGGTCATGCCCAGGCTGTACACGTCGCCCGATGGATCGGCCGTCGCCCGGCTCGTCTGCTCCGGCGGGTCATACGCGGGTGTGTCCGGCAGCGGCGGCAGCTCCACCCCGCCGGAAAACGGCACGATCAGGTGGTCCAGCCCAGCCAGTTTGGCGTGGACCTCGCCGTCCTCATTCTCAGATAAGATGACGTTTTCCGGGCAGATTCGGCTGTGCACGACGCGCTGCGCATGGGCCGCCTGAACGGCGCCCGACAACTGCTCCAATACGGCCAATGACGCCGCCTCACTGAGCGGCCCAGACTTCAACACCACCCCAAGAGCCGTGCCCTGCACCCACTCCATCACAACGGCCGTGTGCTCCGGTCCAAGCGGCGCCACATCGAGCACCTCGACAATGGAGGGATGCCGCACCCGCCCCACTCGATTCGCGTCGACCGCCGCCGCAACACCCGGCACGATCTTGACCGCGACCTCGCGTCGCCGCATCTCATCGCGGCCCCGATACACCACAGAACGCCGCCCCCGGCTCACCAAAGCGATCAGCCGGTAGCGTCCCTCCACCAGCGCGCCTGGCCGGTGCAGCACATCTGGAATGTAGTGACTCACGACAGCGGCCCTCCGGCCTCACCCCCAAGCTTAGCAGCTCGGGCCTCCCCCACCCACAGGCCTCACGCGCTAGGCTGCCCAACCTTGGGGAGCCTATGTCAGTACCGAGCCTGGCTCATCGCATCGTGTTCGATACCTTCGACGCCAACAACGACGGCTACCTCGACGCGGAAGAGCTGAGCGCCGCGCTCCAACGGCTGGGCGGCCACACGAGCCTTACACAGGCCGCGGCGCTGATCGTGCTGTCCGCTGGTTCCGGCGCACTTGGCCTAAATGAACATGAGTTTTCTGCGCTCTTGACGCAGCCTGCGCCCCCGAGCGAATCCTCGATTCGCCAAGCTTTCGACGCCTTGGACGTCAACGGCGACGGTGTGCTCACCGCGTCGGAGGTCACGGACCTGATGCGGTGGCTTGGGGTGAACGACCCGCAAACGGTCCAGGACTGGATCCAAGAGATGGACGCCAATGGCGACGGCGTCGTCACCTTCGACGAGTTCCAACGATTGGTGAGCCAGCTCGGCTAGGCCGACCGCTTCAGTCCTTGGAAACCGGGAAACCCCGCGCGCGCATCAGCGCGTCGACCTCGACGTCCCGGCCACGGTAGGCGCGGAAGGCCTCGGCCGGATCGCGGGTATCACCAACGGAAAGTACATTTTCGACGAGCCGGGCCGCCGTGTCGTCGTCGTACATAGACCCCGCCTCGGTGAAGGCCTCGGCGGCGTCAGCGGTGAGGGTGTCCGCCCAGAGGTAGCTATAGTAGCCTGCAGCGTACCCATCTCCGGAAAACACATGTGCAAACTGGGGAGTCCGATGGCGCATCACGAGTTCCTTCGGCATGCCCAGCTCGGTGAGGGTCTGCTTCTCGAAGGCGTCGGGATCGATGTCGGCGCCGCCAGCCAGATGCAGCTTCATATCGACGAGCGCGCTGGCCAGATATTCCACAGTTCCAAAGCCCTGATTGAACTTTGATGCGCTCTGCATCTTCTTCACAAGCTCGGGGGGGATCGCCTCGCCAGTCTCGTAGTGCAGGGCGAACTTGTTCAGCACCTCGGGCGTCATGAACCAGCGCTCGTTGAGCTGGGAGGGGAATTCCACGTAGTCCCGAGCCACCGAGGTACCCGAGAGGCTCGGGTAGGTGACGTCTGAAAGCAGGCCGTGCAAGGCATGACCGAACTCGTGGAACAAGGTGCGGGCGTCATCACCGGAGATGAGCACGGGCTCGCCAGGGCCCCCCTTCACGAAGTTGGAGTTGTTCGACACGATCGGCGTGAGCGTGTCCTTGAACGCCTCTTGGCGTCGATAGGCGTTCATCCACGCGCCCGAGCGCTTTCCTTGGCGAGCATAGGGGTCGAAATACCACAGGCCAACGTGGCCGCCTTCGGCGTTTTTGACCTCCCACACGCGCACGTCGGGATGGATCACCGGCAGCCCGGTCACAGGCTCGAATTTCAGACCATAAAGCTCTCCCGCGGCCCAGAACATGCCTTCCCGCAGGTTCTCCAGCTCCATGTACGGCTTCACTTCGTTCTGATCGAGGTCGTACCGGTCTTTTCGCACAAGCTCTTGGTAAAAGCGGTAGTCCCACGGCTCGATGGTGATCTTGTCGCCACGAGAATTGGCCAACGCCTGTTGATCCGCCACTTCCTCACGAACGCGCGCCACTGCCGGCTCCCAAACCGCGGTCATCAGCGCCATCGCCTTGGCCGGGTCCCCGGCCATCGAGTCCGCGAGCTTCCAGTGGGCATAGGTCTCGTAGCCGAGCAGCTGAGCCCGCTCGTGGCGGAGCTTTAGGATCGTGGTGATGATCTGGTTGTTGTCGTGGGCATCGCCATTGTCACCGCGGTTGATGTACGCCTTCCAGACGCGTTCACGCAGGTCCCGCCGTGTCGAGAAGGTCAGGAAGGGATCGACCGACGAGCGGGTATTCACCACGACCCACTTGCCCTCCAGCTCACGCTCGGCCGCCTGGGCCGCCGCCGAGGCCACATAAGACTCGGGCAATCCAGCCAAATCCTCTTGAGTCTCCAACACGACCCACGTCTCTTCATCGGCCAGCAAGTTCTGTCCGAACGAGGTGTACAACGCTGCTAGCTCTTGATTAAGCACACCCAAACGGGCCTTTTCCGTAACGCCAAGGCCCGCGCCATAGCGCTTGAAGCGGGTGTGGACCTTCCAGGTCAAACGCTGTTGTTCGGCTGTGAGCGTCGCATACTCATCACCTTCGTAGACCGCGGCAATACGCTTGAACAGCGCTTCGTTCTGGGTGATCTTGTCCGAGAAAGCCGCCATGCGCGGGGACAAAACCGTGGCGATGGCCCGCGACTCCGGCGAGCTCATGGTCGACTGCATCACGCCATAGACCGTGAAGACGCGGCTCAGAACACGGCCGGTGTCTTCCATGGCCGCGATGGTGTTCTCGAACGTGGGAGGCGCCGGGTTGTTCGCGATCGCCTCGACGTCGGCGAGCTCCGCAGCCATGCCGTACTCCACCGCAGCCTGGAGGTCTTCCACCTTGACCTTGTCGAAGGCGGGCACGCCACCAAACTGACCGACCCAGGGCACGACGATGGGGTTGCTGGCAGCAGCGGACATGGGAGTCTCCTGGACGGTTGGGGCGGGGGTGACGACAGGACTCTTGGCGCACGAAGTCAGCGCGAGGGCCAGAAAAGGCAGGATCGAGCGAAACATAGTGGGTCCTTGTGCATGGGGGAGAGCACGGTCGAGCCCACCCCGTAACGTGAGTATGGGCTCACTCCGAGCCCGAGGGGAACGTTCGGCCTGTGCGACCGCGCGCGCCATGCCTACGCTCGTGCTACACGGCCCGTAAGGGCGCGGAGAAATCCGCCAGCAAGGGAGGGTTCTGATGTGGAGACGATGCGTGTGGCTCATGGCGGCGCTGATGTTGATCGCCGGGTGTGCGAAGCGGGCGCCAGAAGCCTACGGCGAGTTCGGTGACTACGCTGATGAGGCCGACTACGAAGCCGGTGTTGAGACGATCGCTGCAGTACAGTCCGCTCCCATGGCCGCACGGGGCAGAGCCTTTGGCGGCAGTGTCAAGGCCGCCAAGAAGTCGAGCCGACCCAGACCCTCTCCGCCGCCCTCAGCCGCCGGACCCGGCAACCGCCCATCGGAGCCCAACGACGCCATCGCCCCCGAGAAGCCCGCAGCCAAGCGCATGGTCTTCTATGAGGCCAGCACCATGCTTCGGGTCCCGCGCGTCGATGAGGCGGTCGATACGTTGACCCAGATCGCCAAGGATCAAGGCGGATTTGTAGAGCGAGTTGACCAAAGCCGTGTGGCGATGCGCGTGCCGGTCGCGCGGTTCAAGCAGAGCCTGGCTGCCGTGCAGGCGATCGGCGATGTGCTCTCCGAGAACATCCAAGCCAGCGACGTCACCGAGGCCTTCCAAGACGTGAGCCTTCGCCTAGACACCGCCACGGCGACTCGAGATCGACTGGTCGAGCTATTGGCCAAGGCCACCGAAGAAAATGAGCGCCTTCAGCTCATTCGCCAAATTCAACGCCTCACCGACCAAATCGACCAGATGCAGTCACAGGCCACCACCTTGTCCCAGCTCGCGGCCCTGTCGCGGATCGTGGTCACCCTCCAGCCTCGCCAGGCCCTCACGCGACGCAACGGCGCCAACGACAGCAAAGCCTTCCGGTGGATCCGCCAGCTCTCCCCCTTTGGCAACGACGTGGTCCGCACCGGCAAGAAGCTGGTCCTAGACGTGCCCGACGGCATGGTGCGTCTCGATCTCAAGGGCGCCTACGTCGCCGAGGCCCCCGACGGCTCGCGGATCTGGGCGGGTCGCCTCGCCACCAACGTCCGCTCCGACGCCGCGTTCTGGATCGACGCCATCAAGGGACGCCTGTCCAAGGACTTCGAGTCCGCCACCGTCGAGACCGTGGGCGCGTACACCACCATTCGCTTCGTGCAGCGAGACGACTCGCCCTACACCTGGCTCATCGCGGTCAAGCAAGACGGCGCCCAGCTCCACATCGTCGAGGCATGGATGTCGTCCCCAGAGCAAACCCAGCGCTACTTGGACGCCGTCCGAGGGGTTCTCAAGAGTGATGGAGGTGTTCTATGAGCCGCGTTCTCCTGCTCGCGGCCCTGAGCATGGGCCTGGGATCTACGCCGGCGTTCGCACAAGACACACCCGACGATAAAGAACTAACGACCTCGGATTCTTCAGACCTAACAGGTTCGTCGGTGACCGCTGGCGTCACGGTGACCGTGGCGGACCGCAAGGCCGCGGCCACCGCTGCCGTGGAGCTCGCCGAGAGCAAGAACGGTTGGTTCGCTAGTTTCACCCCAGAAATGGTCTCGCTGCGGGTCCCGACCAACGACACCGCGGACGTCCTCGACGCCCTACGCGAGCTTGGCGATGTGGTGGCCCGCGAGTACAGCCGCACCGATCACAGCGCCGAGATCGCCGAGCTCGACGCCCGCATTGCAGGCCGCGAGAAGGTCCTTGAAAAGTACATGAAGGTGTTGGCCACCGCTCGTGCCAAGAGCGTGGTCGCCGTCGAGCGTGAGATCACCAACGCCATTGGCGAGCTGGAGCGTCTGAAGGGTCGCCGACGCTACCTGCAAGCCCGCTTGGATCACAGCCAAGTGACCGTCCGGTTCATCTTCCGCGATCGCACAGCACCCCGCCGTACCGGTGGAAGCAGCTTTGCGTGGCTGAACACCATGAACATGGCGGACGTGGAACGAGACTTTC
This sequence comes from Myxococcota bacterium, assembly GCA_045106515.1. Lineage (GTDB taxonomy): Bacteria > Myxococcota_A > UBA796 > UBA796 > REDI01. The sequence continues at coordinate 13,779 of JBGCER010000536.1, forward strand.
AGAGCGGCAACAGAGCCGCCAAGTCCCGAACCACCGTGCGGGCCCCAGAAGGCTTTGCCCCGTTTAAGCGACCGACCCGATTCCAGGCTGTGTCCGCCGATGATGTGCTCTACCGCGTCCGAAGCGTCCGGCACAAGCCCAAGGCCGAGCTGACGTTCTGGAAAGAGGCCCTGCGCACCCGGATGGTCGAGGCTGGCTACAAGGTGCTGTCTGAAGAGACCGCCGCAAATGGCACGTATTTGCTAGAGCTTGGCGCAGCGAATGGCCCCAAGGATCAGACCTACCTGATCGGAATCAAGGTGACGGACTGGCACCTGATCATCGCCGAGGCCACCGGAGAGGCCGAGGCCTTCCGGCCCCACCGAGCCGCCCTGCTGCAGAGCATGCAGACGCTGCGCGACTAGTTCGCCGCCAACGGGGCACGCCAGACTGACGCCATGCCTCCCGCCGGGCCCACCGATGAACGATCAGTGCCCGGGGGCAGAGGGGCGCGGGCGAGGAAGTAGAAGGCGCCGTCATACACATCGCCACTCGTCGCATAGGCGATGTCCGGGTTGCCCTGTTCCAGCACCTTCATCGTCTCGACCCGCGCGCCGTCCTCCGACAGGTCGAGCTGCACCGCCCGCCAGCGTGCGAGCCCGAGCTGGATCCCAACCATGCCATCGCCCGCCCAATAGAGCCCAGAGAAGCTCCGCATATCGGTGCCATCGGGGGCGTCCAGCCACGACCAGGTCTTACGCTGGAGGTCGACCCTAGCGATGCCCTCCCGATCGGCGGCCACGTACAGCGTCGTGCCGTCGGGCCCCAGCGCGATGCCATTGGACGAGCCCAGAGCCGGCTGCAGGCCGAACACCTCGGGGGCGGACGCGCCAGGCCGCAACACGTAGAGGTCGCCGCCGGACAGGTAGAGCGTGCCATCGCTGCCCACGGCCATGTCGTTGAAGCCGAGTCGCGGGTGACGGCCGGGCAGCACATAGGTGCCGCGAACGTCGCCGGTCGCCAGGTCCAGGGCGAAGACCGCGGTCTTGCCCTGCTGAGAGGGCTTGTAGGCCTCGTGCAGGCTGAAGCCGCTGCCAATGGCCCACAGCACGCCGCGCTGAGCGTCCACTTCCAAGCCAAAGGCCGAGACCGACACCCCGTCGATGGCCAAGGTCGAAAACACGGATGCCGGCTGGCCTACGCGGGTGGCCCAAATCTCTCCGGTGCGCATGCTGCCCACGAAGAACGTGCCGGACGCGGGGTCTACGGCCATGCCCTCGGGCGCAATGTCGAGCCGCTCCCCGACGTTCGCCACTCGCTCGCTCTTGTGGACCCTCGGGTACAAGCTCTCAAAAGCCTGAACTAAAGAGTCGAATTCGCCATCGCCACGGAGGGCGTCGAAGTCCGGATCGGTGGCCACGCCATAGTCCACGCCGCGCTCATGCAGGGCCCGCAGGGCGTCGAGGGCCGCAGCCCTGTCGCCCATCAGCGCGTAGCCGCACGCCAAGTTGTACAGGTCTACATTGCTGTCGGGATCCGCGTTCAACGCCGCCTGAGTCTTGTCGGTAAACGTGGCGAAGTCTTTGGCCAAATACGCCGAGATCGCCTCTGCGCGAAGGGCGGGTGCCGACGCCGCCACGGCGTCCTGCGCGAGGTTGTCTGGAGGCGGCGCCAGGTCCGCTTCGAGTCGCGCGCCGTCGCACGCAATGAGGAGGGCGAGGAGCGTCAAGGTGCGCATGGGAGCCTCCGGTCTTGACACCATCTAAACATGTCGGAGGAAATTCCGCGTTGGACCGTGCGGAGATGCCGTCACCTACGGGATCGATTTCGAGTACCGTTCGATTCGCATTCGGCGCGGGAACGCTTTGGCCCCCCTATACGCGTGGACCACAGGTCCTCGACGTCCGCGTCCGCTACCGCGCGATCCGAAAGCGCACAGGCAGCACCGGCGCGGACCATCCCTCTGGGGGCCCGATCTGTCGCAGACGGAAGTCTTCGCCGAGCACCACGGTCGTTCCGTCTTCCACGTCCTCCCACACGTTTTCGTCCAAGCCGATGGCCTCGCTCGCCACGATCAAGTGGTTGACCGGCTCCCCCTCCGGACGGCGAGCCATCAGACACACCTTGACTGCCGGGCACGTAGGCGCATCCGCACAGTGATGCTTCTGGGTGGACAACTGCAGCGGCATGCCAGCCTTGTGCGCGAGCAGCACTCGACCATCGGTGAGCACCACATTCAGCAGGGGCCTCTCAAAGCCCCGCCGAGAGGCTTCGGCGTCCAGGGCGAGGGTGACGTCCCGCACCGCCCGTGCGGCCAGGCCTGGATCGCTCGCTGCTCGGCCGGTGGGGTCGCCGCCCAGCGCGTGCAGCCGAGTCAGCACCGCAAAGAAGAGGAGCTCCGAGTCGGTATCGCCCATGATCAACGGCCGCATCTGTGGATCGACCCGCTGGAGGAGCCATTGACCCAGCCCCTGGTCCAGCCCAATCACCGTCCCATTGTGGGCAAATAACCACCGCCCTGACCGAAACGGGTGGGCGTTGATATGGTCGAGTTCGCCCACGGTGGCGCGGCGGAGGTGAGCCAGAAAGGTGTGGCTGGTGAGGCCCTCGCTGACCCGCCGAAACCGATCGCAGTCCAGCGCGGCCTTGGCCGTCTTCACCACATAGGCTTCATCGCCATGAAACCAGCCTAGACCCCAGCCATCTGCGTGATCGGACGCTTGTCGCACTAGGGCGTTCTGCGCCGCCACCAAGCTCTTGTGAGCTCGGCTTGGAACAGCACTACGGAATCCGAAGAGGCGGCACATCGATACACTTCCGGCGCGGGGACCGTGCGCCCCCTAACGCCCCTTCGACACGCCGAAGGTCTTGCGACAGTCTTCGAGCACCTGCTCAGGATGAGTGCCGACAGACACGTCATCGTAGGACAGAACAACCCGACCCTCGGCATCGAGTACGCGGGTCACTCGCTTGGGGGTCGCCTGGTTGGGCTTGGAGGCCGAACCCAGCATCAGCGCCAGCTCGCGCTCCGTGTCGGACCAGACCTCGTAGGCGAAGCCTTGGTTCTTCGTCCACGACGCGTTCTTTTCGGGCTTGTTGAAGGACACGCCCACAATCTTCACACCCAAGGCATCGAACTCAGCTTGGCGGTCGCGGTACCCGCAACCTTCTTTGGTTCAGCCAGGCGTCCCGGCGAAAGGAAAGAACCAAACCACCGTCGGGTGCCCCATCAGGTCGTCGCGAGAGCGCGGCGTTCCGTCGAGGTTCACCACCCCTGCGAAGACACCGACCGACTCGGACTCGGCGGAGCGGGTCGACGCTTGTGTCGCCGTACCCTGGGTTGAGGGCGTTCGGGACGCACACCCGAGCATCAGGATCACGCACATGGCAAGCCGCATGTAGCCTCCACTGCCCGCATAACCGTTGCGTGCTCTACGATGGCCCCACCGATGAAAGCCCTCCTGCCACTCGCCCTGCTCGCCGCGTGCACAAGCCCGCCCCGTCTTCCGCAGAGCACGTCCACTCGGCCGGTTCCGGTCGCGGATGTGGTCGTGTCCGCGACGGCATCCAAGATCTGGGTCGATGGCGATCCGGTGATGTCGCTCACGTCCCAGCCCAGCCCAGACCTATCAGACCTCCGGGACGCGCTGCGCACCGCTGCCCCGCCCGGATCCCGAGTGGCCCTCAAGCTCGATCGCGACCTGCCCGCCTCGGTGTCTCTGCCCATCTTGCACGCGGTCCTGCGCTCGGGTGTGGGCTCGCCATGGCTGTACGTGCTCGGCCCCACTGGCCACCCTGCCGGCATCGGCCTCAACCTACCAGTACGTGGGTCTAACGCCGCAGATCCCAATGCAGACGTGGCGGCCGACCCGAGCTCCGCAGGTTGGGCAAACCCCACCCTCACCCTGGACAGCGAAGGTGAGATCACCATCGCCGCCTTCGACCGGGTCTACGACGGCGTGGTTGTGCCCTGCCCCGACGACTGCCCCCGAGGCGCGCCGGCTACGGACCTCAACCGAGTGCTGCGACGGCTCAAGTTGGACCATCCCCGAGATCGAGCCATTCGGGTGAAACCCGAGCCCGACAGCACGGTCCAAGCGATGGTGACCACACTCGATGCCAGCCGAGACGACACCTTCACCGCCTTGGGCTCTCGTCAGCTCTTTCCAACGGCGGTGGTCGACCCACGGCCGAACCCATGAACGAGCGACGGCCATGACCAAGCTGCAACGCGGGGAACGCCTGGGCGATTGGGTGGTGGATCGGCCCCTCGGCGCCGGCGGCATGGGCTCGGTCTACCGCTGCCACAGCGTGCTTGCCGAGGACGTGGTTGCGGCAGTGAAGGTCCTAGATCGCCGAGAGAGCACCGATTTCGAGCGTCGCTTCGTCCAGGAGCTGCGCACGTTGTCCAACCTGAACCACCCCGCCATCGTGCGGGTCTTGGGCGGGGGCCGCCACGAGACCGAAGGCTTCCTCTACCTGGCCATGGAGCTCATCGACGGCGAGGATCTGCACACTCGTCTCGGTCGCGGGCCCCTGAACGTGCCCGAGGCCTTGGCCGTCTTCGGGCCGGTCTCGGACGCCCTGGACTACGCCCACGCGAGCGGCGTAGCCCATCGCGATATTAAGCCTGCAAACGTCATGATTCGTAGCGACGGCCGACCGGTGATCGTGGACTTTGGCATCGCGGTCAGCTCCGGAGCCACGCGCCACACCCAAGACGGAACGCTGCCGGGCACGATGGCCTATCTGCCGCCCGAAGCCTTCGCAGGCGTGCTCCCGGACCCCAAGGCGACCGACGCCTACGCCTTGGGCGTGGTGTTGTGGGAGAGCATCACCGGAGAAGAGCCCTTCGCAGCCGATCCCACCTCCACCATGGGCCAACAGCTCGCCCAGATCATGGGGCAAAAGTTGCAGAGCGAGGCCCTCGACCCTGGCGACCCCATCCCACCCCCCGTCCGGGAAGCCATTCGACGCACCACCGATCCAGAGCCGGCGTCTCGCCTGATCGACTTGGCCAAAGTACGCGCCCTACTCGAAGACGCCGCAGGCCGGACCTACACCCTGGACCTTCCACCGCTCCGCCCGCCCGCCAAACCGCCGGCCAAGCGACGCAGGAGCTGGGGCCGACGCCTTCTGCAGGCGCTCTTGGTGATGCTCTCCTTGGCCGCCGTCGGAGTGGCCATCACCCTCGTGGCCTTGCTCGGCGTGGCCGGGGTGTTGTGGTCCCTCTCGCCAGTCGCCCCCACCCTGGAGCCGCTCCGGCCTCCCGTGGATCTGGCCACGAGCTTGGCTGCAGGGGCCGATGCCCTCGAGGCGGGTCAGCTGAACACCGCCCTGGAAGAAGCCCAGCACGCCCTAGACGATCATCCCGAAGATCCGCATGCAAACTTGCTCTATGGGCAGGTATTGCTCGCGACGAACGCTGGACCTCAAGCCCGCCCATTCCTGTGCGCCGCCCTCGCAGGCGGGCTCTCCGCATCCGTTCCAGCATCCAATCGACCCGACTGCGAGCGCGGCCCAGGGGCATCGGCGCCCCTCGTGGCCAAGCTCGCCATCGCCACGCTGGACCAGTCCAATGCCATTGCGGCCATCGACGGCAAGGGAGCCGATGCGGTCGCTTCGGTGGATGAAGACGTGATCGACGAGCCTTCGATGGGCGCGAGCCCCGGCTCCGCGGCACGCCCGTCGGCTGTGGCAGCAGCCCCTGCCCCTGCCCGCCGGGACGTCGCGTCCGCACCCCTGGAGAGCGCCGCCATGGAAGAGGCCGTGGCCACGGAGAAGGCCGTCGCCGCCCCAGCGAGCAGCGGCGCGCCGCAGGCACCCAAGAAGGACTCCACAGCTCGCGCCAGGGCTGGAAAGCGCACCGCGTCCGCGGGGCCCAAGCTCGCATCCGTCACGGTCACGGGCGGCGACGCGACCGCCGGCCAGGCCGTCCGCCGGGTTCTGCAACAAGCCGATACTTCCCTTAGAAGCTGCTCCACATCTGCTTCCGGCACCCTCGATCTAACCCTGAACATCGACGCGAACGGAACCGTCCTGTCCATCTCGGCCCGTCGGAGGGGTGGGCTTGACGCCGCCACCGAAGCCTGCATGATCCGCCGCCTCAAGGCCCTGACGTTTCCGGCCGGTGCGGGCATCAAGATCGTACGAGCCAGCTACACCTTCTGAAATCAGCTGGAATCGCCAACCGCCACCCCTGGGCGTACATCAGAGGGGTGACTTGGGTTGGAGGATCGGATGAGGTTCATCGAAGTTCCGGATCATCGTCGACGCCCGACCCCAGTGCCGGTCGACAGCGACGCAGCGACCGAACTCTTCCCCCCAGCCCGCGCCCACGCTCCGCCCGCCGTTTGGGTGGAGCTCGACGCCGAGGAAGACACCCTTGAGAGAGCCGCCTTCGTAGTGGCGCCCCTCGACACACGGCCACCGAGCCCACCTACGATATCGGCGCGCTTGCGCTCCCTATGGGCGGCACTTCGTTGGCAGACCTCGGTGTGGATGAGCCAACGCGCGCGCTGGCGAGCCCTGCGTCACCCTCCACGCAAGCCGCCTACTTTTTGAGGTGGCTCGCCAAGAAGCCGCGGGTCAGCTCCCACGCCTTGGCGGCAGAGGCTTCGTCGTAGCGCGCACTCGACGGGTTCGCGAAGGCGTGATCCGCGGGATACATATGAACTGTAACCGGCTTTGAACCTTCCTTAAGCGCATCATGAAAGGCCTTGACGGACTCCGTCGGGATGCCCGTGTCATTGGCGGCAAAGTGCCCGAGAATCGGCGCATTGATGGGCTCGAGGGTGGCGGAGTCGGTGATCGGCCGCCCGTAGTAGAGCACCGCAGCGTCGAGCTCCGGCTCTTCGATGGCCATGCGGAGTGACCAGCCTCCGCCAAAGCACCAACCGACGCTCCCCACCTTGGGGGCGCGGATCCGATCGTCGGCGATGAGGAAGTGATGGGCCTCTTTGAGCGCAGCCACCGCAGAGGCCTCGTCCACCTGCTTGAGCAGAGCCATGGCTTCTTCCGAAGAGTTCGCCACCTTGCCGCCATATAGATCGACAGCGAGGGCGGCGTAGCCATCGTCCGCGAGCCGATCCGCCCAGTGTTTGATGTGGCCATTGAGCCCCCACCACTCATGGATGACGACGACCGCTGGCATGGGTCGCTCAACATTCGAAGGCAGCGACAGGTAGGCCTTGGCACCCGATGGGAGCGTAATCTCAGTCCCGTGAGCCGTCGGAGCCGCGTCCGTCTTCAGCTCATGCGCGGCCTTGAAGGCGGCCTCGGAGACCAAGCCTGGCATGGCTGGCGCTCCCGCAGTGGCGGCTACATCCGCGTCCGATCCACCGATAGTCGGTGTTGCAACCGGATCCACGGGCGTGATTTGCTGACCGTTAGGAGCGCTCGTAGAGCATGCAACCAGGAAAAGTAGAAGACTGAGCGAACGCATAGGACCTCCAGGTGGCCAGGCTAACGCAGTGGTGGCGGACTTCATCGAAGGACTAAAGCCGAGACTCGTCGGATCCGATGCCTGAGTGCCCCGCGGACGGCGGAAAAACTTGTTCGCGGAGACAGGGTAGTGAGAGAGAACTGAAATAAAAAAGGTCAAGGGTAAACGCCACTTTTAATCTGGGAAGAAATTTTTCGCCTCTGAGCCCTAGCCTAGCGGGCCAAAACGGGCGAAAGTCTGGGTGTGGCGCAGCCCCGCTGCCCCCGAGTCCCCAACCAAACAGTGGAGTTCATATGCTTACCAAGTTTTTCCGTGACGAAGAAGGCGCAACCGCAATCGAGTACGGCCTCATCGCCGCCCTCATCGCCGTCGTCATCATTGCTGCCGTCGCTACCCTGGGCTCCAACCTGTCCACGGCCTTCGACTACGTCAGCACCTCGGTTGGTTCTACCACTCCGTAGTCCGACCGCATCGCAATCGTCGGCCCTGGGTTCGTCCCTCGGCCGGCGATTTTGCGTTGTGGATCCGGTTTTTCGGCCGGCTCTACGATATTCGCGCGATCAGTCCGCGTACGGCGCTGGCCCGATGAATCGATTCCCGGTGGCCTGGATGAAGTCACTGCCGGGCGTCAGGTCGATGTGGAAGTGATCATCGTGGGCCGCATTGTAGTTCGGCGTCAATATGATGTTCCAATAGTCCTCTTCATACCATCGATATGCCGATGAGCGCAAAAATTTCCCCGCGTCGGTGCGAGGTTCGGTGGTGTCGTGCTCCCAGTCGTCGATCAGGGTCCACTGTGTGCCATCCTCAAAGCCAAAGCCCGCGATGTCGATGGCATCCCCAAAGGCGTGCCGGGACAGCGAGTTGGTTCCGGAGATGACGCGGCAGTTGTAGGTGCCCAGGTGGTAGAGCTCGGTGACTCCGAACTCCCGCACATCGTCGACCGTGTCGGTCAGCGACAGCGCCATCTCACACGCCGCCAGCGTGCGAGCTGGGGTGGTGTTGTTGGCGTACCTGAGCTCCACGCCGTGGATCTCACCCAGGATCATCACCGGATCCGCCACCGAACAGGTGAGTTCGGGGTGATCCGCAGGCGAGCTGGGGTCGACCACCATGAGTTCAAAGGGCACGCCGCGCTCCGCGAGCGCCGCGGGACAGTCCGACAGCTCGGTCTGCGCGCCGGGTTGGCAAACGTAGGTTCGCGCAGGATCATTGGCCCGATCCGCCACCGAACAGCCGTAGCCATCCCGGCAGCCGCTGTCGGGAAACACTCCAAAGTCACACCGCGAAAAGCATCCTCCATCCCACTCTTCCGGACTAGCCGGCACCTGGAGCTCGTCTACGCAGAAGGTCGTGGGGTGCCCCTCGGCGTCATCGCAGAACCGATCGCAAGGCGCGCTGCACATGCCGTCGGGGTAGCCGTCGGCATCGGTAAGGCAGACGCCGCCGTCGTAGTCGCAGTCCAGGTCGGATTCGCAGGGGCTGCCGATGAACCCGAAGGGACCGTCCGGCAGATCGGAGTGATCGCTGGCGTCGGTGCCATCGGAGCCGGTGGGCCAGCCGTGAGGCTCATCGCCACAACCGGCCAGTGCGAGCAAGAGTAGAACGTTCTTCATGGGGGCCATATACACCGGTTCTTCAGTCTTGGGCCCAACATCTCAATGAGTCGCGCCGTCGGGTATACTCCGAGTGTTGTTGGAGTTCCGATGTCTAGGTCCGTCGCCAAAGCGCTCTTTTGGGCGAGCTGCGTGTGGATGGGGTCCGCATGTGTCACCGCCACCGATGAGCCGTCCGATCCGGGCACGGAACCACCGCCTCTGCCCGACACGGTCTACAACTTCGAGTGCGACGCCTCGGCGTCCCCGTCCGCCATCCCCCTGCGCCGGCTGTCCGCGGCGCAGCATCGTCTGGCCACGATCGACTTCGTGCGCGACACCCTGCCGGCTCACTCCGAAGACGTGATCCAGGAGCTTCAACCTGCAATTACGGGACTAGTCCCCGATATTCCGGAAGGTCCAGAGCCTCACTTCGCGCGCCTGAGCCGACTCGATCAGCTGGTGTCCCAAGGCCACGTGGACCGGGGCTATGACCTGGCCACAGCGGTGGGCGCATCGCTCACCCAGCCGGGACGGCTCCAAGATCTGGCCGGCTCATGCGCACCCGCCTCCGTCGATTGCGTTCGAAGCTTCGTGCAAAAAGCCGCTCCGTTGGCCTGGCGTCGCCCCGTAGAAGACGCGGAAGTGACCCGAGTATTGGCGGCCATTCAAGCCGATCCCGTCACCGCCGCGGACTGGGCCGACGTCGTGACCCTCATGCTGCTCTCGCCCGAGCACCTGTACTTGGTCGAGACGGTGCAAGACACCACCCAGACGCCTCCGGCGCTCACGGCCATTTCGCTCGCCAACCGCATGTCCTTCCACTTTTGGCAGCGTCCCCCCGACGAAGAGCTCAGGGCCCTCGCCGAGTCTGGCGAACTGCTGGATGACAATGTCTACAAAGAGCAGGTTGAACGCCTATTCAAGGATGAGCGCACCAAGCATTCGGTACGCGAGTTTTTCTCAGAGTGGCTGGGGAACACAGCGCTGGAAGAGCTCGACAGCCGGGTCGGCGCCCCTGTCTATGAAGCCTTCCGAGGCGACACTTTGCCCGGTCCCGACCTGAAGGAGCACATGCTCGATGAGGTCACGGACAGCATTGTGTGGACGACCTTCGACCAAGGCGGCACCTGGGACGATGTGCTCACCAGCGATCGCTCCTTCGCGCGCACGCAGGGGCTGGCCGATATCTACGATACTCCCGTGTGGGACGGCGTTTCGGAGCCTCCACTCATGACCCAAGAGCAGCGAGCGGGCCTCGTCACCCGCGCGGCGTACCTCGCCACGGGTTCGGCCAATACCCGCCCCATCATGAAGGGCGTACTGCTGCGTACCGCCCTGCTCTGCGATGAGATTGGGTCTCCGCCTGACAATGCAGCCAACAATCCACCGGACCTACCGGAGGACATCAGCACGCGGCAGTTCGTGGAAAATCTGACAGGAAGCGGATCCTGCTCGTTCTGCCACGAAAAGAAGATCAATCCCCTCGGCTTCGTCACCGAAGACTTCGACGCCTTGGGCCGACCCCGCAGCACCCAGAAGCTGTTCGACAGCAGCACCGGCGAAGCGCGCGGCGAAGTCCCGATCGACACCTTCGTCAAGCCCTACGTGGTTCACCCCCACGAGACCGCGGCGAACGCCCACGACATCACGGCCCTCTTCGTCGCCTCGCCCAAGCCCCGAGCCTGCTTGACGCGGCACTGGTTCCGATTCACCTTCGGCCGCATGGAAGACGAAGCCATCGATGGATGCGCCCTCGAACCCGTCGATCGCGCCCTCGCCGATGGGGAGAGCCTGGCCGACGCCCTGCTCGCCATCGCAATGACGCCCGACTTCAGACACCGCGATCTGGGAGGCCAGTAGCTATGCGCACCACCAGACGTCACTTCCTTCGTGGTCTTGCTGGGTTCACCCTGGCGATCCCTGTGCTCCCCTCCTTGCTGCCACGGTCCGCGCGAGCCGCAGGTCCGAGCCCCCAGCGCTTCATCGCCATGGGGACCGAACACGGCGGTATCTGGCAGCAAAACCTCTATCCTAGCGATAGCACCCTCACGGACACACGCCCGTACGCAGGCCACACCATCCGGCGCGGCGACCTGTCGTCCACAACGACCGGAGGCCGCACCGAAATCTCGCGGATCCTCTCCGCGAGCAGCGCGGTCCTGAGCCCGGGCCTCGTTTCCCGAATGAACGTCATGCGCGGCTTTGATGTGCCGTTCTACCTGGCGCACCATCGCGGCGGACATTTGGGGAACTACGCTGAAAATGATGGGAACGGTGGCGATGGCCAAGCCGTGCAGAACCACCCCATGCCCACCATCGACCAGGTGCTCGCGTGGTCCAACGAGTTCTATCCGGACACGAGCGGCATTTTGGAACGCAGCCTCGTGCTCGGCGGCCGCTCGATGAGCGCGGGACACGCCGACCCAAACGATCCGCGAACGTCGATCGGCAACCTGCCCAATGACTGGGACTCGCGAGCCGTGTTTCGGCGCATCTTCCGCGCCCGAGACGCCAACCCAAGGCGACCCGTGGTGGACTTGGTCATCGAGGACTACCAACGACTGCGCGACAGCGATCGGCGGATCTCCTCCGCGGACCGCGACCGACTCAACCAGCACATGGAGCGCCTATACGAGCTGGAGCGAAAGCTCAACGCGACCGCCTCATGCGAAGACTTGGATGTCCCTGATGTTTCGAGTGTTCAGATCATCCAACGCTCCGGCTATGGCCAGAATCCCGAGCTGCAGAAACAAGCATGGCAGCTGCTCAATGACGTGATCGTCGCCGCAATGTCCTGCGACACCTGCCGGATCGCCACCATGCGGGTGGACCAGACCTTCAGCCCCTACGTGGGTGACTGGCACCAAGAGATCGCCCATCAAGCCCAGGGCGTGTCTTGGGCAGCCCCGCCGTCGCTCGGAGGCGACCACCCCAACGAGATCCTCGCCCAGGGCTACCAGCGCACCTTCGAGCACGTATTCGCGGACCTCGCTGCCAAATTGCTCGCGGTCACCGACGAAAATGGCGAGACCCTGCTCGACAATACGCTCTTGCAGTGGACCCACGAGTCCGGCCCCGTCACCCACGACCCCATCGAGATGCCCGTCATCACCGCTGGCAGCGCCGGTGGAGCCATCAAGACCGGGCACTACGCGGATTTCCGCAACCTGGGCTCCATCGCGTCGGCGCCCAATGCCGGCTCCTCCATCGAGTCCCACACGGGCATCATCTACAACCAGTGGCTCGGCACCGTGCTGCAAGCCATGGGCGTCCCACGCGCGAGCTACGAGCGCGATGGCTACGGCGGGTATGGGCACGTCTACCTGTCCCAACATGGCTGGTACGCCGGGTACGACAAATACGGCGCCGACGTGCTCGGGGTCATGGGAGAGCGCGTACCCTTCGTGGGGTAGCGGCGGAACCTGTCGTTCCCTTTGGGGTCTAGCCGACCCTAAACCGGGAAGAACGACCCATGAATGTGCGCCAGTCGACCGCCATTGCCATCCTCATCATGATGGGCACGTCTGCCTGTGGGCGTTCCAAGGCTCCAAAGGCCGCCGGCGATTCCAGCGGATTGCGGGAGTACCACGTCTCTTTTGGCGACACGCTGTCCGAGATCTCCGACCGATTCGACGTACCCGGCGGGTATATGGCGCTGGCGGACCTCAACGAAGTCCACCCCGACGCCATCGGAGGCGGCCGACACCTCAAGATGCCCGCCACCCGCGAGGCGATCCGCGTCCTGCCCCCCCTGCTCGCGCCACAGCAGAAGCAGCCGCAATTCTCGGCCTGCGAAGCCCAAGTGCTCCCGGCCCCCACCTCCAGGGCTATCGCTGGTTGTAACGCCGCCGCCTGCGTCGAAGGGCCCGACCAACTGCAAATTTGTGCGTGTGAAGGCGATCAACTCGCCCAAGGCATCCACGTGTTTCGGAACTCCAAGCCGCAAATCGAGTGGTCGGTCCCCTTCCGTCCCGACTCTGGCGATGAGTGGGAGAAGTTGGGCACCGTTCAAGACTTTGAGGTGGTGGCCGTGCAGCTGGACGGTGACCCGGAGCTCGAGCTCGCGGTCGCTTCGCTGCTCCAGTGGAACGACGAGGGTATGTCCACGTGGAACCTGGCTCTTCTCGATGGTTCCACCGCGCGGTCGGCCGTGCGCATGCAAGTGGCCAACTATGGAGAGGGCACCTTTGTGGGCGGGCGAGGCGGCTCATGCGACGTGCTGTCGACGAGTTGGGAGTCCGACCGTTCGCCGGGCGAAGACTGGTATGGAAACTACCTAATGGCCCGCCAAATGACCTGGGTCGAAGGGGAGTTGGTCCCGGTGAAGGGGCAGCCCTTGTGGGCCCGACGACTGCTCTACAGCTTCGACCCCTCCTCCGCGCAGCGACCGGGCGGCCTCACCGTCGGCACCCCCGCCTTCGACTTCGCCCACCCCAAGACCGAAGCCCGCGCCATCGAGCCCAGCCTGCGCTTGGTGAAGGTGCGGGACACCGATGTGGTGATCCGCAGCTCCAAACCGGCCGAGCGAAACCAGGAGGGCACCCTTCACCTGCTCACCGAGCGGGGCACGCTCCTGGCGGGCTCCGGGTTCCAGTTCTACCGCTTGGGCCATCGAGAGAGCGGACGGCTCTACCCCGAGGACTATGTGCCGGCGGTGAGCCTAGACAACCGCAAGGGCACGATCACGGAGTACCGAGGCCAAATCTCAACCATGATCTTCAGAGTGCTGTGGATCTAGCGGGCCCAGTTCAGGCCCTTGTGATCCGCAACCCATCCCGCACGCAAAAAGGCGCCTGACGCCGCCGCCGCTCGCGCCCCTTCCCCATCGAGCCGCTCCACCCGAAACGCCCTCACCCCCACCACGCGCTTGGCCTGGCCTAGGGCCTCGGCGGCTTGGGTCAGCAGCTCTGGGTCGGCGGAGAAGGTCCACACGGTCTTGCCGCCCCGGTCCACAAACAACACCAGCTGCCCATCCGACAAGACGACGGAGGCGCCCGGCACTCGGCGGGGTCGGGCTGCGTCCACGATGCCTGCCGGCCACCCCAGCACGCCACCCCACGGCTGGGCCGGGTCCGTCGCGGCCAACACCGTGAGCTCACGCGCAGAGCTCTCTCGGAACCCTCGGAGTCGGTCTACTGCGCCCGGCAACGCAAATTGTGCGCCACCAAGGCCCTCAACGAAGTATCCCCGACGAACTTGCCCCTGGTCCTCCATCGCCTTGAGTACCTTGTAGATGTTCTGGAAGCCTCCGGGGATCTCCTCGTGCAAGGCCATCTCTCGGGCCACGACGCCGTATCGCTCCAGCAGCGTCTGGGCCGTCGTCACCGCCACCGTCGTGGGGGCGGGCTCGGTGGGTGAGAGCCGACTCACCAGGCCCCAACGTCCCCCCGCGCTCGCCACCACGCGACGGGCCCGCTTGGTCCGCGAGGTTCCACCTGAAAGACCGCGCAGTGGCTGAAAGGTGTCATTGGTGACCCTGCCCTGCCACACCAGATCCCACAGAGCGCCCAAGATCTCGGTGGAGGTCGACTCCGGGGCCACCGCCATCAGCTCGGTGAGGAAGCTCGCCCCGTTGCGCTGCAGCCACTCGACGAGGGCCAAATGGATCGGCCCATCTGGCGGTGCATCGGGATCCACGGGGCGACGCGCCAAGATCGCCGCTTGGGTTCGGCGAAGCAGCACCACCCGCCCATCCTTACGACCGAGGGCGCCGCGCCCCACCCACACCAGCTCGCCGAGCGCCCCGAGTTGGTCCAGCATGCTGGGGTCAAAGCCGGGAACACGCTCCGGCAAGATGACCTTTTCAAGCACGGAAAAGGGAAGAGCAGCCCCTTCGAGCTGCACGACCACATCGCGCAGTCGGTCCAGCCCATGCCGCCGCTTGCCCACCAACCCCTGCCAGGCGGGCAGAAAGCGGGCCAGAGTGGACGACTCGACCGCCGCCACCTCGTCGCGCAACCGCGCCAGGGTGGCTCGCTTGAGCCGCCGAAGCACATCGGGATGACACCATTCTCTCTGCGTTCCTCCAGGACGAAGCTCCCCTTCTACCAAAGAGCCTTCTGCGAGCAAGGCGCGAAGAAGCGACTCCACCACCGCCACTGGCAGGCCCCATCGAGTCGCCGGATCGCACGCTTCAAACGGGCCATGGGTTCGGGCCCAGCGCATCAGCAGCCCTTCGAGAGGGCGCTCCGTGGGCACCAAGAACTCGGTAGGCAACCCCGCGGCCGGCATCACACCGAGAGCGTCTCGATATCGGCCCGCGTCTTCGGCAGCGATCCATCGATGCTGCCCCGCCATGAACACCGCGGCCCCTCGACCCTGGCGAGCCAGCCCGTCGAGCCACTCGCCGACGGGGGCGCCCGACACCGCCCGTTCTTC
Organism: Myxococcota bacterium; assembly: GCA_045106515.1. Classification (GTDB taxonomy): domain Bacteria; phylum Myxococcota_A; class UBA796; order UBA796; genus REDI01. The sequence continues at coordinate 29,178 of JBGCER010000536.1, forward strand.
GATCTCGTCAACGGTCAAATCCCCCAATCGACGCAGAAGATCGTGAACCTCGTCCGCATCGCGAGCTTGTCGATCGACCGCGAGCCCTTGGAGGGCCATCTCCACATCGAGCAACGCGTGTGGATCGAGCAGCTCTCGCAGCTCTTCTTGGCCCAGAAGCTCCCGAAGCAGCGACCGGTCGAGGGTGAGCGCTGCGGCCCGACGCTCGGCTAGCGGGGTGTCCACCTCGTACAAGAAGTTGGCCACCCACGCAAAAACCAAGCTTCGTGCAAAGGGACTTGCGGTCTGCGTCTCGACCGTGTCCACCCGGATGGTGCGGTTGCGCACGCCGGTCAACACCTCTTGCAAGGCCGAGATGTCGAACACATCCTGAAGACACTCCCGGTAGGTCTCCAAGATGATGGGGAAGCTCGGGAATTTTCCAGCCACTGCCAGCAAGCTCTCGCCCTTGCGCCGCTGCGCCCACAGCGGGGTGCGGCGGCCTGGACGCATCCGGGGCAAGAGCAGGGCGCGCCCTGCATTCTCGCGGAAGTGCGACGCGAACATGGACGAGTGCCGAAGCTCGTGGGTGATCAGCTCCTCGATCTCTTCAGGATCGGGAAAGAGACCGTCGAGATTGGGCAATTCCTCGATATCGGCAAAGCGCAGCACGATGCCGTCGTCGGTCCACATGCACTGGACCTCATAGCCATGGCGTTCGGAGAGCACTTTCTGAATGGCCAGCCCCCACGGCGCGTGCACGCGAGCCCCAAAAGGCGTGAGCACGCACACCCGCCAGTCTCCGATCTCGTCGCGGAAGCACTCCACCGTCAGGGCGCGGTCGGTGGGCACGGTGCCCGTGGCCTCGCGCTGATCCGCCACATAGGCGAGCAGATTGTCGATGGCGAAATCGTCGAGGCTCACTTGCTCCCGAAGCCAGTCCGCCCGGGACTCCACCGGGGTGTCCACGAGCTGGCGCAAGAACCGACCTAGGGCGCGCCCCAGATCGATGGGGCGCCCAGGCCCTTGGCCTCGCCAGAACGGCATGCGGCCTGGTTGGCCAGGAGCCGGCGAGACAAGTACCTTATCGCGAGTGATCTCCTCGATTTTCCAGGTGCTCGCGCCCAGGATCACCAGGTCGCCGACTCGCGACTCGTAGACCATCTCCTCGTCCAGCTCACCAATCCGAGGTCCATCGGGGAGAAAGACGCCAAACAAGCCGCGATCCGCGATGGTGCCGCCGTTGAGCACCGCCAGCATCCGCGACCCCCGACGCGCCGTGAGCTGACCCGAAGTGCGATCCCAAGATATTCTTGGGCGAAGCTCACCAAACTCTTCCGATGGGTACCGACCCGACAACATGTCGAGCACGCCATTGAACGTGGCGCCGCCAAGCTCCCGATACGGCCACGCCCGTCCGACTCGCTCCCGAACCTGCTCCGCCGTCAATGGCTCCATCACCACCATGGCCACGATCTGCTGAGCCAACACATCCAGGCAGTTTCGAGGCGCATGCAGCGGCTCCAGCTCGCCGCGGGTCATGCGCTCGGCGACCACCACCGCTTCTAGTAGGTCACCCCTATACTTTGGAAAAATCCGACCCCGGCTCACCGCCCCCACCTGGTGCCCAGCCCGACCCACGCGCTGCAGGCCGCGCGCCGAAGAGCCTGGGGACTCCACCTGGATCACCAAGTCCACCGCCCCCATGTCGATGCCCAGCTCCAAAGAGCTGGTGGCGACAATGCACGGGATCCGCCCCGCCTTGAGGTCGTCTTCGATCTCCCCTCGCCGGGCGTGACTAATGGAGCCATGGTGCGCCTTGGCCACCTCCTCGCCCGCGAGCTCGTTGAGCTGATTACAGAGCCGCTCTGTCAGCTTTCGCGAGTTCGCAAACACGATCGTCGTACGGTGGGCCCGGATGAGCTCCAGCAGCTTGGGGTGCATGGCCGGCCAGATCCCCGCGGTTCGCTCCTTGGGCCCACCCGACAAGGGGTCCAGCGCATCAGCCCCGGTGACCGCAACGGGCTGCTCCATGTCCGCGACCGGCACGTGCACCGACAGATCCAAGCGCGGTGGCGCTGACGCGTCGACCACGTTCACCACTCGCCCCACGCCCCCCAAGAAGTTCGCGACGGACTCGATGGGACGGACGGTGGCGGACAGGCCGATCCGCTGCATCGGCGCGTCCACGAGGGCCTCTAGGCGCTCAAGCGACAGGGCCAAGTGCACCCCTCGCTTGGTCGCGGCGATGGAGTGGATCTCGTCGATAATCACGGTGTGAACCGTGCGCAGGCACTCCCGAGCGCCGCTGGTCAGCAAGAGGTAGAGCGACTCGGGAGTCGTCACCAAGATATCAGCTGGATGCTTGCTAAAACGCCGACGATCCCGCTGTGAGGTGTCTCCGGTGCGCAGGTCGACCCGCACCGGGCGAGCCCCTGCCGGTGAGGCCCGCTGCACCCCCATCAGGGGCGCGCGCAGATTGCGCTCCACGTCGTAGACCAAGGCCTTGAGCGGAGACACATAGAGGACGCGAACGCCCTCCGGCGCTTCGGCCGGCAGGCCCAAACACCGATCGATGCCCACCATGAACGCGGCTAGCGTCTTGCCGCTTCCGGTGGGCGCCAACAGGAGCGCGTGCTCACCCTTGGCGATGACGGGCCAGCCTTGCTGCTGAACCGGGGTCGCGGATGGAAAACTGTCTTGGAACCACGCCGTGGTCGGCGCGGAGAGAGGGAGGCTCATGGACCCTCCGCTATCGGCTCACACTCAGCACGGCAGCGCGATGGCATCAGACGTAGGCCCCACGACACTCGCCGGCGGGGCGCGAGAGGCCAGGGCGACCTAGAGCTCGTCGTCTAGATCATCGCCGACGCCGCCCAGGTTCAGGTCCTTGCGGACCGTGCCCGTCGCCTCGCGTTCTTTGCGAGCCTTGCGCTGCTCGCGGGTCTCTTTGGTGGTGCCTTCGTCGAGGTCCAAGTCCGCATCTCGACCCCGACTCGAATCATCGAGCAAGTCCACCGGATCAGCCGTCTTGCGAGGCGAGGTCCGCGGCGAGCTATTCGACGCCTTTCGAGTCGAACTCGAGGAGGCCGAAGCCACCTTTTCTGGCGTAGCACGTGGCTTCTGCGGGCGGGAGGCCAAGAGCTCACGAGCCTCGGGAAGGGATGGATCACACAGCGTCACGTACCAGTCGCGATCGGATTTACCCACGTAGACCGAATGATTTGGAACGTTGGCAGACTTGTCGGTGCCGCGAAGCTCGGGGACCGCTTGGCCCGAGTAGATGCACGCCCGCGACACCTCTTCCAGGGGCGCAACGGCCGCTTTGGCGTCGGCGCGACAGTTCGCCATTTTGTTGCGGCCACCCTTGGGGCACAGCGCCACTTGGGTGCGGGCC
>JBGCER010000537.1:0-3310 GCA_045106515.1 Myxococcota bacterium
TGTCACCGGCGCTGGGCGCGGTGACCTTTGTGCAGCTTGCCTAGCCCCCGGTGCGCGGTGTTGGCCTGATTTGCGTTTTCGCCACTTCCCCAAAACCCTTGTCCACTTCACCCCAAAAGCCGCCTCAAACCTACCCCAGAATAACTATCACCAGCAGTATTTAGAGAAGAATTGGGGTGGGTATTGTAATCATGGGCCGAATGGGGTGAGTTGTCCGATTGGGGTTTTGGACGAGGGATAAGTGCACAAGGATCTGGTGCTCGTGAACGTCGACTGCATCGAGACCGGAGACTTCATCGCGCGGTGGTTCGCCAAGCACTCGGGGTGGTGTCGTGCCAGCGGCGGAAGGCGCGGGTGAAGGCGCGCGGGTCGGAGAACCCCAGCAACCACGACACCTCGGACAACGCCAGGTTGGGGTCCTCCATCAACATCGCTGCTGTCGTCTGACGCACAGCGTCGACCTCATCGCGAAACGTGGTGCCGCGCTCGCTGAGGCGGCGCTGAAGGCTGCGCTCGGAGACGCCGAGCACACCCGCGATGTCTCCGATGGTGGGCGGGCCGCCGACCAGGGTGCCGCCTACAGCGCGCCTCAGGCGGGTCCGGAGATCGTCTTCGACGGGGAGCTCGCCAACCAGACGACTGGCGAGCTCGGTGAGCATGTCTGCCAGGGCGCCGTCAGCGCGGGGCACGGGGTGCCGCCACCAGTGTCCAGCGATGAGCAGCCGCGTGGCGGGAGCGCCGTACATCATCGGACCCAGCACGCGCTCGTGTTCCGCTGCGGCCTCGGGCCCGGGCTCTGGAAAGCCCACCTCGACCCGGAGGGGCCGCCAATCCAGGCCTGTCGCAAGCTGTAGGGTGCGAACGAGCGCTCCGAGGGTGAACTCCACCGGCGGACGCGGCAGCGGCTCGGGTACGCCGTCGAAGCTCAGGCCCAGCGTCACCGGGTCCCCGCTGGCGTCCAGCGCCCACTGGATGCGGCGATCGATGAGGTCGAAGAACCCCAGGATGCGTTGGAGGCCTTCGCCAAGGGTCGGGCAGTTGGCGGCGATGTAGGTGAGCGTGCGGTAGTCACCAGCCCGCAGGACCTGCACGGCCTGCAACGCGAGACGCTCGTTGCCAGACAGGCGATACGCCGACGCCCATACCGCATCGGCGCGCTCCTGGTCGACGCGCCCATCGGGGTCTTCGAGGAGTGCGGGGTCGATTCCAGCCTCGTTCAGGAGGCGGTCCGCAGGCAGGTCGAGCCGCGCCAGCGCTCTCACGAGCGCTCGAACCCCCACAGCCGGAACGGTCGTTGCCATGCCGCACTTTCTACCCGAGCACCACCCAAGCGCAAGGTCAGCGCCAAGCCGATGGCCAGAGCGCCGAATATCGCGCAGAGGGCTGCGAACCAATCTCCCAGCGCCGCGTATACGGTGGGGGTGCCGGCGCGTGGAAGATCTACGAGGAGCACCTTGTCGGCGCTGTCGAACCAGGACTGGCGCCCTCGCATCCGGCCCGTGGCATCGATGCCGGCAGAGAGTCCGAGGCGGGTGCTTCGGACGATCCCGTAGCCGCCTTCGATGGCTCGTAGCGCGGCCATCTCGGTGTGGATAGGGTCGATGCCACGCCAGTCACTCGACGGCAACGCGAGGATGGACAGTTCGTTCGCCGCATGGCCGAGGCCGAGCCAGGGGAAGTCGGCGTCGTAGCAGATGGCTGTGCCGACCCTTCCAGCCGACGTCTCGATCACTGGAAGCGGGCCGAGTCCCTTCACCGCTGGCTCGCCTGGTACCGGGTGGTGCTTGAGGTAGGGCGTGGTGCGCGACCCGTCCGATCGGAAGGTCACCGACACGTTCTCGTAGGTGAGGGGGTCGACGGCGATCGGTGTGATCCAGGCGGCGACGATCTCCACGTCGAGCTCGTCTGCAATGCCGGCCCAGCGCTGTTCGAAGACCTCTCGGTCGTCTGGCATCACGATGGTCGAGCCCTCGTTCCACACGATGAGCTCGGCGTGTTGGGATGCTGCCGCTCTGACGCGACGTTCGATTTCGGCGTCGATCGCGGCGACCTCCGCGTCCCCTGGAAGCGGCAGGCCTCCGAACGTCGCGTCGCTGCCCACGGCGGCCACTCTCACCGTATCGGTGTCGACCTCGAAGGAGGCGAGACGGACGGCCCCGGCGATGTGCACCGCGAGAGCGAGCCCGATGGTGGCGAGCACCGCCCTGTGCCACGCAGCCCCCTGCCGCCCCTGGTGCAGCGCGTGTTCGAGCCCGGCGTTGACGAGGTAGACGACGAAGCTGACGCCTGCCAGACCGGTCACCGATGCGAGTTGGAGGAGCGCTAGGTCGTCGAGCTGGGTGTAGGCCGCGGCCCCCCAACTTCCGAATGGCGTGAAGGCGTGCTGACACAGCTCCCCGACCACCATGAAGGCCGGGAATAACAGCACTATCGGACCACGCCAGGACGTGGCGACGCGGTCATCCAGCACTCTGCGAATCACCGCGAAACCCACGGCCGGCACGGCAAGGAAGAGCCCGATCGGAACACCGAATGCTGCCGCCATCACCAAAGGGATGGGACCCGTGACGATCTTTACAACCCCGACCGTCATCGCCACCATCACGACGGCGACAACCGCGAACCTTGACCAGATGCTGCCTCGGAGCCGGAGGTACCGAAGGATCGGGACCCACGCGAACCAGGCGAGCGCGTCGACTCCCCAGCGGAAGTGGGTTGCTGCCAACAGCGCCGCGCCGAGTGCCAGCCAGGCTATGGGGTGACGGTCGAAGAAGTCGAGAATGAGCTTCACGGGATCCTCCCTGGGATTCACCCACAACGTCACCCGTCGCGGCACCTCGATCGGGAACGTGGCACGCCAATCAGGGAACCCCGCCCGCCAGTCCTTGCCGCAGAGTGAGCGGGGGGCCCAGCGAGTGCCATCGTTCAGGAAGTAGCGGATGACCGCGCTGATCTTGGCGCCGTCCTCTTTGAGAGCGAAATGGCCCGGGTCGAAGAGGTGGAACTCGAGGGCTTTGACCACTTCCGCAAAATCCTTGTTCACTTCGTCTGATAGACGAGGATATAGCTCGATCTAGGAAGCTTTCACCAGCAGTATTTAGAGAAGAATCCGGGTGGGTATTACAATCATGGGCCGAACGGGGTTTCTTGTCCGATTGGGGTGTTGGACGAGGGCTGACGCTCGGTCAGTCGGCAAATGGGGGACCCGTCGAAATCAGTCAGTCCTCCAAGCACCTGTCTCCGGAGACCAATTCCCGTCGCCTCCGGTGAGCACCGGATCTAGGAATGACCGGGCCTTGTCGACAACGTC
>JBGCER010000538.1:0-3292 GCA_045106515.1 Myxococcota bacterium
CGTGTCCCGCCCGTTGGGCTCCTTCTGGAGGGGAGCCCGCGGGGATGGCCGGCCTGCCGCGAGACAGGTTGACCCCACGAGGGGGATCGGCCACCCCCGGTCTCGCCCACCCGAGGAGGTGGGCTGCAAAACGCGGTGGAGAGAAACGGGGAGATACGAAGAGAGCAGAAGGTGCGGCCGACGCCGCCTGCCGTTCTGAACCAACGGAGAGGGGTTCGAAACTGGGCCGTGACAGGGAATCTTTAGATTCTTCTCTCAGGCGGATCCGGCGGACACGGCCGCCTCGACCGGGCAGCGCGACGGTGACGCGGGAGGACCGAGAGGCTGGTGCGCTCGCCGCCTGGATGTTGTTTGCGCTGGGGCTGAAGACTGCCGGGAAATTGAGCCAGATGTCGATTCTCACGGTATTTTCCAAGCCGTGGCAGCTCGGGCTTCCAAGGAGCCGGTGGGTGGGCAACACGCCCCATCCTTGTGATTTCCGTCGCCCCCATTTCTCTGGCGCAACAATTCATGATGACCCGAAACCTTCGTTCCCTGACGTCGGCCGTGTATCCCGCAGCGCTGCTGCTGCTCGCGAGCCCGGCCTTCGCCCAGATCACTAGAGAGTGGTCCACTGCGGTCGCCCCTGACGAAACCATCGCGTTCGCCGCGGGTGATTTCAGCAGCAGCTCGTTGCTGCGGCAGAGCATCGTCGCCGTGCGTCGCAACGCGGCGGGCACCGATGCCGTGCTCTCGTTTGTCTTTGACCCCTCCTACCACGACTCGTTTGTGGAGATTGCCGCGCCGCTGACCAACCCCTCGCAGCTGGTGGCGCTGCGGCGCGACGGCGCGCCAGATCGCGTGTTTGTCACCGGCAACGGTTCACCGTTTATCGGGAGCCACAACGGCGTGGGGCTGTCTGCTCTCACCGTCGCACTTCCTGCCTGGGCCGATGTGGGCATGCTGCGCGTTCGCCCCCTTGGTGGAGACGACTTCATGCTGCTGGGCCGCTCCCCCACAGGGGATGCGCTGACGGTCGAGGTCAACAGCGAGACCGGCGCGGTCACGAACGCTCAGTCATTCTATGGCGGTCCCGTGGCGCCCATGGATGTCGATCTCGTGGACTGGAATGGCAACGGGTCCGTTGAGATTGCCTCCGTGCTGGCCAACGGGGTCGCGATCATGCAGCCGGGGACCGGCACCGTGATTCAGTGGATCCCGCTGCCGAGCCCCCACGCCAGCCTCGCCACGATGCGAGGTGACGATGGGGTGGGTGGCGTTCGCGAACGGCTGGCCGTGCTCTACGAGCAGGGCACTGACTTTATGGTCTCGGTGATGGATGCGTCCAGCATCGACGCCCCGGTTGCCATCAACACAGCCTTGGTGCCTGGCACCATGACCGACCCCGAGATCGTTGCCGCAGACCTCAGTGAGGACGGCAGTGACGATCTCCACGTGTGGCAGCCGAGCAGCGCGTCCGGCCTGTCGCTGCATAGCCAGGCCGGCGCGGGTGTTTGGTACCCCGGGCCCCAGATCAGCCCGTACGTTTACTCGTACGGACCGGTTGCCGCCAACGGTTCGGCGCTGCCGTCGATCTGTTACGACATGGATGTCGATGGACTCATGGATTCCGTCACGTGTTTCGAAGGCACGGAGGACATGGTTCACGTGGCTTACGATGCCGGAAAGTCCACGCTCATCATCGACCCTCCCCCTGTGGCGCTCGCGAGCACGATTTCGGGGTTGTCGGCAGACTACCAGCTGCAGGAAGGTGAGTGGCTGGTGATGTTGGGTCTCACAGGGCCTGGCACTGGTGCGACGGTGACGGTCTGGCAGCAGCCCGATCCGATTGCAAACCCGTCGTCGAAGCTCGATCCAGTGGCCTTCGTGCCGTCGACCGACCTCGCTCTCAACGGCGGCGAACTGAACTACGTCTTCTCTGTGAACTCCCTCGCCGTCGGCGTCGAGGGACTGTGGCCCAACCGGGAGCATCTTTGGGTGGAAGTGAAGTTCACGGACAGCGATCAGGCAGAGTCCTCCGCCTGGGTTGCTGTGCGTGTGGACAACGTGCGGAACACCGCGACGTCTGTGCCCCTGGGGCCCTACCTCGACCCCGAGTTTGTGCAGCCTTCCAGTGAGGAGCTGGGCCTTCCCGACCGGACCAGCAAGCCGCCGGGAGCGGTGCTCGGTGATCCGGTGGGCCCACCTCCGTTTCCGACGACTGATGTCCCCAGCGACGGCTAGTTCGCCGAACACGTCATCGCCCCCCAACGCCGAGTGCGGCGTTCCCCGCCGCGCTCCATGGCTCGGGGCTCACTTGGGGCCAAGGGGCGCGAGATGTGCCGCGCCGACAGCGTGAAGCTGGGCGTGCTCGAATCGAAACAGCCACTCGCTGCTGTGCGCGCGCGCCCAGTGGGCTCGCGCGTCACGCAGTGCCGCGCGGGTGGATCGCCCGGCTCCAAGGCCACGATAGAACTCCGTCATGAGCTCTTGATGGGGGAGGAATCGAATCTGCGCGAACGAGTGGACGATCGTGTGGGCCTCGCCCATGAGCAGCGCGCCACCAATCGTGCCGTGCACGGCGCCGTCGCCGCTGCGCCGCGGGGCATCGGCCGCGGCGCACGAGGACAAGACGACGAGGCCGGGGATGGCGATCCGTAGGGCCTTGTGAAAGTCCAACGTGGTGCTCTCGATGGCTTTGTCGAGCCGGATCCCCCTGAAGAACATGGGGTGGAGCGTGTCGGTGCCGTGGGCTAGCAGATGGGTCACGGCCGCGGATGAGGTCGGGGTTAAGGAGTCTTCCAGTCGGAGCGCCCCGCCGCTTGCCTCAACCCAAGGGGAGGCGTCCGCATCGCCGAAGTCTGATGCGGCGACGATGATTCGTCCCGGCCCACGTGGCAGTCGCGTGGCCCCGTAGAAGGCGTCGACGCCGAGCGCGTTAGCTTCGAGCAGGGAGATGCCATGAATCTTCGCACCGACCTTGGAAGCTTCGACCGGGTTCACGCCGCCAACCTGATTTGCCGACTCACCGAACCGCGGTTGTTCCTCAAACGGCTGCCCGACTTGGTCGTATCCGGAGGCGAACTGATCCTCGCCACTCCCTGCACCTGGCTTGGCGAATTCACCCCACCCGCCCACTGGCCGGAAGGGTCGACCTTGGATTGGCTCAAGGAGTCACTCGAAGATTCCTTCATGCTCGAACACTCTCAAGACGAACCATTCCTCATCCGGGAAACCGCCCGCAAATTCCAGTGGACGGCCTCGCAACTGAGCATCTGGCGCCGGAGGTAGGACGCGCGGCGCCCCGCCGCGC
>JBGCER010000539.1:0-7064 GCA_045106515.1 Myxococcota bacterium
AAGGTCCCGCCGATCGTCGTGTTTTATCATGGGCTTTATCTGGCTGAAGCCTGTGTAGATCTCGGCGCTCGCCGCCTCATTAAAAAACAAATGGAGGCGCTGCCGCCCTCCCCGTTTCCCACCGATAATATTCGCCTACGCACGGCCAAGGGCCGAGCCTATATCGGTGTCGGCCGGTCACTGCTGCAACAGGCCGTTCCACCCATAGATATCGAGCCCGATGCCCTCGACCAAGAGTCCATCGGCCTGTCTCTCATGGCGGCAGGCGGCGAGGACCTGGACCCGAACTCCTTCGCGTTGAGGCGTCGACAGCTCGAGCGAGCGACGGAGCTGCTGGAAGGGGAGAGGCGAGTCCGGTGCGCCGCTCTCAAAGATCGACTGCTCGAAGGCCCGGGTGCTGCCCTCGACCAGATTGTTCGGCTGGTCGAGGCGGTGGGCCAGGGGGACAAGCTCCTGGAGGTGGTGGCACAGATCGTATCCGATGCCCTGGGCGCGCACCGTGTCTTGGTGATGCTCCGCCTGCCGGGTCTCGGCCGCCAGCTCACCGCTAGAGAGATCAGCGGCCAGGAGTCGGCGGGTCTCGCCCCGGAGATCTGGAGGCGAGTGCGGCGCCCCGACGATGTCTGGCTCGCCGGGGGTGCCTTCGCCGACCCGGGCCTGCGCCGCCGCTCAGCGACGGTCCGAAACGGCCAGGTCGAGGGCGTCGTTGCCGTTGCGATCCCGAAAGGAGGCAAGGCCATCGGCGCGCTCTACGTCGATGACATTCATCGAGCTGGCCGATTTGGCCCCGCCGACGTGGACGTGCTCAAGCGCATCGCCCGGGCCATCGGGGATGTGGCCGACGCCCTGCCCACGGTGTTTTTTTAGGGCGGGGGGGACGACCGAGATCTACACGGCATGTATACCTGCGATAGCGAGCTGGCGTTGCGGTCAGAGGCCGTCTTTGAGCGGGTCGCGGGCATGCAGCAGAGCAATCTGTTGTTGAGCGGACCTACGGGTGCTGGCAAGACGTGGATGGCCAAGCGCATCGCGGCGGACGTGTTCGGCGCCAATGGCTTGGTCGAGGTGGTGCTCCGGCCCGGGCCGACGGAAATGTTGGTGAGCCAGCTCTGGGGCACGCGGGTCGGCGATTTCACCGGCGCTGTCGCTCGGAAGGGCGCGATCTTCGAGGCGTGGAATAAGGGTGCTGTGCTCTTCCTCGATGAGCTGCAGAACCTAGATGAGGTTGGCCAACGGGTCCTGTTGCCTTTGTTGGAACTTCCGAATCGACGATTTGGCAGTTTGACCAGCGGGGTCGCAGATCTGGAGCGCCCACTGCACATCATCCTGGGAACGAATGCCCGGCTCGATGACAACGGGTGGAGCGGCACCTTCCGCGAAGACTTGTGGTGGCGGATTAGCCCGGTTCGCATCGACTTGCCGCCTCTGTCTAAACGGGGCCGCGAGGCGGTCTATCGCCACCTCGAAGACCTTCTTCGTCAGCTCGGACTGCCCGCACCCGAAGACGTGTTTGAGCGTGGAGCCCTTCAGCAGCTCGCCACTCACACGTGGCCCGGAAATCTCCGGAGTCTGGCCGATCTCGCCGAGAGGGCCGCCATCCGATACCGAACTCAAATGCAGCGTATTCCCGCCTCTGGGCTGGAGGCGTTGGGCCTGCAGCGCGGCTCGCCGGACCGCATGCAGACGGCCCCTACGCCATCTTCTGCGCCATTGGCATCGGCGCAGGCCCGCACGGTTTTGGAGGTCCTTGGCCGACATGACTACGTGCAGGCCACCGCTGCGGAAGAGCTTGGGATCTCCAAATTCGCCTTGCACCGCTTACTCAAACGCCTCGATCTCATCGATCATGTGCGCGATCGAAGAAATGCGATGCGGAAATAGCGAGGTCAAACCTTGCTAGTACGCGAGTCGCCCGCCAGGCACTTCGCCGCCCGCGCTCATCCAAACGGTCTTGATCTCGCCCAAGCGGGCCAAGGCGTCGGGGCCAGCGGGGGTCTTGGCGCGGGTGGCCACCACCAAGCGACGAAGGACGTGGGCGCCCTCGTGCTCGGCTGAGGTCCACTGCTCGGTCGTGACCGCCCCCTCGACGGCCAGGATGCAGTCCAGGTCGTCGTGGATGTTGGCGACGGCGATGAGCTCATCGATGGGTCCGGTGAGCAAGTTGACGGTGCCGGCTGGGATATCGGAGGTGTGCAGCAGCTCCGCGTAGGCGGCTACGAGCTCCGCCATCGAGATGGGCGTGAGCAGGGTGATCGTGTCGCCCATGAGCAGCGCTTGGCAGGTGAGTTCCACCAAACCCAGCAGACCGTCGTCGGGGTGAGGAATCCCGACCACGACGCCCATCGGACGAATCATGGAGTAGTTCACGAAGGCCTGGCCCACCGGGTTCAGCGAAGACAGAATCGCGGTGATTTTGTCGCTCCAACCAGCGTGATGCACCGCACGGTCCACAGCCCCAGTCCAGTCTGCCTCGGTGGTGGGCAGCGTGGGTCCCTTGTCATCCATCATCTCGGCGAGTCGATAGAGGATCTGGCCCCGGTTGTACGCCGTTCGGCCCGCCCATCCCGCTTGGGCGGCTCGGCTCTTGGCGATGGAATCCCGAAGGTCCTTCCGGCTGGCGTGGCAGGCGTACATGGGCGTCTCATTCGGGGATTGCAGGGGCAGCACACGTCCAGATTCGGATCGAATAAATCGTCCGCCAACGTACATTTTTAGCGTCTTTTCTACGGAGAGTCTCATTGTGCCTCCCACTTCAGGTAGGCGTGCAGACCATGCATGCCTCCCTCGCGGCCAAAGCCAGAGTGCCGCACACCGCCGAATGGAGACGTGGGGTCGAAGAGGTTGTAGCCATTGGCCCACACCACACCGGCGTTGAGCCCGTGGGCGACCTCAAAGAGGCGGCTATTGTTCCCGCTCCACACGCCTGCGGCCAGTCCATACTCGGTGTCATTGGCCTTGCGAAGCGCTTCTTCGGGCGTTCTGAAGGTGAGCACCGAAAGGACCGGACCAAAGATCTCTTCCCGCACCACGCGGTTGGTCTGCGATACGCCTAAAAGCAGGGTGGGTTTGACCCAGTATCCAGCCTCGGGAGTCTCATTCGCCGAGCCTTGCCAGATGGTCGCCCCTTCTTCGCGTCCGATGTCGAGGTAGCGGCAGATGGTGCCGTGCTGCTCGGCGCTGTTGATGGCGCCCACGTCGGTGTTCTTGTCCATTGGATCGCCAACGCGCAGCGTCTCGATCCTGCGTTTGAGCCGCTCGACGAACTCGTCGGCGATGGACTCTTCGACCAGCAAGCGAGAGCCGGCACAGCAGACGTGGCCTTGGTTGAAGAAGATGCCATTGATGATCCCTTCAACCGCTTGGTCCAGGGCGGCGTCGGCGAAGACGATGTGCGCGCCCTTGCCGCCGAGCTCCATCGTGGTCTTTTTGCCCGAGCCCGCGAGTTGACGCAAGATGAGCTGGCCAATGCCGGTGCTGCCGGTGAACGCGACCTTGTCGACGTCGGCATGCTGGACCAACGCGGCGCCGGTGCTCCCGGCACCATTGACGATATTGACCACGCCGGGCGGAAGGCCGGCCTCTTGGAGGATCTCCGTGAGCACCCAAGCCGACAGGGGCGTGGTCTCGGCGGGCTTGAGCACGCATGTATTGCCAGCCGCCAGGGCCGGTGCGAGCTTCCACGCAGCCATCAGCAGCGGGAAGTTCCACGGAATGACCTGTCCACAGACCCCGACGGGCGATGCATTGCGCCCGGGTAGCGCATAGTTGAGCTTGTCCGCCCAACCTGCGTAGTAGAAGAAATGCGCAGCGGCCAGCGGAACGTCCACGTCTCGGGTCTCGCGGATGGCTTTGCCATTGTCCCGGGTCTCGACGATCGCAAGTTCGCGACTCCGCTCTTGGATGCGCCGGGCAATGCGGTAGAGGTACTTGCCCCGCTCCAAGCCATCCATCTTGCCCCAAGGGCCGGACAGGGCCTCGCGGGCGGCGCCGACGGCGCGGTTGACTTCGGATTCGTTGGCGGTGGCCACAGAGGCTAAGGCCTCGGCCCGAGCGGGATCGATGGACTCGAAGCGGTCCTCATCGCGTCCGGGGACCCGTTGGCCCCCAATAAAATGCCCCACGTGGTCGGGCAGCGTGACCGGCGCTCGCTCTGGCGATGGCGACAGGTCCAGCGCGCCGGCAATCTTGAGCCGGGGTTGGTCGGAGTCAGTGTGGTTCATGGTACGGAGCCCTCGGCTCATTGTGGACAACAAACGTATGAAAAGGAAAGGTCTCTAGTCGACAGAGAAGCGTCGGGGGCTCTGGTAGTGCCCATCTTCGCGGCGCATCAGCTGGCGCAGAAGGTCATTGGCCAGGGAGCTGGCTCCGAATCTGAACCAGTGTGGGTCGAGCCAGTCGGACCCCAGGGTCTCGGCCACGAGAACCAGGTAGTGCAGGGCCAGCTTGGCGTCGCGAATGCCGCCTGCGGGCTTCATTCCGACCTGCACGCCCGTCGCCAGGTAGTGCTCCCGAATCGCCTCCAGCATGACCAGGGTTACGTCGAGGGTTGCGGCGGGTGAGACCTTGCCGGTCGAGGTCTTGATGAAGTCCCCTCCTGCGGAGATGGCCAGGCGGCTGGCCGCTGCTACGTTTTCGAGCGTCTGCAGCTCGCCCGTCTCCAAGATCACCTTGAGGCGCGCAGGGCCACACGCCTCTTTGGTGGCGGCGATCTCGTCGTGTACTTTGGTGTAGTCCCCGGCCAGGAAGGCCCCTCGATCGATGACCATGTCGATCTCATCGGCGCCCAATTGCACGGTGCGTCGCACTTCGTCGAGCTTGAGGGGAAGAGGCGACTGCCCGCTGGGGAAGGCCGTCGCGACGGCGGCGATCTTCACGGGGCTGTTCGCCCCCAAGGCCTGGCGCGCGACCGGCACCATATTCGGATAGACGCACACGGCCGCGGTGTGCGGGAACTCTGGACGCTCAGGGTATGGATGCAGCGCCTTTCGGCATAAGCCCTGAACTTTTCCAGGGGTGTCCATGCCTTCCAAGGTGGTGAGGTCCACCATGGATAGCGCAAGCTTGAGCAGTCGAACTTTGCTGTCGGTCTTGACTGAGCGAGTGCGCACGCGAGCGACCCGAGTGGCGACAGCTGCGGCATCAACGCGGGTTCGGTGCCATGGAGAATCGGCGATGGAGGGCATGGGGGCCTCGGAGTGGGCACGCACCCTATCACTCCGACCCAGCAGGCACCCGCTGGCAGGATCTTGGTATGGTGGCGACCTACCTCGACGAGGCCCGCTTGACCCTAGACGTCGACCCATTCATCGGGGTGACCCTCAACGACCGTTACAAGATCCTCGACCCCATCGGGTCGGGTGGGGCCGGGCATGTGTACCGTGCCCAACAGCTACAGCTCGACCGGGAGGTGGCGGTCAAAGTGGTTCGTCCGGATGTGGCGCCCACGAGTAGAAAGGAGCTTGAGGCTCGATTTTTCCGTGAGGCGAGCTTGGCGGGCCGACTCTCTCACGCCAATGTGGTGCAGACGATCGACTACGGCACCACCGAGGATGGCCGCCAGTTCGTCGTCATGGAATTGCTGCGCGGCGAAACGCTCAAGCGGGCCATGCATGGCAGGGCGCTCGATGCCCCCGAAGCGACCCGATTGGCGTCGGCATTGGCCCGCGGTCTGCACCACGCTCACGAGCGTGGCTTGGTCCATCGCGATGTGAAGTCGAGCAATGTCTTGCTGGTGCCTGGTGACTACGGGATCGATCAACCCAAGTTGTTGGACTTCGGGTTGGTCAAGAGTGTGGAGCGAGAGCTCGAGGTCACGCAATCGCCCACCTACTTGGGTACGCCGCTGTACATGTCCCCCGAGCAGGCCCGCGGCGAGATGGAGATCGACGCTCGCAGCGATGTGTACTCCCTCGGGTGCTTGCTGTATCGAATGCTGACAGGCAAGATGCCGTTTCGCGGCGAAAGTGCAATGTCTACCGCCCTAATGCACATCTCTGATCCCGTGCCGCTTATGGCTGATGTGGACGGTGCGCCCCAGGTGGACCCAGCCCTGGAAGCCCTCGTGCGCAAGGCGCTGGAAAAGCAGAGAGAAGATCGGTGGTCCGACGCTGAGTCGTTCGCCCGCGCCCTCGACGACTGGCGGAACCGGCCGCCAGCGGCGGTGGTGGTGCCTCCGGCCAAGTCGAGGGGCGGCGTGTGGGCGGCCGTGGTGGGAGTCATTGGAATCACGGGTGTACTCGCCTTTGTATTCGCGATCTCGCTTCTAGGGGTCTTCCTGCTGGCCTATGTCTACCTGCTTCCGGTGGGCCCGCCTGTGCCCAACCCAGGGGCGCCGGTCCCCGTCGCGCAGCCTGCAGCCCCAACCCCCGTCGCGCAGCCGGTCCCGCAGCCGACACCGCCGGCGCTGGTTCCCTCCACGACGGCGACCGATGGCGAGCCGCCGACGGCGGATGTCGAGCCCGAAGCTCCCGAGATCGTGCCGGTCGCGCCCCCCGAGCCCGTGCCTCCCGTCGTGGTTCGCCGCCCGCCGGAGCCTCCGCCCAACAAGGCCCCAAAGCCGGTCTCCGCCCCGGACTTCGAACCGGTCGAGGTAGATGGCTACACCTTCCAGAGCCTCCAACACATCAGGGCCGCCCTTCGTTTCGCCAATCAGGCGGATCGAGATGGGCTAAAAGCAGCCGGCGTGAGCGACTACACCGTCGATGCGGTGTTGGACAATCGGCCGTATCGGTCCATTCAGAGCTTTGGATGGACCAAAGGCATTGGTCCCAAGACCGTTCGCGCCATCGCCGAACACACCCAACCTTAAGAGAGTCCATGCGCATCGAAGACCTGCTCCTGAATATGGGCCGGGGCGTGCCCCAATCCGACGCGGCGATTCAGGCCTTTATCGATGGAGTGGTGGACGGCAGCGTCTCCCGTCCCCAAGCCGCGGCCTGGCTCGCCTTTGCCTTTGCCCGGACTCTCACGCCCGCTGAGACCGTGGCCCTGACCCGAGCCATGACCCAGTCCGGTAGCGTCATGACGTGGGAAGAGGGCCCCACCCTCATCGACAAACACTCCAC
>JBGCER010000540.1:0-8245 GCA_045106515.1 Myxococcota bacterium
GGGTTGTTGTCATAGCCGTCTACGCCGACGTCGAGGCGCGGGTCGGCGTCGCCGACATCGACGCGGTCCCGCCAAACTGTGATGTCTCCTTCGGTCCACACAAAGAGTCGATCCTCTTTGAGAGCGATCAGGCCGGTGATCGTCACCTCAACCTTGTGGGCGCCCTTGTCCAGAATGAGCTCGTTGATGGCGGGCATGCTGATCGAGCGGACCAGGTCTTGGGGCTCGGCCCCGGGGTCACCATTGCCAACGATGTTGAGGCGGCGGGTCCAGTAGACGCGTCCATCGATGGACACACTGATGTTGGTCAGGGCCACATCGCAGGAGGAGTAGGTGCCTCCAAAGTTCAATTTCAGCGGGTCGATGGTGCTCAGCACGTCGACCACCAGCTCGATTTCCTGGGTGGCTACGGCCGTTGCAGACCGCCGCCCGCTGCAGTCAGCAGCGACCCCGTTGACCTCACCGAAGGAGGTCAGCTCATATCGTTCTTCGGCTCCGAGGGCCGTGCTCGCGAGCAAGGACAGTAGCAGCATCCCGCCTCCTTCCCCTAGGCTACCGCGCGGGAACCCGGATCGCTCGGATCGTGTGCCTCGGCCGTCGTGGGCCAGCTCACCTAGCCCGTGCAGAGCGGGTTGCTCAATGCGTTCGCTGCCCTTACGCGACGCCCCTTATCAGGAGTGGCTCATGGGCATCCGCAGCACCCTTGCATCTATCGTCGGAGGCGATGACTCCGAGTCCGCAACGCGACGAATCGTGGAAGAAGTGATCGCGAACCGCGGCTCGGTTCGTCCGGCGGACCTCTTGGCGCTCGGCGAGCGTCTCGACGCCATCGAGGCCGGCGCCAGCGGCGGGCAGGCCGCCCGAATCGACGCCCTAGAGACCGAGACCGCTTCGCTTCGTAAGAAGTTGAACATGGCCATGGGCGCCATTCAGGCGGCGACGGCGCAGCTGGCGGACGTGCGCCGGGCCAGTGACGGGGCCTCGGCGGATGCGCGTCAGGCATTGGCTCGGGCGGAGTCCGCATTGGCCACGGCGGAGTCCCTGTCGGACGGCGTGGAAGCGCTGGAAGATGTTGTAGAAGGTCGAACCACCGACGATCGCATCGACGTCAACACAGCCACCGCAGCCGAAATTGCTGAGCTCGATGGCATTGGCCCAACGGTGGCGAAGCGCGTGGTGGCCGAGCGAAAGGCCCGTGGTCGCTTCAGCAGCGCGCGTGACCTGGGCCGGGTGAAGGGCCTTGGGCCGGCCACGGTCGCCAAGCTCGAAGACCGGCTTCGCTTCTAGGAAGAAGGCGGGTCCAACGTCGGTTTCGCCTCGGCGAGCCTAGGGCTCGTCGTTCTCGGCGTCGCGGACGGGGGGCCCGTATACGCCGAATACGGCGTCTGCCAGCTCGCGCGGGGTTCCGCCTCCGATGGGCACTTCCCACAGCGCACTGTTCTGGTGGGGATCGCCCTGGCCATGCACGCCGCCCGCGATCAGCAGAGACTGACTGGTGGGGTCGATGATGTGGTGGCTCTGGGCATATTGCTCAAAGAAGCGAAGGTAGAACCCAAAGTCTCGGGTGGGGTAGATGTCGCAGATGGAGTCGATGGTGCCGTCGAGTCCAACACGGTGCCACCGCATGAGGTTTCGCTCGGTGTCCACCCGCGCTGTGATGATGGCGGAGCCGTCCGGAAGCCAGAAGAAGGCGAGGCAGGGCTCTTTGAGAAGCACGTGCACCGCGCGGGTCTCTAGGTCGATGAACGCGAGGTCTTGGTACGGGGTGCCATCTCCGCTGGGAGCGACCGCGCGGGCGAGTCGGCGGCCATCTGGCGAGCGCACCAAGGCGACCAGTCCGCTGACCGTCTCGATGACTTCGGGTTCGGCGTCGTCGAGGCCTGCGGCGACGATCGTGGCCCTAGCGCCGTTCTGGAGCACATAGACGAGCTTGCCGCCGGCCCAGACGGGGGCGCAGAAATTGCCGGGACGGCCCGGGAGCAGGGTGGTGGGGCCCTTGTTTTGGGGGTGCATCACCGCCAGGCGCGCATCTCCCGTTTCGGCCTCTCCGATAAAGGCCGCGACCCTGGAGCCAGCCCAGGTGAAGAAGAGCGGGGTGCCTTCGGCCAGGCGGATCTCGGAGTCCGGTTGGTCTGCCTTGGCGGTCGTGAGCTGCAGGCGGTCGCCATCGGGGCTCAAGTGCTGTGTCAAGATCGCGAGATTGGAGCCTGAAGGCGACCAAAACAGGTAGATTGGTAGCCGGCCCTGAAGATCGCTCACCGCTAGACTCTCTACGCCATCGACGTTGAGAATCAGGACGTGGGCGTCGCCATCACCGCCAGGACCAGAGTCCTCGCTGATGGAGAAACAGGCGATCTTAGTGCCATCTGGCGACCAGGTGGGCCAGGAATGGGCGGCGGCGACGGATCCCCCCGGCGTCCACGAACCCCACATGAGGGCGGGGTCCCCACCTGCAGTTTGTGGGCGGTCGCGGCCAAAGACGTCGATGACGTGGACCTGGCGGGCCGAAGAGATGGTGGCGATGGGGGCGAGTCGCTCTCGCTTGTCGGACATGGAGGGTCCTTACCTTGCAGGCGCCAGGATGCCATTGAGGATCGCGTCCACGACCGCGGTGGTCATGAGGGCCTGGTCGGGCCGAATCCCGATGGCTGCCTCGCCAGCGAGCCCATCGATGAGTCCCTTGAACATCTGGGCCACCGCCTTGGGATCGATCTCCCGGAAGGTCCCTTCCGCCATGCCCTGGGCCAGGATCCGGGTGGTGGCGTCCACGAAACGCTCGTGCGTCGCGTGCAGCTCTTCTCGGATTTCGGCATCCCGAATGGCAGCTTCAGAGCACATTAAGAAGAACCGAGGCGGCGTCTTGAGCCCGGCGAAGTAGTCGATGTACTGGGAGCCCAGATCCACCATCTTGACGGCCGCGGGCCGGCCGTCGTGCTCCGCGAGGTCCAAGAAGTGGTAGGTGGCTTCCTGTTCTTCGCGAACGAGGGCCAAGAAGAGGTCCCGTTTGCTGCTGTAGTAGAAGTAGACCGCACCTTTTGAGAGGCCCGCCCGCTTTGCCACATCTTCGACCCGAGCCGCCAAGAATCCACGATCGACGAAGACCGCTCTGGCGGCTCTTAGGATCTGTGCGCGTCGTTCGGTCTCGGACTGGTGTTTCGTCATGAGCGGCGAACGTAGCACGGCGTTTCGAACGCAGGTGTGCACGTCCAGCAACGCTTGCACAGCCACTCGTGAGCGGGTGGATCGAATTGCGATGTTGCCGTGCTTTGAAAAGGTTTCCTACGCCGATCGCGATCGCGAGAATCCCGTGCTCATGGTGCAGCGTTCCCGCCTGGTTCTGGCGGTGGGCGATCAGCGGCACAGGTGGCACCCGGGCTTGCTGCACACGCGCCTCGAGGCGGGTTGGTCCCACCCCCTCGTGCGAGCCATGGCCCTTGAACCGGGTCATCGCGTATTGGACTGTTCCCTGGGATTGGGCATTGATGCTCAATTTATGGCGCACCTCACAGGCCGGACCGTGTGGGCGGTAGAGGCCTCTGCGGCGGTGGCGATGATGACAGCGGAGGGTCTTGGGCGCGTGGGGGCAGACATTCAGGTGGTGCACGGGGAGGCCGAGGCCTTCATGCGCACGCTCCCCGACAATTGTGTCGATGTGGTGCAGGGAGATCCGATGTTCCCGCCGGGGACCGGGGTGACGCCAAGCCTGGCGGGACTGCGTGCTGCCGCCCACCATGCGCCGCTGGGCGCTGGATGGGTTGGCCAGGCGCTCCGCGTGGCACGACACCGAGTGGTGGTACGAGATGTAGAACCTGGCCAACTTTTGGAAGAAATGAGGGCCCCCGAGGTTCTTCGTGTCGGGCGGGGGCGGCCTCGTTATGGCGTCTGGCGCGTTATATTGGAGAAACCATGATCTGGCTGTTGATGGCCCTTGGCGCTGGTGCGGTGGACCCGGCGGCGGTCACGGCGGCGGTGCAGTCCACGGCATCTGCGCGGGCGAAGCGCGGCGTAGACGGACCCATGATCCCAACTACGGCCTACGACAAAGCGGCGCGCGGCGACAAGGCGACGGGCCTAGAGAAGGTGGCGGGCAGCTCTGCCAAGCGGGCGTGGGGCGTGACGATCATCCCGGCGCCTATCGGTAGGGTCTGGGCTGCGGTCAACGACTTCAGCAGCCGCACGGACCTGACGGCCACGTCCTTCTCTGAGATCCAAACCGGATCGGGGTGCGCGTCGGGCCGGACCGTTTTTCAGTACCTGCCCATCGGCGTCCCCATGGTCAGCGATCGCTGGTGGGTGGCCAAGATCACGCACACCTCCGGCGTGTGGGCGGCCAGCGAGGGCCGGGTCCGGGAGTTGGTCTCGATCGCGGGCGATAGCGAATCTGGCCTGGTCACGGCCAAGGCCAAGTCCATGGCAGCCAAGGGCACTCCCATCGCGTTCTCGCGCGGGGGCTGGATGCTCACAGATGTGGGTGGAACGCACACGATCGCCGAGTTCCATGTGTGGAGCGACCCGGGTGGGTTCGTGCCTGCGGGAATCGCGTCAAGCTTTGCCACCGGCGGCGTGAAGGACAATCTCAAAGCCCTCGAAACGCTTGTTCAGCAAGGTCCAAGCTGCCCTATTCGGTAGAGGGGCTATGTTTGGCCAACACCGGGTGTGGCTCTTGGGTGGTGATGAGCGCGTCGCGCAGGCCCAACAGCAGGCTATTCGGTAGTTGACCTGCCGGGAGTCGTTTCAGCAGCCACCAGGCCGCGATGGCACCCTCGCCCAAGTGGGTGTGCATAAAGGACGCACGCAGCTTCATCTCTTTGCCGTGCCGTCCCGCGTGAATGGACGGGATCACCAGGGTGATGTCCTTGCCGAGCTGCCACACCACCACCGGCAGCTCTACGGTCTGGAGCGGCTCGCCAGGCGTGGTCATCACCTGGACCTCCCTCGATGCGCGTCCGCCCTTGTTCCCGGTGATCGGCACTGCGCGAACGGCGCCGGTGGTTGGGTCCGTCACATGGATACGGTCCCCGTCGAACACCAGGAGGTGGTCGGGAGGGCCTGTGTGAAAGCCCATGAAGTCCGTGGGCGGAGATTTTCCCACCCACGCCCGCACGGCGGCGCGATTCCACGCCTCGGGCGGTACCTGGGTGAGCAGAGCGCGTGCGAGCTTACCCTCGTCATCCTTGAGGATCTGTCGGGCGCTGGCGGTGACTGGGGCCAAGTGCCGGACGATGCCAGCGTTGCCGCCGAACACGGGCTGAAGGGCTTCGAGGGGCACGGCGTGGTCGGGCCAATCGAGGTGGGTGGTGATCAGCCGGAGCGCCACCAAGACGTCGGTCTTGCTGTGAAGGACAAAGAACGCCTGGACTCGACCTCGATCGCCGTGGCGGATGGCCACGCTCGCTGAGTGCGCCTGGTCGATCTCGGTTGAAAAGGAGTGCTTGCCCTTGGGGTCATGCACGCGAAGCGTCTGTTCGATGAGGCTGACCTTTACCGGCCGATCTCCGCGGACAAAGAAGATCAACTCATAGGTAAAGTGAGCCACGACGAGCGGGATGGGCACCCAGAACCAGAATTCCAGCCACCACAGCAGCGCGGAACAGGCCACGCCGATCAACAGGAGGCCCGCGCGGGCCATGGGGCGGAACACCTTATCGAGCCGGATGGGGTGTCCCCGAACGGCGATCAGTTGATCCACTCGTCTCCGTCACCTTGGCCGCCCTGGCGGCCTCCTTTGTAGACCTTGAACTTCAGCTCTTTTTCGATCTTCTTGCCCGTCTGCTTGAACCGGCGGCGCTGCGCGCCGGGTCCCATCAGGTGCCACCAGCCCACGATGAACCCAAATGCCCCGAATTCTTCGAAGGAGTCCGTTCCGGGAGCCGCCAAGAATCCGATGACCAGGAACCCGAGCTCCAGCCACAGCAGCCACTTGCCCTTGACCGCCACGACGAAGAAGAGATTGATGTCTCGATCGGGATTGGCCAGCGCAAATAGGGCGATCATCGCCATGATGAAGGGGCTGAGGCCCATGGCCGTTCCGCCCATCCACGCCGACGCGACCGGCATCCCGACCGACAGGGCTACCCAGGACAGGGCCGCCCACAGCCAGCCCGCCGTGAAGCACCCTGCAATCACCGCCACTGCCACCTGAATCAGGTCTCGCTGCACGAAACGGTCGACCGTATAAGGCAGGAAGAAGTACACCATTAGGAGGTTGAGTAGAACGGCGAAAACCGCGGGGCCTTGCAGCACGTACTTCGTGATGGGCTGCCACAGGTCGCCCAACTCCACGCCGCTGACGCTCGGTGACCATGCCATCAGCGGGTAGAGCCAGCCCATGCCAAGGAAGTTGACCAGCACCATCTCGGCGACCCAAAGGCCGGCTAGCACAAGCAGGACGTTGCGCAGCCAAGGGTGCAGCGGAGGGAGGGCAAGTTGTACGCCACCTGGGCCGCTTCGTCGGGTTCCCATGTAGGCGCGGTAACGGAGCCGCTCTTCTTCCACAACCATGTCGCGGGCCGCCATGCAGTTGCAGTGCAACCCACCCGTCTCGTATGAATGCGTGCGAGCGTGCGCTGCTGATCTGCAGGCGCACGCCCTTCTGGAGCCCGGACTTGCCCGTAAAGTACCGTCTCGATGTCCTCAATGGGCCGCGTAGCAGCGAGAAAATCCCGCTGAAGGCGGGCAAGACGACTCTTATTGGCCGCACCAAGCACGGAGTCGACTTGCTCGACCCGCGCGTGAGTACGCGCCACGCGGAGCTCACGTGGGACCAAGACCGGGTTTGGATTCGGGACCTGGAGTCGGCAACAGGCACGCTGGTCGACGGTGTGGCCATTTTTGGTGAGCCTGTGCCATTGAGCCACGGCAGCCGCATGGTGATCGGCGACACCACGCTCGTGCTCAACCTGGAGCGCTCCCTCCTGCCGCGTTGGATGTACTGGATCCTTCTGGCGGCACTCGCGTTGGTGACGATCTACATCATTGGTCGGGTGGTCGACCTCACGCTGGCCTTTGGCGACGCGCGCCCCAAGATCGAAGCGCCCAATCCTGTCAGCGGATACGACGGCGGCCCCGCAGACCCAGGCGGGAACTACAATAAGGTCCCCTTGGACCGCTGCTTTATGCGGGAGGCTATGCCGACCGGAGAGAATTTCCGGATTCGCCGCGTGACCGACTGGGACGGAGATCAGGTCAGCGAACTGTGGATCGAAGGGGACACCTGGGAGCGGGTCTACACCTACGCGCCCGATGGGACGTGGGAGTTGCTCGGCGAGCTGCCAAAGGGCTGCCAGAACACCGAAGGTGCCCAATTCCGGCCCTTATTCTGTGGTTTTCAGCGGTATAACTTCCGGGAGGGCGTGCCCCTCGTGCCCGGCGATGACCGCTGCGCTCAAGGGTCGAATAAGGGCCACTACGAGCTCGAAGACATGGACGGCGCCATCGTCTGGATGCCGAACCGCGAAGATACGGGCCCGCCCGGTGCGCCTCGTCCCTACCAAATGACGATCCGAGGTCGAGAGAATCTATCGAGCTGGCTCGGCGAGCGCGGGGTGGAGCGCTCCGTTCACTTCATTGTGTGCGAAGAGATGTTCAGCGGCATGGGAGCCCAAGCGCTGACGGCGTCCGGGCGGATTGAGCGTCTGGAACCGGGATGCGGTGGATCGCTAGACATCGGCGGCACCATGCGCACGCTGCGGTACAAGCGCGAGATGCCCATGGCCGTGGCCTTCACCGAGACTGGGCGCAAGCTGCTCGCGGAGCAGGTGTCTGTGTTCTTGGGCGGCTCAGAGCGGGCGCACTTCCAGTCCGCGCCCCAACGGGCCTGGGCCCAACAAGTGGCGAGCACGCCTGCGTACGACACAGCCAGCTACTTGATCGTCAACCCGAGCGTCACGGCGGCGCCCCGATTCTTCAAGGCCATTCCGCGGGAAAATCCATCGCTTGAGCTGGACACGCTGGAGCGCTTGCGCGGGTTGGTGGTGCCCGGTCGTCGCCGCGCAGACACTTGGCTGTGGACCTCGGACAAGGGTGGCGTCTTGCGCACGCCGTGCAACAACATCGTGCGCGTGCAGCCGTCCGGCTGGCGATGCGGTCCGCCCTGCTTCAGCGGCTCGACCCCGTTCTTGGACATCAATGAGGTCAACGGAGTGCAGCTGACGGTGCCGTACCAGTCCATCAATGGCAAGATCTATCGAGGCAAAAACGTAGAGATCTCGGTCGATGTGGTGAGCCCGTTGGGCCAGGCGCCCCA
>JBGCER010000541.1:0-3218 GCA_045106515.1 Myxococcota bacterium
TGTCCGGCGAAGGGGGCCCCGGCGAGAGCCGCAGCCGCGACGTGGCCAGGCACAGCCTCGGCATGGTGGTCTACCGCGAGCGCGGGCTTCGGAACTCCAGGATTATCCGACGAAACACCCGGATTCCAGCGGAGCAAACGCGCGACGACTACACCACGAGCCACGACAACCAGACCACCATGGACTTGTGGCTCGTCCAAGGCGAAGAAGACGACCCGCTGAACTGCACAGTGCTCGGCCACTTTGAGTTCTACGGCATCCCGCCTCGGGCCGCTGGTGACTCCCAACTGGCTGTGACCTTCCGATACAATGCGAACGGCATTGTTGAGGTTGAAGCAATGGACTTGGTCACCGGCCAGATCCTACCTCACCGGATGGCCTCCGGCCAAGTCAGCCTAGAAGACCTCGCCCACAACCGTGCGCCCATGCAGGTCGCGCTCATCATGGACTGCTCCGGCTCCATGTACGGCCAGAACATCACCGACGCGCGGGCAGCAGCGACCAGCTTCGCAGAGCGAACCCTGGATGTCGCGAACCGCCAAGTGGCCGTCGTCGCCTTCCCCGGCGGAACCCGCGCCGCTGCCACCAATGACTTGGCTCGGATCACTCAAGCCATCGAGGGGCTGACCCCCATCGGCTCGACGCCCCTCGCCGACGGCCTCCATGACGCGAGAGATCTGCTCCGGCCCCGCGCGGGCGTGCAGCGGGTCTTCGTGGTGCTCACCGATGGTCACCCAGACGATCCCGACGCCACAATGGCCGAGGTGCACCGCCTCAAGGCGTCAGGTGCCCGAGTCATCACGATCGGAGTCGGGTCACAGGTACAGCAAGATTTCCTGCGTACGCTGGCCTCACAGCCAGGTGACTACCACTTCTGCAGTGAATCCATTGAGCTTCGCGGTACCTTCATCAACCTTGCCACCGAGCTCGCCGGGGAGTGATCCCTGTGCCCCGCACCACCGAGGATGTCCCTGTGGCACAAGATAAGATTCTCGAAGACCTCAAGACCGACGTTGGCAGCATTCGCCAGCTGGTCGAGCAAAGACTGACAGACGACGAAGTCCGCCAAAAGGCCTTCGATCAGCTGTATGAGGAACTCAAGGCCTACAAAGAGGACTGGCAGTTCCAGGCTGAAAAGCCGCTGCTATTGGACCTTTTGCTCTTCTACGACAGCCTCAACTGGTTCCAGGAGTCTCTCGTCAAACAAGAGATGTCCAGGGACGTGGTGGCAGACAGCTTCCAGTACCTCATCGATGAGTTCTTGGAGCTGCTCTACCGTCGTGACGTCATCCCGATGGACGAGTCCACCACCTTCGATCGCAAGCTCCACAAGGCTGTGCAAGTCGTAGACGCGGAGCGCCCCAGCGACGACCAGACCATCGAGCAGGTGCTCAAGCGCGGCTTCCACCGCGGCGATCGCGTGCTCCGAGCGGAAGAGGTCGTGATCCGACGACACCGTTCGGGCGGGTGAGGTGGCCTAGATGAGCGAGCAACAGGACATCGTCCTAGGCATTGACCTCGGCACCACCTTCTCGGCCATGGCGTACGTCAACTCGTACGGCAAGCCCGAGATCGTGACCAATGCCGATGGTCACCGCACCACGCCCTCCGTCGTGCACTTCTACGATACCGACGGCGTTGTCGTCGGCGAAGAAGCCGTGAAGATGTGCGTTCTAGAGCCTGAGCACGTGATCCGCTTCATCAAGCGAAACATGGGCGAAGAAGACTTTACGCTCGAGTTCTTCGGTCGAACCTACACGCCCCAAGAAGTCAGCGCTCTGATCTTGCGCAAGCTCAAGGAAGACGCCGAGGAGTTGCTCGGCGTCGACATCAAGGACGCGGTCATTACGGTGCCCGCCTACTTCAACTCCGCTCAACGAGGAGCCACGGCAGAAGCGGGCTCGATCGCCGGCCTTAACGTGCTGTCCATCATCAACGAGCCCACCGCCGCCGCCATCGCATACGGCGTCGACAAGCTCGGCGGCGAGCGAACGCTGCTGGTCTTCGACCTGGGCGGCGGAACCTTCGATGTCACCGTCATGAAGGTGGAGCAGAGCAAGCTCATCACCCTGGCGAGCGACGGCAACGCCGAGCTCGGTGGCAAGGACTGGGACGACCGGCTGGTCAACCACATCGCCGAGCAGTTCCTCGAACAACATGGCGAGGACCCAAGAGATGAGTCCTCCCCGTTCCAAGAGCTGTATGAGCGCTGCCTCGCCGCAAAAATCTCGCTGTCCAGCAAAGAGCGGGCCCTGGTTCCGGTGAACCACAAGGGCAAGCGTGCGGGCTACTCCATCACGCGAGAAGAGTTCGAGGCCCTGTCGTCCGACCTCGTCCAACAGTGTGTGGACACGGTCGACTTGGTACTCGACAAGGCCCACATCACGTGGGGCATGATCGACGATGTGCTCTTGGTTGGTGGCGCCACGCGCATGCCGATGATCCGCAGAGCCCTAGAGACGGCTTCGGGCAAGTCCCCGGTCGACGACATCAACCCCGACGAATGCGTATCTCTGGGCGCCGCCCTCGCGGGCATTTTCCGACACCGCCCCGACCACCCCGCCCTAACGAGCGCCCGCAGCCAGGAGACTCGCGCTCCCATGACCACCGCGTCGGTCAGCGCGGGTCCTCGTGCAGCCCCAACCCGAACCAATCCGGCCGCCGCCGCGATCGGACTTGCAGACGGTGGCAGCTTCGCGACCAACCTCACGAGCAGCGCCACCGATAGTCCACCGCCACAGCGCACAAAGGCGCAGGCTCCCGGTCCATTCGACGAGGGCAATGTCCTGCCCGAGGTGGGCTCCCAGCCGGAAACCCCGATCTACGCTCTGCCGGGCGATGTGGAGATCCTCGATGCCACAACACACCCGCTCGGCATTGTCGTTCTCGATCGCAACCGCCAAGAGCGCGTCGTAGAGCTCATTCCCGAGGGCACCCCCCTGCCCCACGAGTTCCACGGTCGCTTCGCGTACGCCTATGAAAACATGCGCGCCGTTCGCGTCGAAGTCACCGAAGGACACGGCAGCTACCGGGACGAGGTGACCGTCATCGGCAAGGTCGAGCTAACGGGCCTGCCTCCCCGACCGAGGGGTACGCCCATCGATGTTGTCTACCGTTACGGGGTCGACCAAATCTTGTCGGTGCAGGTGATCGACGTAGAGACGGGTCAGTCTCGTGAAGTGCGCATTCGGTTCGCCGGAGGACTCGACGGACCAGAA
>JBGCER010000542.1:0-2767 GCA_045106515.1 Myxococcota bacterium
CACGGGGTCGGTGTTGAAGGTGCCTTGTCGGCTGATTCGGCGGGCCTCGCCACCGCTGGAGGGCATCACGAAGATCTGCGAGCCGCCTGACCGTTCCGAGGAGAAGGTGATCTGGCTGCCGTCGGGGCTCCACGAGGGGCCCACGTCGATGCCGCCGCCGCGAGTGAGCTGCTTGAGCACTTTGCCCGTGCGCGCGTCCAAGACGAAGATGTCGGCGTCGCCATTGCGAGACCGCGACAGGGCGACCTTGCTGCCATCGGGGCTGTATGCGGCACCAATATTGATGCCGGGATTGGCGGACAGGACCCGCGTCCGCCCCGTGGCCAGCTGCTTGACGTAGACGTCGGGGTTGTTGCGCTTGTAGCTGGTCCACGCCAGGTAGCTGCCGTCAGGAGACCACGCAGGAGAGAGGTTAATACTCCCATTTCGGGTGACCGATACCGTCGACTGACCGTCTACGTCAAAGACGACCACCTCCTTATTGCCGCGGCTGCGCACGGCGGCGATCTTGCTGCCAAAGAAGCCAGGGTCGCCGGTCAGGGAGAGCAAGATCTCACGAGCGAGGGCGTGGCCCAACGTGCGTGCTTGGGCGGTGGAGCCGCTGAACCGCTTGGCGATCCGCTTTTCGCCGGAGTTCACATCGTAGATCCAGACCTCGGCGGTGATGCCGGAGCCAGCGCTCTTGACCGCGATCTTCGCCACCGCCGCCGCACGCAGGGTGCGCCAGTCTTGGAAGTCGAAGCTACCGGGCTCCAGGCCGCCTTGATCGATGGTGGCCTTGGGGTCGAGCAGGCGGAAGTAGCCGGTGAGCTCTAGGTCGCGGCGCACCACTTCCCAGACCGCTTTGGCTTCGGAGGCGTCGCCCTTGGCGTAGGGCAGACCCAAGGGGAAGTCGTTCTGTCCAGGCCCGATGACGATGGGCGCACCCGCGTACGCAGGGCTCACACCAAAGAGGCCGACAAGGACGGCCCCGAGCATCAAGAGGGCGGCGACGAGGGTTCTCACATGCTGCTCGCATCAAAGATGAAGTCGTATCCGGTCACGTAGCGCTCTCGATGTTTGGCGGGGGGGATCGGTAGCTTGCGAACCACGTCTACGGCGCGCTCGGCGGCGCCATCCCACGAAGCATTGCCGCTCTTTTTGACCCAGTTCCAAGACTGAACAACCCCGGTCTCTAGATTGATTCGAAGGTTAATCCTTGCCTTTAGGCCGGGGTTGCTCTGGGCCAGGGTGGGCAAGGGTTTGAACTCTGCCATCACGATCTGGCGTACTCGATTTTCGTATCGAGCCAATTCGGGGTCGGCCATGCCAAGGCCGCCAAGGTCGATGCGGTCCTCGAACATGGAGTCAGGATCTCCGGCGGAGCTCTCGGCGGTGCCGATGGCGGCGAGTAAGTTCTGACGGTCGAGCGCTCGCATGGCCTCGGCCCGGGCGGCGCTATTGTCTGGAGTGGGGTCGCCTTTGGCTTCGACGGCGTCGGGGGTCTGGAAGGCCAGGTCCGATGGATTGGGCGCCACGTCTGGCTCGGCGGTGCCTTGATCTGCGGCGCCGGCGTCGTCGACGGGCTGGGGGGCGTCCACGTCGACGGGCGTGGGGGCGGATTCGACGCGCACGTCCATCTGCACGCGGTCCGTGGGCGACTGGGGCAGCGACACGAGCGCCACTTCATAGACGTCGACCGGCGCTTCTGGAGGTGTGGCGAAGGTAAAGAGCGTGGGCACGGCGATGAACAGGATGAGCCCGATGATGTGGACGATCGCAGCGAGCACCATGAGGCCCAGCAGGGCCGCAGCCTCTACCATCCAGTCATTGCTTCGCAGCTCTGAGCGCGCCACCATCGGCCCTACTCCTCGTCTTCGGAGGGAGTCTCTTCCCCCCCTGGATTGGACACCAGCCCAACCTTGGGCATTCCGGCTTGCTTGAGCGCCGCCATGGCGCGCAGCACGTATTTATACTCGATGGCGCCGTCCGCGCGCACGAAGACGGCCTGGCCGGGATTCTCGGCGGCGATGGCCTTGAGCTTGGGCGCAAGGTCGGCCCAAGCCACCGGCTCGCGGTTGTCGTTGAGGTAGTGGTTGAGTTCTTTGTCGATCGACAGCATGAGCTGATCCTCCGCCCCTTCGAGCGGCTGAGCCGTCGCCTTGGGCAGATCGATCTCGACACCCTGGTTCATCAGCGGTGCCGTCACCATGAAGATGATCAACAAAACGAGCATGACGTCGACGAGAGGCGTGACGTTGATGTCGCTCATTGCGCGGCTATCACCGCCTGAACCGGACATACCCATGGCTACCTCAGGCGGCGCTTGACGATGTTGAGGAAGTCGGCCGAGAAGTTGTCCATCTCAGTGTCGAGGACGTGAAGCCGGCTGTTGAAGTAGTTGTAGGCCCACACCGCAGGAATGGCGGCGACCAGGCCGACCGCGGTGGCGACGAGCGCGTGCGCAATGTCGGGGCCGACAACTTGCAAGGTGGCCTCCGAGCCGGGCTGCCCGAGCTTGAGGAAGGCCTGCAAGATGCCCCACACGGTGCCGAACAGGCCGATGAAGGGGGCCGTGGCGCCGGTGGTGGCCAAGAAGGTGACGTACTGTTCAAGCTCGGTCGTCTCGACCTGCTGAGCCTGGCGCAAGGTCCGGGCCAAGTTGGCACTGGGGTCCTGGGACTGACCGCCAGCGGACAGGCGGGCGAGCTCTTTGTAGCCGGACTTGAAGACGTTGCTGACCGGCGAGCGGCCGTAGGTGCCGGTCTGCTCGTAGACGGTGTCCAAG
>JBGCER010000543.1:0-8916 GCA_045106515.1 Myxococcota bacterium
ACGTCGCGGCGTTGGCACCTGAAATACGGCCTTCATCCGATGCTTCATGGAGCAGGGGACGGTGGCCCGCCACGTCTCCGGCGATGAAGAAGTGGGTGTGGCCGATCTGGGCCGTGCGGGGGTTGCTGTGAACGCGGCCGCGCGCATCGACGGGGACGGGAGTGTTCTCTAGGCCCAAGTTTCCAACGTTGGCCCTTCGACCGGCGGCGGCCAGCACCACTTCAAAGGACTGGGTGTGTTCAGCGCCATCGGTGCGGGTCCAGCGGATCTGGGTGTGCTCGCCCTCGGGCCGGATCTCGTGCACCTTCGCCCCGAGCTCCATGTTCAGCTCATCGCCCAGGATCTGCTTGGCGGCGTCGTGCACGGCGGGGTCAGAGAAGGGGCCCACCTGCTCGAAGGGGTTGAACAAGACGACGGTCACACCGAGCCGGTGAAGGGCTTGGCCCAGCTCTAGGCCGATGATGCCGGTGCCGAAGACCGCCACGGACTCGGGCAGGTCGCTCCAGTCGAAGACGTCATCGTTGACTTGCACCCGATCGGGGATCTGGTCGAGGGGAGGCGGGATCCAGGGCGATGAGCCGGTGGCGATCACCGCCGTGGTGAAGTGCACCTTTGTGTGGTCGTCGACCATCAGCGTATTTGGGCCCGTGAACCGGGCCCGCCCACGAATGAGGGTCTCGATCTTCTCGGTGTCAGAGACCACGAAGCCGACAAAGCGGTCTCGCTCGTCCCGCACGCGCTTCATGACCGCCGCGCCGTCGATGCGCACGGCGGACGGGTCGACCTGCACCCCGAACCGCGAGGCCCCATGAACCTCGTGGGCAGCGTCGGCCGCGGCAATGAGCAGCTTCGAAGGCATACATCCCACGCGAGCACAGGTGGTGCCCAGGGGCCCAGGATCGATAATAACCCAGGACTTTCCTGCCTCTTCGACTTCCTTTCGGGCGTTGAGGCCCGCGGTGCCTGCACCCAAAATCGCCACGTCGACCGTCCGCTCTTGCATCGTCTCTCCCTGCTGCATTCGAATAGTGTGGACCCGTCTCGCCATGACAAGGTCTATGGCCCAGAGGAGCATCGGATGCGCGTGGCCTGGCTTGGTTTTTTGGCCGTGACAAGCTGTGGCACTTCCACCCTCTCTGTGGTGGCGGAGCCCGGTGGGGCTGCACTGCCGGTGGTGTCGCCGTCGCCTGATTGGCCCCGCTCGGGCGTACGGCTGTCACCGCCGCCAGTGGTGGTGCCAGCGTCTCTCCAAGGCCGGGTCATCGCCATCGATGCTGGCCACGGAGCCCCGGGAAACACCGGCGCCCAATCGGCGACCTGTCGAGCCGAAGCCGACGTTGTATTGCCCATCGCGGAGGCCGTGGCCGAGTATTTAGAGAACGCTGGCTTGTCCGTCGTTCGATTGAGGCCCCCAGGCCAGTCCCCCAGCTACTCCCGCCGCTTGGCGCGGCTCTCAGCGAGCGAAGCCGAGCTGATGATCAGCATACATGGGGATATTCGCGGACAAGGGGTTCCGTGGGACGCGCCGGATGGCTGCGATGGGCTCTGGCTTGCTGGGCAGTGGGGAACGGCGGTGTTGTGGACCGATGAGGATCCAACTCGGACCGAGGGTCGCCGGCGGCTCGCCCACGCCCTCTCACAGCGCCTCGCGTCTACGAACTTTGTGCCCTACGACGGCGAAAACTACGAGTCCCTCTACGAGACCTCGGCCCCCGGCGCCTTTATCAGCCGACACCGGCCCGGCTCTCGGATCGGATTCTTGCGAAAACCCTCGGTGCCTTCCGTCATCGTCGAGGTGGGCCACCTGCTCGATCCCTCCGTCGAGGACCGGCTCGGTGAGCCGCGCGTGAGGGCTGCGCTGGCCCAAGCCATCTTGGGGGGCGTGGTCGACACCCTGAGCCCCTTGCCCGGTGAGCCGTCGAGGCAATAGGACGCCCTATGCTTATCCACACCGTCTATGTGCAGCTCACCGAGGATCACCGGACCGACAAGCGGCGCCGCTCGGTTGCCGATGAGGCGCGCGTTCGCCTCTCGCAGATGCCTTGGGTGCGCGGAGTCCACGCGGCCGTGCCGCTAGAACCCGCTTCAGCTAAGGGCTGGGACTTGGCGTTGCACCTTCAGTTTGACAATGCAGAGGGGCTAGCTGCCTTCGAGAAAGAGCCCGAGTTCTTGGCCTGGCACGATCAGGAGCTGGGTCCCAAACGCAGCTTCGAAAAGCGGTGGACCTGGGACCTGGTGTAGGCCATCGCGTGTGCCCTACATGGGGATGAAGGCGATCTCCGAGATGCATACATCTTTTGTGAATCGGCCTTCGTCAGACTGAATCAGCGTAAAGGTGATCTTGCTGGCCGAGCCCGGGTTGGCGATGACCCCGGGCTTGGTCTTGATCTCTTTGGCCCGGTGCTCCCGCGGCGGCACTTTGGGCAGGGACAGGATGTGGCTCCATCCCGAGTCCGCCGAGACCTTGATTTTTCGCGGTCGGCCATTGTTGGTCAAGGTGCGATCATCTTTGAAGAAGCCGCCATCAATGCGGATTTCTGCCAGGTTGATGTCGCGCTTAAGCGTGACGGTGAGGGACTCCCCTTCGCCCAACCCATCGGCACCTTCGCACCACGCGGTGTTGCGGTCCCCATCCACGGCGTGACGGGGCAAAAACGCCGTGCCTTTGTCATCGAGGTAGGACGACGCTTCGGCGCCGGTGATCGCGTCTGGACCGAGCGGCACGGGCTCGGACGGCACCTCGATAGGTGCGGGAGGTGGGGCGATCTCACAAGCGCCGAGCGCAAGGAGCCACACGCTGCGTCTCATTGGGCCTCCAGGTTGCAAGCTGTAACGCGCTGCGGCCGCCCTCCGCGGCTTGGCTAGAGCGAGGGAGCCTGAATCAGGAGACCGCATGTTGCCTCTTATCCTCTCACTGACCGCACTAGCAGCGGACTGCCCCAAGCGGACGAGCCCGCAGGACATTGTGTCGGAGGCCGAAGAAGCGAGCCTGGCGTGGGCCAGCCTCGATGAAGAGGGGTTCTCGGAATCGGTCGCCAAGATAGACGCAGCGATCCGGTGTGTGGGGACCCCACTCGATGGGAGGCAAGCGGCGTTGGTTCACCGACTTCACGGCCTACAAGCCTTTGTGTCGGGGGATCAAGACGACGCGAGGTTGCACTTGGCGGCGGCATCGACGGCGGACCCCGGCTATCGCGTCTCAGACCGGGTAGCGCCCAAGGGTGGAGCCTTGAGGCGCCTTATCGATGAGGTGTCTTCGGAAGAGCACGATGCGGGCGCCCCGTTGGAGCTCATGGATGGCGGCACCGTCTGGGTCGATGGGCGGGCGTCGGGAGGCCGGGATGAGGGCCGATATGCTGTGGTGCAAATCGGCGAACGCGGGCGCACCGTCTGGTCCACGGTCCTCAAGCCTGGAGAGTCCTTTTCGCCGCCGACGTCGGCCATCGCGCAGTTGTCGGCCGAAGAGGGGAGGGCGAAGCCGATCGCCGTCCCGAGCGCGCCGGTGACAGATCGCGAGCGCCGGGGTATCGGCCCGCTCTGGGTGGCTGCTTCTGGAACAGGGGTGGCCGCTGCGGGCTTGTTCGGCGCCAGCGCAGCCTTGCGCAGTCGCTATGATGAAAGCCCTTCTAAGTCGCTGCACTCTGCGACGAACGGAACCTTCTTGGCTTCGACTGGCCTCGCGGCGCTCACGGGCGGACTGTTCACAGCAGCCGTCACGCGCAAGCGGAAGAACCGATGATGAGGATGCCTATGAGTCACGACCCGACCGACCCCCTGGACCCCGCAGACGCCGCAGAACCGAAGGCGAACGCCCTCGACGCGCCGTCCACCGAACCCTCGGATGTGCCGTCGCCGCCGGAAGAGGATGCCTTTGACGAGACCCTCGTCGCTTCGGCCCTCCCAGACGAAGATATGGAGCTTCCTCCACCCATCATGCCCACGCCGTCCGCGGCCGCCGTGGCGCCGCCTCCCATCCCGCCGCCAACGCCGGACGCGGGTCCTGATCTGGAGTCTTCGCCACCGCCTGTGGGTGATGCGCCTGCTGTGCCTGATGCACCCCCCGCAGCTGGCGCCCCACCGGTGGCCGATGCGCCTCCTCCCCCCAAGAAGAAGAAGGGCAAGGGGTTGATGATCGGCTGTGGCGTGGTCTTGGTGCTACTGCTGCTTGTGGGCGGCGTCCTCGCAATCGGCGGCGTCGCTATCGTGGGCGCGATCATGGGTGGAGGCGCCTACCTGGCCACGCAGTTTGATGAGGCGGCCATGGAGATGGCCGACGAAGCTCGAATGGCCGAGCTCAACCGCTTGAACGAAGACGCTCCAGACGCGGTGACCTCTGCGGGCGAAGACGGCTCGGGTGAAGAAGACGAAGGTAGCGAAGGACAAGCCACGGACGCTCCCGAGCAAACCGACGAAGAGCTCGCTATCCAAGAAGCCCTGGCGCTGGATGCCGAGGAAGACAAGCGTGTGGCGGCTGAGGCCGCGGCCTCGGCGAGCACCACCCGCAACTCATCGAGCGGCTCCTCATCCGGTGGGACGGCTGCCAAAGCAGACACGACTTCTGGCAACCGCGGGTCTACAGATGCGGGCGCGAGCGGCACCAATCGTGGGTCCGACTCGGTCGTCGCCGAGCCCGACAAGGTCGCCGAGCCTGAAACGGCGGCGCCTGCCAAGCCCGCAGCCAACACTGGCACGGTCAACGTTAAGGGCAAGGGCAAGGTCGTGCTCAAGAGCGGATCCGCGAAATACAACGTTCCGGGCAACGTTCCAGCGGGTCGCTATGAAATCCACGTCACCTTCCCCGGCGAGTCCAAGCAGGTCACGGTCGGAAAGGTCAAGGTTCGCTCAGGCGCCACGGCGACCATCCGTTGCAACGCGGCTATGGGCTTGTGTGTCGCGCGATAGCGTACTGGGAACGCAGATAAATTGACTTCAGCGCCGCTGTGTGGTCCGCGAGACCGGCAGCGGCGTTGCGTCTTCATTGTCGCCGGGAATGGGGTCGAACCGGTTTTCAAGCCACCGCTGCTTGGCCTGCTCGATGCGCTGGTTGGTGGTGGCCACGAAGTTCCACCACATATACCGAGGGCCATCGATGGGTTCGCCGCCGATCAAGACCAGGTGAGCATCGATGGGTGCGTGGATCGTGATGTCCGCACCGTCGGCGAAAATCATGAGCTCGCCTTCGACGGCCTTGGCGCCTCCGCAGCTCACCTCGCCATCAATGACGTAGACGCCACGCTCGGGTGCGTCGGGCAGGGTGAGGTCGCCTCGCTCCGACAGATGCAGGTCTGCGTACAGCGTCTGGGCGGGAAAGCGCACGGGGGAGGTGCGCCCCCACGCAGAGCCCATCAGCAAGCGCGCCTCGGCACCCTGTACGAAGAACTCCGGGAAGTCGGTTGTGGGGTAGTGCGCAAAGCTGGGGGCCATATCTTCGTGCTCGGCCGGCAATGCAAGCCAGAGCTGAAGCCCGTGAGATCGATGCGCGCGATGCCTCAAAATCGGAGGTAGCCGCTCGCTGTGAACGATCCCGGTGCCGGCGATCATCAGGTTTAGCTCGCCGGGACGGATGGGTTGCACCGATCCCAGGCTGTCTCTATGCACCAGCTCACCATCATAGAGGTAAGTGACCGTGGCGATGCCCACGTGAGGGTGAGGGCGCACATCGGCGGGCGCACCCGGAGAGATGGTCTGTGGACCGAAGTGGTCGAAGAAGACGAAGGGTCCCACTGAGCGACGGCGCGCGTAGGGGAGCAGTCGCTGCACGTCCATCGCGCCGAGGGCGCGGGTGCGGGCAGATACGATCATCTGCACGAGGGGCTCGTCGGGGACTCGGCTGTGACGCGTCTGCTCAGCGCTCATATTCGGCGTGCCTGGGACTTTAGGGGAGCTCGGAATTGCCAGGTGCATCGCCACGGATGAGAGCCCGGCTACACTGGATCGCCAAGGCGATGCTGCCCCATCCGAGGCCAACCACCACGCCCATGTCGACGATCCCCCGCCACGGAGCGGGAAGCCACCTTACCGCGATTACGATCAGGGTAACCCCTATCAAAATGCTCCAGCTGATGATCAGCCGCCTGCGGGTCGCCTGGAATAAACCGATAACAAAACCAGGAGCAAGCAGGGTTCTGACCCAGGTCGGGTGTCGGTACAGTTCGAGGACTCGCGCGGCGACCATGGGTGCGAAGCGTAGCTGAAAGCCCCGGTAGCCCTCTGCAAACGCCATGAACCCAACCCAGACCGCCGCAATTCCCCACTGAACCGCAGTCAGACCCCCAATTGCCGTTGAGTAGGCGATGGGTGTGAGCGCAAACAAGGCGCGGCCGAGCAGAAGACTCAGGCCAACGAGCGCCCAGGTCACAGCGAGCCAGGCAGGGGGCGTCGATTTAGACATGCGCACCTCTACTAGGGTGGGCGGGTTCGGCAAGGTGGATACGCTCGCCGCCCACGCTTGCAATCGGGAGAGCCGCCTTTGTGGACCGTCATCCGGGACGCCATCTGGGAGTGGATGCCAGAGCCCCTGCGCACAGGGCTCCGGGTGGCGCAGGTCGTGTTGGGTCCGGTGCTCTTTGCCGGCGGCTTTGTGTGGGATGCGCTCACGCTCGATCGCATCGACCGGTGGACCGATAATGCTCTTTTGGGCTCATATTTGGTCATGTTGGGTGTGGCGATGGTCCTGGATCATCGCGCGCAACAGGAGCGACTGCCCAAGGTCCTACTCAAGTGGCCGTGGCTCTATGGGCTGGCGGTGCACTTCTTCTTCGGAGGGTTATTTTCGGCGTATGTCGTCTACTACCTGAAGAGCGCTACGCTCGGTCGCACCCTCGGCTTTTTGGTGCTCTTGGCCGGCATGCTGGTGGCCAACGAGTTCTTGCAGCGGTGGGTGCGCGGCTCTTTCCTGCGTTTGCACCTGTTTCTGCTGTGCGGCTTCAGCTTCTTGCTCTTCTGGATCCCCGTCGCCACGGGCATCATGGGTCCGCTGGTTTGGATCGGGTCTTCAGCAGGCTCGTTTGTAGCCACGGCACTGGTCTTCGTGGCGATGGACGTGAGCCCCTCGTCCTTTCCCAAAACGATGCGACGTCTCATCCGTCAGGTCCGCCGAAGGCTCTCGCCAGAGTCGGAGAGTCCGGCTGTCGCGGCTGTGGTGCACGCGTCCCAGCCCGACGAAGTGTCGTCGCCCGCCGAAGAGTCGCAGCCCGACGTCGAGGTGGAGCGAGACCTCAGGCTCGATCGCATTGAGCGCGACCCGATTGCGCGACTGCGATGGCAGCTTGAACCTGCTGTTCGATACGGCGGCACAGGGCTGTCCTGGGTTGGCGTATTGGGTGTGCTGCTGGTGCTCGACCTGTTGGGGATGATCCCCCCAGTGCCGATTTCGGTTCTTCATACTGGGATGTATCACCAGGTTGATCCGGGGCGTGATCGGGTGGAGCTGGCCTATGAGAATCCGGGCTGGTGGCGGTTCTGGGTCTCCGATGACAGCCGTTGGTCTCTTCGGCCCGGTGATCGCGTGTGCCACTTTGCTCCAGTATTTGCGCCTTCGGGCGTACACCCACGGCTCTACCATCGTTGGGAGCGTTGGGACGAGGCGAAGCGGTCTTGGCAGTGGACGGGAGATCAGGGCACTTGGGTTCAGGCCAAGGGCGGTAAAGACAAGGGCTCCCCTCATTTCACGTGCAAGCGGAATGGCCTGAAAGTCGGTCTGTGGCGCGTGACGGTCGAGACCGATGACCAACGTGTGGTGTCCAGCCATCGGTTCGAGTTGGTCACAGCCCCCGAGGACCAAGAGCTTGAGCTGATCCACACAGAGTGGACATTGTAGCTCTTTTATTCTTGGGTCTCGCTCACGAACTCAACCCGTCGGTTCTTGGCCCGTCCCTCGGCGGTGTCGTTCTCCGCTTGGGGTTGGGTGGGGCCATAGCCGCGGGCATTGAGGCGCTCTGGAGCCACACCCCGGTCGCTCAAGGCGGTCGCGACGGCGTCGGCTCGGGCTTGGGACAGGCGCATATTGTCGGCGATGCCGCCCTGAGGATCGGTGTGTCCGCCGATCTCGACGCTCACCAGCTCTGGGTGAGCGAACAGGGTGTTCGCGACCTCATCCAGCAGATCGGTGGAGCTTCGATCGAGGACCGCTTTACCGCTGGGGAAGAAGATCTGCTCCGAGACCCTCAAGGTGTTTCCGTCGATGCTCACCTTGGCGGGTTTGAGGTCGAATTCCGCTTCGGAGATGCCTGTACGTTCGGACAGCTCGATCTGCGTACCGCGTACACCGAGCCCATCGGCGAAGGCGAGGATGCGCCACTTGCCAGGTGCGAGCTCCAGTTTGGCTTCTCCAGCTTCGTTGGTTTGTACCGCTGGAACTTCCACCGGACCCTGCAGAGCCAAGGTTGCGGCGATGGGGCCCGCTGGGCCCCGAACCAAGACACTTAGGGGACGAGGCACCCATGGCATGGGCACGATGCGTTCATTGATGCCCTCGACTACATCGACGTCATCGAGCACGACCGGCTCAAAGTCAGGAGCGGTGATCTCCAGGCGATGAGGCCCTGGGCTCACATTGGGCAGCGACGCGAATCCACCGCTCGCCGCCACGGGTTCAAGCTCGTCGACGCGCACCATGGCATCGGGGATAGGGGAGCCGTCGGGGGCTTGTACGCGCACGATGGTCTGGGCGATATCCGCGGGCGCAGGGCCAAGCTCGACGGTCAGCTCGGTGAGTTGCGGGCGGTCGGGAACCTCGACGGACACCTGCTGCAGTCCCTGGTCCGGCGACGACACCAAGACCTGCCAGGGGCCAGGTTCTAGGCCGAGCAGGCGCTGGCCATCGGGGTCCACGGGCATGGGGGGGAGGAAACGGGGGCGGCCTAAGCGAACGGCGGCGGCGGTCACCCATGCGGGTCCAGAGGGGGCTCGAACCCG
>JBGCER010000544.1:0-19091 GCA_045106515.1 Myxococcota bacterium
GAGCCCTTGGGGGTCCGTGGACACAGAACCTTGGAACCGCAGGGGAGGCTCGCCCATGAGCACCGCCACCAACATCCTGACTCGGGTCGTACTGCCCATCGTGCTCGTCGCCGGCGGGCTTGCTTGTGCTGGAGGCATGATTGCGCTCAAGCCAGGCGCCGACTCCAAAGAGGCCGTCGAGATCGCCCGCCCAGTCGAGGTTATCGACGCCAAACCGCGAACCCTCGACGCGGTCATTCAGGCCACCGGCACCGTGGAGCCCACGCGGTCGGTGAGCTTGTCCGCAGAGGTGGCGGGCAAGGTGGTGTACATGGATGAGCGGGTGCGCCCTGGAGGCACCTTTAGCAAGGGTGAAACCTTGTTCCGGGTAGACGCCCGGGACTACCGCGCCGCCCTCGCCGCCGATGAAGCTCGCTTGGCTCAGGCGGAGCTCGAGCTTGCTTTGGAGCGCAAGCGGCAACTCACGGCCCAGAGGGAGTGGGAGTTGCTCGGCAAGGCGGACACACAAGAGCCTCTCGCACTTCGCAAGCCGCATTTGGCGGTGGCCGAGGCCAACCTGAAGTCTGCGGAAGCAGCGGTGGCCCGGAGTCGCTTGAACGTGTCGCGCACCAGCGTTCGCGCCCCGTTCAACTCGGTGGTTGTCAGCGAGACCGTCGACCTGGGTCAGGTCATCAATAGCCAGAGTCAGCTTGTGACCCTCGTCGGCAGCGACTCCGCTCGTGTGGCGGTGTCCGTGCCAGTAGACAAACTAGAGGATTTGGAAATACCCGGATATAATGCCGAAGATGGCGGCCGAGCCCGCATCATGATCCCCCGTCGAAATGGGGGGGCGGTCGTGCACGAAGGCCAGATCACGGGTGTGGCCGGCCAGCTCGATGCGCAGACCCGAACGGCGAATGTGGTGGTGACGGTGCCGGACCCGCGGGGCGCGGAAGTACCGCTTTTGCCTGGGAGCTTCGTCAGGGTCGACCTAATCGGGCGGCCCCTCGATGGCGCAGTGCCCATCCCACGCCAGGCCCTGGCGGACGGGGACCGGGTGTGGTTGGCCCTCGATGGCCGACTCACCGCTCGCGACGTCACTGTCGGGTGGCGCACCACCGATGAGGTCTACATCGTTGAGGGCCTCGCAGCTGGAGACAAGGTCGTGGTGCGGCTGCCGAGCGTGCCCGTTCAAGGAATGCTTGTCGCCCCTACGGCCGCAGTGGCCAAAGCCAATGGCGAGGAGGGCTGATGTCCGCCGACGACTCGCTCACCCCTAGCGAAAAGAAGGGGCCGATCGCCTGGATGACGCGGAATTCCGTGGCCTCCAACCTGCTGATGGTCGCCATCCTGCTCGCGGGCATCTTCCTGGGCCTGTTCCAGGTCCGCCAAGAGGTCTTCCCCGAGTTCAGCCTCGACGTGATCTCGGTCCGCGTGCCCTACCCAGGCGCCTCTCCCGACGAGGTCGAGCAGGGGATTGTCCTCGCCGTCGAAGAGGAAGTTCGCGGCATTGATGGCGTCAAGTCCGTCAATAGTGTGGCGGCCGAGGGCTATGGCAACGTGAGCGTGGAGCTGTTGTTGGGCGCCAACCCCGACAAGGTTCTGGCCGAGGTCAAGAACGCCGTTGACCGGATTACGAGCTTTCCCGAAGATGCCGAAGAGCCCTCTGCGAGTCTGCTCTCGGTCCGGCGTCGGGTCATCTCCATGTTCCTCTCCGGGGACCAGGACCTGGCTACGCTGCAAGCGATCGCCGAGGACGCCCGGGCCAAACTCATCGCTGGCAATGGGGTCACTTATGTGGATGTGCGGGGGGTGCCGCCCCTCGAAGTCTCCATCGAGATCCCGCAAGAGACGCTGCAGCAGTACGGCCTGACGTTGGACGAGGTCGCGCTGCGGGTCCGCGCATCGTCAGTCGAGCTGCCTGCGGGCGGGGTGGACACCGCTGGTGGCGAGATCCTCGTCAAGGTCGACGATCGCCGGCGAAGCGCCGATGAGTTTCGGAGCATCGTAGTGCGCGGCACCCCGGGTGGCGGCGTGCTCACCTTGGGTGATATCGCGACCATTCGCGACGCCTACGCCGAAAATGACCAAGCGACCTACCTAGACGGGAAGTCCGCGGTCGAGGTTGTGGCGTATCGCGTGGGTTCAGAGTCCCCGCAGCAGGTGTCGGATGCGGTCAAGGCTTTCGCCGAGGAGTTGGGTTCCACCCTACCTAATCAGGTTGACGTCACTCTGCTTAAGGACGATAGCGAGCTGCTCCGGCAGCGCATCGATCTGCTCGTTTGGAACGCGGTCCAGGGGTTGATCCTGGTCTTGCTGATTCTGTACCTCTTCTTGAACGTGCGTCTGGCGTTCTGGGTCGCGATCGGCATCCCAATCTCCTTCCTAGGTGCCTTTTCGTTGATGCCGGGCCTCGACATCACCATCAATATGATCAGCCTGTTCGCGTTCATCATCACCCTGGGCCTTGTGGTCGATGACGCCATCGTCATTGGCGAGAACGTCTATGAAAAGCTGGAGCAGGGGTATGCGCCCACCCGCGCGGCCATCCTCGGCGCACGAGAGATGGCCGTCCCGGTCACCTTCGCGATTCTGACGACCATTGCGGCCTTCGCACCTATGTTTTTTGTGCCAGGTACCGCGGGCAAGTTGTTCCGGATCCTGCCGGGCATCGCCCTCGCGGTCTTGATGTTCAGCTTGATCGAGTCCTTCTTTGTGCTGCCGGCTCACCTGGGCCACGTGAGCTTCATCGAGA
Organism: Myxococcota bacterium; assembly: GCA_045106515.1. Taxonomy (GTDB): domain Bacteria; phylum Myxococcota_A; class UBA796; order UBA796; genus REDI01. The sequence goes on from JBGCER010000544.1 coordinate 2,735, forward strand.
AGTTCATCCAGACCCGACTGAGCTTTTTGGATTGGCCCAGCAAGCAAGTGGCAAAGGGGCTGGCTTGGTTCATCGACAACCTATACCGACCCACCCTGAACTTCGCGGTGTCCATGCGCTATGCGGTGGTGGCCGCGGCCTTGGCGCTGTTCATCGTGACCGTCGGCGTGGTCTGGTCCGGCGCCATCGCGTTCACCCCATTCCCGGTGTTGGAAGGCAATACGGTCACAGCGACAGTGCGGCTGCCCTATGGCACGCCGGTGGAGCGGACCGACCAGGTCCGACAGCTGTTGGAGCAGGGGGCCCAAAAGGCGCTCGGCGAGCTGGGTGAGTCCGGTATTGCAGACGGTATGATCGCCCGGGTCGGGGAGGGGCCAACCCCTGGCGGTCCTGGAGGAGGCACACCCTCGATTGGCAGTCATCTGCTCACGGTGGAATTGGAGCTCATCGGCAGCGAAAACCGGGACGTGTCCGCGGAGCAGGTCTCCCGGGCCTGGGAGCGAAATGTGCCCCCGATTCCGGGACTGCAATCCCTGAAGTTCAACTCCAATGTCGGCCCCAGCGGCGATGCTGACGTCCAGGTGCAGCTCACGCACACTGACTACGACACCTTGATCCGTGCGGCGGAGCGGCTCACGGAGAGGATGCGTGGCTATAGCGATCTGACGGCTGTGCAGAACACCTACTCGGCCGGAAAGGAACAGTATAGCTACAGTTTGACGGATTCCGCGTCCACCTTGGGCTTGACGGCCAATGACGTGGGGCGCCAGATGCGGGCCGCGTACTTTGGCTCGGAGGCCCTGCGCGAGCAGCGGGGGCGAAACGAGGTGAAGGTGATGGTGCGCATGCCCAAGGAGCAGCGCAGCAGCTTGGCGACGTTGGAGCGCCTTCGCATTCGCACCCAGGAGGGTGGTTTTGTTCCGCTCGCCCAGGTGGCGGACCTCACCCCCGGAAGCTCTCCCACAGACATTCTGCGGGAGGACGGCAAGCGCGTGGTCGACGTGTCCGCCTTGCTCTCGGAGGGGGTGGCGTCCAATCAGAAGGTGGTGACCGACCTGAACGAGTCGGTCTTCCCGGAGCTGAAGAAGGCGTTTCCCGGCCTAGAGCTACGCTACGCAGGTGGCCAAGCTGAACTCGGTGAGTCTCTGTCCGCTTTGGGTCTGTACTACATCATCGCGCTCGTGGTGATCTACGCTCTGCTAGCCATCCCATTCCGGAGTTACTTCCAGCCGATTATCGTCATGCTCGCCATCCCGCTCGGCTTCGTCGGCGCAGTCGGTGGCCACTTGCTGCTGGGCTACAGCTTGTCGATGGTGAGCATGTTCGGGATCGTGGCGCTGTCAGGCGTCGTGATCAACGACAGCTTGGTGCTCATCGACGCGGCGAATACCTACCGGCGCCAGAACGAAGGTAGCTCGGCCTATGACGCGATCGTATTCGCAGGAACCAGGCGTTTGCGGCCGATTCTTCTTACGTCGTTCACGACGTTCTTTGGGTTGCTCCCGCTGATCTTCGAGACCAGCGTGCAGGCCCGGTTCATTATCCCCATGGCCATCTCCCTCGGCTTTGGCATCCTGTTCGCCACCTTCGTCATCCTATTGGTCATTCCTGCTGGATACTTGATCCTGGAAGACGCCCTCGCGATGTTCCGAAATATGGTGGGCCGCCTCGATCGCGGCGAGGCGTCAGCCAAAGGCGACGCTGAGCCGCATGGGGTCCCGGCGCCGGCGAAGTAGCGTGGCGGAGCGGCGCTCTAGCTAGTCTTTGGGCTGTTCCGGCGGGGGAAGAACCACGTCGAGCTCGCCCTCCTCGGCCTTGGCGAGGATAAAGGCGACACGCGTGAGGGCGTCTTCCTCGGTCCAACCGCCTCGCTCGATCATGGCGATTGCAGCAGAGTTTACTCCCGTACGGTGTGCCAGGTCTTTGCGGGTCCAGCCAATGGCCTTTCGGCGATCTTTGATGCTCACTACCACTCCTGTAGAAACCTAGCGTACCAGCTTGCGCGGTCGCACCTCGCCACCCTAAACAGGACTAATGTGGTCCTGTTTACTCTCGCGCGTCTCGCGCGTGCTGACGACGCCTGGATGATTAGGGTGTGTGCAATGAATTCGAACACCGATCCAACTCGTATCATCCTGCAGACTTCGGACGAGGACTCGGTCTTGTCCGTCATCGTCCGCGCTGCTCAGCTGGTGGGAGTCCAGTGCGACATTGGTGTGGCACGAACCTCGTTTCGAGCCGCCTGCCACGGTCAAGGTGCGGTGGCCAGCGGCGCGGGTCCGTTGACCAACCCGGCCCAGGCGGTGGGCCTGGACGCGCGGCTTTGGTTCGCCACGTTGCGGGAAGCCTGGGTTCAATCTCGCGATGACTTGCCGGTCATCGCCCCGGCCGCATCGTGTACGAGCGATGCATCGGGCGGTCCGGCAGTCAGCGACGCGGGCGCATCAGGTTGGCTGATCTTGGGCGGTCGTCGCGGGTGGTCCGGCATCGAGGCCTGGGCGCCTGCGGCCGACGATCGTCCCTTGAGACTGACGTGGAAGAAGTTTCGGGCTCGGTTTCCCGATGCGGATGACACGCGGGTCTACCCATTCTTCTTGATTTCTGCGGCCGCCCCCGCCACAAACTTGATCGGAGTTCCCGGCACGAGTCCATCGCCATTCGGACGCTTGGCGGCCCTGTTATCCGCCGAGCGGCGTGATCTTGGCGTTGTACTTTCCTACGCGATCGGCGTGGGCGTGCTCGGCCTTGCGACGCCGCTCGTCGTGCAGGTCCTGGTCAACACTGTGGCCTTCACGGCTCTGTCGACGCCCGTGTTCTTGCTCGCCGCGATCCTCCTGTCGTGTTTGGCGTTTGCGGCGGTTCTTCGCGGACTGAAGAAATTCGCGGTCGAGGTGTTGCAACGACGCATCTTCGTTCGCATGAGCGCGGACTTGGCCTGGCGTTTACCTCGGGTCAAGGTTGCAGCTTTCGATCGAAAGCGAGCTTCAGAAGTTGTGAATCACTTCTTCGATGTGCTCACGGTGCAAAAGGCGGCCAGCTCTCTGCTCATCGACGGCCTGTCCGCGGCCATTCAGGCGGTGGTGGGCCTCATCCTTCTCGCCATCTACCACCCCGCCTTGCTGGGCTTCGGCATCTTCCTGATCGCCGCCATCGTCGTACTCTTGGTCGGCCTCGGTAAGTCTGGGCCAGCGACGGCCATCGCCGAATCCAAGGCTAAGTACCGCGTGGCTGGTTGGCTGGAAGAGATCGCCGGGCATCCCGGCCTGTTCAAGCTCCCTGGAGGCGCTCGACTGGCGCTGGAGAGGGCCGACAACCTGTCGCACTCCTACCTCGACGCCCGTGAAGCCCATTTCCGCGTCTTCTTCCGCCAGTACGTCGGCACGCTGGGCTTGCAGGTCGTAGCGGCGTCGGTGTTGCTGGGCTTGGGTGGTTGGCTCGTGGTGGAGCGTCAGCTCTCCCTTGGGCAGCTGGTGGCGGCGGAGCTCGTGGTTGCGGCCGTGCTCGCGGCCTACGCAAAGTTCGCTGATAAGCTGGACATTTTTTACGACCTCCTCGCTGGCTTGGACAAGCTGGGCGTGCTGGTGGACCTACCTCTGGAACGGCAGGTGGGCGGTTTGCCAGCGGATACCGGCGAAGCCGTGGAGCTGGAGATCAGCGACCTCGCCTTCGCCTTTCCCGGTGGGCAGCCCGTGTTGCGCGGCATCGACCTTCGGCTCATGCCCGGGGAGACGGCGATTATTCACGGTGCAGATGGGGCCGGCAAGAGCGTGCTCGCAGACTTGATCTTCGGTCTCCGGACGCCCTCCCAGGGCCATGTTCGCTTCGATGAGTGCGACCTGCGCGAGCTCCGCCCCAAGGCGGTTCGCGGATGTGCGGCCCTCACTCGCGGCCCTGAGGTCGTGAGCAGCTCTCTCATTGAAAATATCGCGCTGGGCCGCCCAGAAGTAAGCGCGGAGCAGGTGCGTTGGGCCGTGGCGGTGGCCGGCCTTCAAGAGGTCGTCTCGGGCTTGGAACAAGGCTTAGATACGGAGCTGACCCCGTCCGGCGCGCCCCTCTCCTCCACCCAGGTGCTTCGGTTGATGATCGCCCGGGCGGTGGTAGGGCGGCCGCGGATCATCGTTGTGGACCACACCCTCGACGCCTTTGATGTGCCGGCTCGCGATGAGTTGCTCGGAGCCCTCACCGGGCCCGATGCACCTTGGACCCTGATCATTCTTACTCAAGATCGACGCTGCCTGGACATCCCAGGCCGTCGCTATCGTCTGCTGAACGGCACCTTGGTGTCCTCGGTAGCTGGACCGACCTCGATGGAGGCGAGCTGATGGAATTGTCTCTCCCAGGCCAGGCTCGGGTGTCGGCGCTGCGCAGAGTGCGGCCGGCCGGAAATGTGCATCGCACGGTGCGCAATTTGAGCCTCGCGGCGCTGCTATTTATCTCCATTTTGCTGCTTTCGCCTTGGCAACAGACGGCTCAAGGCTCCGGTCAGATCGTCGCATTTGATCCGGCGTCTCGCACGCAGATGGTCGAAGCGCCCATCAAGGGTCGGGTGCTCGAGTGGCACGTGGCTGAAGGGCAGGCCGTCAAAGAGGGCGATCTGATCGCCACGCTGCAGGACAATGACCCCTCGTACCTGGGGCGGCTAAATGATGAGCTGACGACCATCGACGACCGCCTGACCGCGGCCCAAGATGCTGTGGCGGCGTACGACGCAAAACTGGCCGCCGCCCAAGCCTCCCAAGACGCCGCCGTCGAAGCCGCCATGGCCAAGGTCACCGCCTCCGCCCGCAAGGTCGACGCGTCGGACCAGAAGCTCGCCATCAGTAAGGCCGACGCCGAAACCGCTGAGCTAAACCTCCAGCGGGTTGAGCCCTTGTTCAAAGAAGGGTTGGTGAGCGAGCGCAAGCTCGAACTGACCCAGCTCAAGTCCAAAGAATCGGACGCCAAGTACCTAGAGGCCCGCGCCGGGGTTGCGGAAGCCAAGGCCGTGCTCGCAGAGTCCAGGAGCAACCTCGTTAAAGAGCGTGAAGAACAGCGTGGAAAGATCGCGGCTGTGCGGACCGAACGGCAGGGTGCCGGTCAGAAAGTCGATGAGCTTCGCGGCAAGCGCCTAGAAGTTGAAACCAAGATCTCGCGCCAAGGCGCCCAGGCCGTGAGGGCGCCACGCTCCGGTACCATCCTGGCTATTCTCGCGGGACAAGGCGGTGAACAGGTCAAAGAGGGCGAGACCCTGGCTCGACTGGTGCCGTCTGATGTGCGGAACGTCGTGGAGCTGCGCATCGCCGGTAATGATGTGCCGCTCATCCAGCGCGGGCAGAAGGTTCGCCTCCAGTTCGAAGGCTGGCCCGCGGTGCAGTTTGCCGGCTGGCCAAGCGTCGCCGTCGGCACCTTCCCCGGTGAGGTGATCTTCATTGACGCTGCCGATGATGGCTCTGGCTACTTTCGCATTGTGGTTCAAGAACCCGATGAAACCGACGAGCCATGGCCCAGTCAGCGGTTCTTGCGACAGGGCATTCGTGCCAAGGGCTGGGTCCTGCTGTCTCGCGTGACGATGGTCTGGGAAGTGTGGCGACAGCTCAATGGCTTCCCACCGACCATGCCGGCTCCCAAGGGCGATGCGCCTCAGGATGGGCCAAAAATGCCGAAAGCGCTTGTACCGAAAGGCAAGTAACATGCGGGCAATTCCCTTGGTGAGGCTCTATTGATCTGGCTCTTCACGGTCGGCCTTTGCGCCACCTTGGCGGCACCGCCCGACGACAGTCCCGCCGACTCTGCCGAGCGCGTGCAGAAAGTTCGCACATCATCGGCCTCTCGCCTCCGCATGATGATGGGCGCGCACTCCGAAGGGCCCCCGCTGCTCCGGCCCGAGGTGCTGCAAGCGATCGATGCTCGGCATCCGAAGTTGGTCGCTGCAGAGGCACAACTCTCGGCGGCAGAAGCGGATTATAGTGGGAGCCTCTCCTACATTGACCCCACCTTCGAGAGTAAGACCAAGGCCGGGGTCGCGGGGTACTACCAGTACCTGGTGAGCGACAATCGGGTGGCCTGGGACCTGGGTATCGTCGAGGCCGAAGTCGGTTGGCGCTTGGGCCGGGACATGGGCGCGATTGGGATCCCCGACTACTACGGCGAGCTCGACACGCTCGACAATGGCGAGCTTCGAGTTGGGCTTTCGGTAGATATCCTCGAAGGACTCTGGACGGACGAGGACCGCACCGGCCGTCGGGTGGCCGGCTTGACCCGCGACCAGGCACAGGCGCTCGTGCGGCTCGCTCGGCTGGACCTCTCTCGCAAAGCGGTGGCCGTCTGGGCCAAGTGGGTCTCATCGGGCCGAGTGCTCAACCTCGAAGAGGTCCTGCTCGACGTCGCGACCGTACGCCAACAGGCCGTCGACGCTCGGATCAGCGTGGGCGACCTGGCTGCGATTGAGCAAGTTCGCAACCGACAGTTCATGGCTCAACGCGAGGCCGAGGTCGCCGGTGCGCGAGCGGATTTTGATGCAGCGGTTCAAGCGCTTGCGCTCCATCTGCGGGTCGACGACGGGACGCCGCGCTTCATGAAACGGCAGCATCTGCCAGACCGGGTCGACGCTCCCGAGGGCGCACCTGGATTTTCCGCGGATCCCGTGCGGTTGGCCATCGAGGGCCACCCGCTCATCGTGGTCGCTCGCACTCGGCTGGGCATCGCAGAGGCGGATGCCCGTCTCGCTCGATTTGGCCGGATGCCTGAGATCACTCTCGAAGGCCAGATCTCCCAAGATGTGGGCTCACAGACCAACCCGTCGCTCCAACCCATGGACGCTGTGGTCGGTGCCGGCGTGAAACTACCGCTGGGCAACCTAAAGGACCGGGCGAAGGCGGCGAGTGCCCGGAGCAAACGAGACAAGGCGATGGCGGACGTGGGATTATTGGAAGACCAGATCGACATGGAAGTGCGAGCGGCGCTGGCTCGCGAGCAGGGGGCTCTACGGGCGTGGAAGGCGTCCGCCGAGCAGGTGGATCTGGGCCTACAGCTGCAAGAAGCCGAGCAGCGTCGCTTTGACGTGGGCGACATCGATCTGCTGCGCTTGTGGCAGATCGAGCAACAGACCGCAAAAGCCATCTTGAGCGAGGTCAAGGCGTGGCTGACCTATCAGGTGGCCGTAGCGGACCTAGAGTACGCCGTAGGTCAGCCGGCTTCGGGCTCGCCATAGCGCGGAGCGACCAGGGACTTGAGCGCGTCGCGTAGGTCGGTTGGCACCTTGGTCTTGGCGCGCTCGTGCATGTCAAACATGGCCAGGATGACCCGACCATCGCAGGCGACGGCTCCGTCTTCCTTGATCACCCTCTGTCGGAATTGAAGGCTGTGTTCGCCGATTTTGGTCAGCGCAGTCTCGACCGTGAGCACATCGTCGAGTTGGGTCTCTCGCTTGTAGTCCAGGCTGACGTGGACCACGACAGGGGCGACCGCGTGGCCGAAGCGATCGCGGGTAAGTGCAGCGTCTCGCATCCATCCGAACCGACCCCACTCCAGGTACTCTTGGTACTTGGCGTTGTTCACGTGTCCGAGAAAATCGACTTCGGTCGAACGAACGGTATGACTTAGGAGCGAGAGCATGGGCACCTCGGGGACAGGCGCGCGCGTATTGCGGGTCTTGGGGTCAGGCCACCCCCAGGGTGAAGCGCAACGCCCGCGAATAGTCGGGGTGGTGCCACTTGAAGCCCAGGTTTAGAGCCGCCGACGGCTGCACACGTTGGCCAGCGAGGATCAGGTTCTCTCCCATTTCGCCAAAGAGCGTGCGGATGGCTGCGGCGGGTACAGGGATCAGGGCCGGGCGTGACAGGACGCGGGCCAGCGCGCGGGCTTGTTCGCTTTGGCGCAGAGGATTCGGGGCGACAGCATTCACGGGTCCTCGCCAGCGGTCGTCCATGATGGCCGCGTGCAACATGCCGATGAGGTCATCTAGCGCGATCCAGCTGATCCACTGCTGGCCTCCGGCGATGGGACCACCACCGCCGGCCCGAAACGCCGGCAACATGGCGGCTAGGGCGCCACCAGCGGCAGAGGTGACGATGCCAATGCGTGGATGCACCACTCGGATCCCCGCATCTCTCGCCGCGTCCGCGCTCGCTTCCCATGCCTTGCATACTTCGGCGAGAAAGTCGGTACCAAGCTCACTCTTTTCTGTGACGATCGGGTCGCCGCTATCGCCGTAGATGCCGATCGCGGAGGCGCTGACGAGGACGGCGGGTTTGGGGGACAGGCCAGCGAGGGTGTTGGCGAGCAGGGTGGTGCCTTGGACGCGGGACTCGCGGATCGCCTGCTTGTGGGATGCGGTCCAAGTGCTCGATACAGGGGCTCCGGCCAGGTGAACGACGGCATCTACTCCGTCGAGGGCCGCGGCATCGATGGTGCCTGCCGCCGGGTCCCAGAGGCAGTCACCGGGTTTGGCATTGCGACGCACCACGTCGATGACACGGTGGCCGCCCGTGCTCAAGAAGGCCTTAAGAGCGCTGCCCACCAGCCCGGTCACCCCGGTGATGGCGATGGTTTTGCTCGGCTGGTCTCGGTAAGGCGCGTGGCGGTCCAGGTCCGAGATCAGGCGCTGCTGGCGAAAGCGGAACAGGGCGTCATTGGTGCGCTTGAGGGCGGGCACGGCGACGGCTCCCAAGGGACCGAGGGGAGGGGACCACTGCACTTCGTCCTCGAGCTCGCACCGGTCTTCTCCGACGGGCGAGAAGCGGTGCTCATGCCGCCAAGACGCGAAGGGGCCCTCTCGCTGTTCATCGACGAAGAATCGGTACACCTGGTGTGCGGTGTGCTCGGCAACCCAGGTGATCGGCACCCCGGCCTTGCGGACTCGAAACACGGTCCGGGCGCCGACATCGAGTCCTCCAGAGCTCTCGAGCAGCTCCATCTGCTCCCAAGGCGGGGCCAAACGGGCAAACGCGCCGGGCCGCGCGTGCCAATCCCAGGCCACGTTCACCGGGTGGTCGAGGGATGCGCGAAACGTCTGGGTAATATTGGGCATGGGCCCTCCAATGAGCTGACGTATCGGCGTCTGGGTACGCGCGCTGGCGTGCCTGGAAAATGCGTTGATTTGCGTGTGTCAGGATGCCTGCTTGGGACCCAGGAGGCCGCGTGTCGGACGCTCAAGACTTGGCACAGAGACAGCTCGACGCGTACAACGCCGGTGATATCGACGCCTTCGTTGCCTGTTATGCGCAAGACGTGCGGATTTGGGACCTGCACACCAACGCGATCACGCTACAAGGCCGACCGGCCATGCGGGAGCGATATGGTGCGTTGTTTGAGCGGTGTCCCGATCTACACGCCGAGTTGGTCGGGCGGCTGAGTTTGGGCGCGACGGCGGTCGACCAGGAACGCGTGACGGGGATGGGGGCGGACGTGGTGCACGCCATCGCCACGTATGAGGTTCGAGATGGGCTGATTCAGCAGGTGTGGTTCGCTCGCACGTAGCGAATCCAGCCGGGCTAACCCGCCGTCACATACCAGATCAGCCCGCCGATCGCCGTAAGGGCTACGCAGGCGATGATCCCGAGCACGGCGAGCCTTTTGGGGTCCCACTCCGTGTCGGCCAGGTCCATCGGCCCTTTTGCGAACGGCACGAAGGTGAGCTGTGCGATCGGGAAGGTCTCGCCATCGGGGCGCACAGCGTGGGAGTAGCTAGCGCCGCAGCGGCAGCGAATGGACTCGCCGTCGATCCAGAAGTGGTCGGACTTGCTGCAGGCGTCGCAGGTCATCCATAGCGCCGTGTCGTCCACCGTCGGAACTCGCATGAAGCCACACGCGTCCATAGGTGGGAGTGCTTCGTCCGTCATGCTGCTCCAATGCCCGAAATCAAAAAAGTTGGGCCGCGTTGTAACCGATGTGCCCAAGGTCCCGTATCCCCCAGTGACTGTGATGGACACCGGCACTCTAGGAGACGCTCATGACTGCACTCGCCCATAGCCGCGCGCTGCTTCGGCTCGACCCTTTGGCAGATAGCGCCCTCGTCGAACTGGCTCAGGCTGGACATGCAGATGCGTTCGGATTGTTGGTTCAACGGCACCACGACAAGGCGCTGTCCTTGGCGATCGGCATGATGCGCAATGAGGCCGAGGCCCGTGACTGTCTCCAAGACGCCCTTCTCAATGCCTGGCGCAAGATCGACACCTTCCGGGGAGATGCTCGCTTTTCGAGCTGGCTCTACCGGATCACGCACAACGCCTGTCTCATGCGCATGCGTCGTCGCCGCCGTCGTCCCGAGGTCAGCCTAGAGGTGGTGCCCGGTCAAGAAGATGGGTTCGAACGCCAGATTGTAGACGTTCAGCCGGTTTCTGACGAGCTGCTCGAGATCGATGAGCTCGGTGCGCACATCGATGCGGCGGTACAAGCGCTGCCGCCCAAGTACCGAGAGGTCTTCGATCTGGCCGATCTTCAGCATCGATCCATGAAGGACATCGCGGACCATTTGAGTTTGTCGGTTCCGAACGTCAAGACTCGCTTGCACCGGGCGCGGATTCGGCTGCGTGGGCACCTGACTCCGTACCTGAACGCCGAGCCCGTGGCCGCCTCGTGATATTTAGGTCCCGCCTGTTGCACGGAGCGGGACCTGAGCGAACCCACCGACGAAACCCTCATGAAGCGCTACGTGTCCGACGGTGACCGGACGGCGTTTGAAGAGATCTTCCGACGTTATGCGCCTCGGCTGCTGCGCTTTTTCCGCCGCTCGACGCTCAATGACGCCCTCGCCCAAGACCTGACGCAGGTCACGTTCCTGCATCTTCATCGGGCGCGACGAGATTTCCGCGCCGGCGCCACCCTTCGCCCTTGGTTGTTCGCGATCGCCATGAACGCACGCCGGGAGCACTTCCGGAAGAGTCGGCGTCGGGTTCCGACCACTACGGATCCTGCTCAGGAGCCGAGCCAGCCGCCCGATGCGTCGACAGCGACCGAGCGGTTGGTGCGGCGAGCCTTGGCTGAGCTTCCGGAAGCGCAACGTGAGGTGGTGTTGCTGCACTACTACGAGGGTCTGTCCATGGCCGAGGTCGCGGCTGCGGTCGGCGCGTCTCGATCTGCCGTGAAGGTTCGGGCCCACCGAGCGTACCAAGTACTAAGGCACATCCTGGATGGAACCGAATCGGTGGAAGAGCATCGCAGTGGGGAGAGACCATGACACGTCGTGAACCCCCCATTTCGGAGTCCAAGGTGTCCACACCTCGCCGCTCCGACTCACCCTCCACGCTCGCCGATGAAATTCTCGGCGATGACCGTGATGGATCGGCGGATGTGCCCGAGAGTTTGTTGGCGGGCCTGTTCGAAGAGGTGGCCCGAGGCACGATCGATCGACCCGCCACCTGGCGCGATCATCTGCGAGAGCTGGCGACGCCGGCAAGAGTGGGCTTAGCCACTGTTTTTTCTCTTGGAATCGGTGGGACGTTCATCGCGATGATGGGGATGCGCTCGGACCTGGACTGGATGTCTGGTTTGTGGGTGGCGGGCCTCCACCTGATGGTGCTCTTGGTCTGCGTCGCCGGCTTGTCGCTGGCGCTGCGGCCCACGCATCGGCGCCCCCTCGGCGCGCTCGCGTGGGTTGGCGCGTCGACCTTGCTCTTGCTGCCCTTTGCGCTGTCCGTGGTCCCTGGCGTATGGCCCGGCGATGTGAACCCTGCGCCGTTGATGGCCCATGTGATGTGCGGCAGCGGCGGCATGATGATCGCGCTGCCGGTCACGGTGTTGGTGCTTCTCCTCGACCGCTCCCCGCGCATTCGCCCGTGGCGGGTTCTGCTCGCGTCCGGGGCTGCGGGGCTCGCAGCGTTCTCTTGGGGCACGTGGCACTGCCACAACGTCAGCCCTGGGCACCTGCTCATGGGTCATGCGGCCGCGGGTCTTTTGGTCGGAGCCGCGGCGCTGATCGTCGTGACCCTCGTCGCGCGGGTCTCACGGTCGACTACTCAATCGTGAACGTGCTGGAGCGACTGAACCACCCGCTCTCCAGCTCCGACGCGAGGCGCACCTCGATCCGGCCCGCTTGTGTGCTCGGCGGCAGGGACAGCAACACGGCCGTACCATTGGTCGTCGCGTGCACCAGCTCGGCGCCATTCTGGGTGATCGTCACATCGTAGTTTGACGCCCCGGTATCGGTCCACGACAGTCGAATCACGCGCCCGATGAGGGTGGAGCCTGGTGCAGGCTCGATGAGGGTCGCGGGGTGGGCCTCGACCGATTCGCCCTTGAACGCTGTGTATTGGCGGGAGTCGCTGCGCCAGGTCTCGCCATCACGAGAGTAGAGGGTGGCGTAGATGGTCCGCCCGTCGGTGGGCAGCCCGCTGACGTCGAACCGGGTGCTGGACGTACCCCAAGTCCCTAGGTCCGAGCCGTCGGCGGTGGAGCCCAGGACCAGCGCATAGCTATCGGCCTTGGCATCGGTCCACGTGAACGCGGCGGACGCGCTGGTGAAGGTGTGGCCGTCTTCCGGTGTGAGGATGCTGGCCGCTCGGGGGATGGGGTCGGCGGCGGTGTAGGTGTGGCTGTCGGAGTAGAATTCACCGTCGATCTCGGACCAGAGGGTGACGTAGAGCGTGCTGCCATCGGTGGGCAGTCCGGTGAGCGTGGCGCTCACATCGGTGCCCGCATCCACCCGATCGACGTCTGCACCGCCAGCCGAGCTACCGACCGTGACCACGTAGTCGTCGGCGCCCACGTCTTGCCAGGTCAGGGCGAGGGTGCTGCCGCCCAGCACGGTTCGGTCCTCGGGCAACAGGATTTGGCTGGCGACGGGCTCTTCCACGTCGACCGCGGTCCCGAAGTCTTCCGCGATGGGAGCGGTCAGACCCATCGCCGCCACATTGTGGGCGCTGTCGCTGGCGTCGACCGGACGGCCTGCGGCCTGGCCATCCACTTCGACGTCTGGTGTAGACCAGAGGTTAACCCTGGGACATGAGGCGCCATCGCAGGAGTAGGCCATGACGGTACGGTAGCCCGCGTCGGGCACTTGGTAGCCATAGGCGTACGACGTGGCGGGGGTTCCAGAGGCGTTGTCCCGATCGTGATGCAAGCCCAGGTTGTGCCCGACCTCATGAGCGAAAGACAGGTTAGAGCCTGCACAAAGTTGGTTTACTACGTTGTATGCTGCCGGGGCAAAGTCGGCCCGCGCCGGGCTCATCAGGTAGCCCAGACCGCAGGCGTTGCTGTCGCCGGCCACCAAGACGCTGACGATGTCGGCCCCCGTGTCCGCTCGGGCCACGGCCACGTCGTCCATCACGCCATCGCTGGTGTTGGCGGCGGAGACCAAGGCGTCGGTCCAGTCGAACCCATCCTCGTCCCACCCACTCACGTGCACGCCCGCCAACTCCAGTCGCATCCCGACGTCGGAGTCTTCGTACCCCTCGTTGGCCTGGGCGATCAGGTTCGCTGCGACCGCCTTCAAGCCCGACTCGCCGCCCATCGCGGTCGCTGCCGGTGCGGTGGCCGCGACGAGCACTTGGACTCGCGGCGCCGAGTCTTCATCGCTATCTCCGGCGGGCACCGCGCCTGGCGGCAAGAAGGACGGCACCAGCGGCTCTAAGTCGACGCCCGCCGATGTATCTGCGAGCTCATCGACGCGGACTTGATCGGTGCCGATGGGCGTGATGCGCACGACGCCCGTGGGGAGGCGCACCGTTCCAGCCACGAACCCATCGCGGGTGCGGGTGAGCACCACCTCCCGGTCCGGCCAGCCGATGACGTGACCGATCCACGTCGTGCTCTGCGCGTTCACCGAGAGCCGGTCGAGCGTGGCCTCGATGGCGAGGTCTGGGAACAGCTCGATGTCGACGGACCCCCCGGTGTCGAAGGCCAAAGGCGTGTTGGCGTGGGGGACGAAGCTCCGCTGCACCTCGGCGGTGCGTGTGCGCAGGGCGTCGCTGGACGTGGGAGCCTGCACAGCCGCGTCGACCAGCCAGGCGTCGCCGGTCGAGGAGGTGCAGGCGGCAAGCAGGAGTGCGGGCAGCACGCGAAAGGGTCGCATGGGGGAGCTCCGATCGTGGGGGGAATCAGGGCAACGGATCTGAGGGGGATGACCTTGAGGGGTCAGGTCTTGGGTCGCTGCATCCGAACCCCGGTGCGCACCCCCCGGAGTCCACGCCATGTCCACCCCCGAGTTGCTGTCGAATGTTCTCGTCTTCCCTGGAGCCCCCGAGCCGGAGATCCCAGCCGGCCGAGACGCCTCCTTTCAAGCGTTCCTGGACCACGTGGAGGCGAGGGAAGTCGTGGACGCCGCTGATTGTTTGGCGGCGTTGTTAGCTCTTTCCGAAGAGCGGGCCTACCACTGCACGCTTCACTTTTTGGGGAACTACCGCCGCGGCCGGTCTCGGGCGATGGGTCGGATCATGCGGCTGACGGTCGAAGCCCACGAAGGCAACAACGACACCGTGCTTCTGCTGTTGCGGGAGAGCTTTGGTTTGGTGGGAACCGAGGCTCATACCTTGTTGGCGCCCCTCGCCGCGGCGGCCAGACCCGCCTGATTCGTCGGCGGCTCGAATCTTAAGGCAGCCATCGATCGACTTGAGCCGGTCGTGGCACTGGCTCATCGGCTGGCTACGCGCTACCACGCCGACCTTAGGAGGATGCCATGATCACCGTCTCTGACGTATCCAAAGGCTTCGGCGGCTCGATGTTGTTCGAGGACGTCAACGTCGCTTTCTCTGCCGGTCATAATTACGGTCTGACCGGCCCTAACGGCAGTGGCAAGTCCACGTTCATGAAGCTGCTCATCGGAGTCGAGCCCTCGGACAGCGGGCACGTAAGCCTTCCGGAGCGCACCGCCTGGTTGCGCCAGGATCACACCGCCTTTGACGACAACAAGGTGTTGGACACGGTCGTGATGGGCAATGCGCGCCTGTGGGCCGCTATGACGGAAAAAGAGCGTCTGTACGCCAAAGATGAGGCGGAAGGTCTTGCCGACGAAGAATATGAAAAGCTAGGCGAGTTGGAGATGGTTGTGGCCGAGGAGGATGGCTACACCGTCGAAGCAGACGCGGCCCAACTCCTGGCGGGTCTGGGAATCGAACAGGATCTCCACGACCGGCCCATGTCGGAGTTGCAGGGCGGTATTAAGCTCCGCGTTCTCGTGGCGCAGGCCTTGTTTGGCAAGCCCGATGCGCTGCTGCTCGATGAGCCCACAAACCACCTCGACATGGACTCGATCCGGTGGCTGGAAGACTTCTTGATCGACTTCAAGGGCGTGCTGATCGTGATCAGCCACGACCGTCGATTCTTGAATGCGGTCTGTGACCAGATCTCCGACATCGACTACAAGACCATCATCAACTATCCAGGCAACTACGATGATATGGTCCGGCAAAAGGCCCAAATTCGTGGTCGGCAAGAGAAGGAAAACGTCGATAAGTCCAAGAAGATCGCCCAACTCCAGGAGTTCATCTCCAAGTTCGGTGCCGGCACGCGAGCCTCTCAGACGCGATCGCGGGCCAAGCAAGTCGAGAAGCTTCGCCCCGATGAGGTCAAGCGCAGCAATATCCGTCGTCCATTCATTCGGTACCCTGTCGATGAACAGAGCGGCCGCGACGTGCTCGAAGTGACCGACCTGGCCTTCACCTACCCCGATGGTGGACCGCAGATCTTGAGCGGGTTCCACTCCCACGTCAGCCGCGGCGACAAGGTGGCGATCCTGGGCCGCAATGGCATCGGCAAGACCACGCTGGTCAAGCTGCTGATGAACGACATGGCCAAGGGTGGGCTGACCCCAGACGCGGGCAGCGTCAAGTGGGGGCATAATGCTCAGATCGGCTGGTACAAAGAGGAGCATCGCGAAGACATTGAGGCGGGTTCTACGGTGTTCGAGTGGCTCTTCGACCATCGCCCAGAGGTCGGCCAAGAGCAGGTCCGAGCCATCTTGGGTCGCATGCTCTTTTCGGGGCACGACGGAAAGAAGCCCACCGGCACGCTGTCGGGTGGGGAGGCGGCTCGGCTCATGATGAGCCTGATGATCCTCAAGGCCTACAATGTGCTCATCCTCGACGAGCCGACCAACCACCTGGACCTCGAGAGCATCTCGGCGTTGGGTGATGCCATCGAGGCGTATGAGGGCACCATCTTCTACGTGACCCACGACCGGGACCTGGCGAGTAAGGCCAACCGGATCTGGGCCTACGATGGTCCTGGTCACCTCATTGACTACGCCGGCGGGCTCGAAGAATACCTAGAGTGGTACGACACCCAGAAGAAAGAAGCGGTCTAGACCGAATGGGGCGGTGGGCGGATACGTCCTTCGTACGACCCAAGGGGTTGATCGTGCTGTTCTGGACTCTGCTACTCGCGTTCGCCTGCGCCCAACCACCCGCCTCAGACGCGGGTCGGCAACAGGCGTTGGATAAGGCGT
>JBGCER010000545.1:0-2738 GCA_045106515.1 Myxococcota bacterium
CACGCCGGTCGTCACGTTGTCGAGGACAACCCGCCCATCGCAGTCTTCGAACAGGATGCTGAGGTTCTCAAGCGAGGAGATCGTGAAGACTTGATTGGCAGAAAGCCCCCGGATCATGCAGTCCCCACCGACCACCGCACCCGGCTCGCCGATCAAGGTTAGCCCCTTGCCCGTGATGAAGAAGTTCGAGTACGAACCCGCCCGGATACAGAGGACGTCTCCATCCTGAGCCGCGGCAGCGGCAGCAGCGATCTGGGTGAAGTCCACGCCGGCGCCCCCATCGTCATCGACGACGAGAGTGTCCCCGAAGGCGGGGGTAGCGTAGCGAAATCAAGGCAGCGGAGAGGAGAAGCGAGGTGAGATGGGTGGACATAACGGAGTGGGAAGTGGGTCGGAGAGGCGTGATTGGGATTCTAGAGCAACGGACAGGAAGTTGCTGTGGTGCCGATGACCGGCCAACACCATCCGTTCTAGCTCTAAGGGTTCTATTTGGGATCGCTGGTCCACGACCCGCGATCCCCCATGACGTCCTAGGGGAGGAACATCAGCTCCAGTCCATCGCTTAGGTTAAAAACTTGGCCAGCTCCGGCCGGATCGCGGAACCAAGCCTGGAAGTACCAGGTCGAACCGGGCTGGATAGCGCTGGCGGCCGTCGGTGGCAGGGTGTTGTCGAGAGCATGCTGGAGCACGCCGCCGGCGTTGGTCGCCTCGACAGCGAGCCGGGCGAGGGGGACACCCCCAATACAGCGAAAGCCGTTGCCAAACGGGACCAATGTCGTCTCTGGACCGTAGAAAAATAGTCCGGGCTGGCCAGCGGGGATCGGACCGGCGGACAGGAGCAGGTCGTTCTGCAAAACGCTCGCTGAACCCGTACCCGAGATCGAAGCCGCCTGGCCGGTCGAGTTGGCCACGGAGATGCAGTAGTTGACTCCGAGGGCCACATCGACCAGGAAGGCTCCCTCACGGGTGACTCCGCCATCGTCGACAGAGGCTTCGAACAGGATCCACTCGCCGTTGGGACTGACGCGGTAGTTGTCCGACTGGTCCCCCACGTCGTTGACCAACCAGCCACCGATCACGCTCACGCCTTCCTGCACGATCAACTCATCCTCCAGGAAGAGGCCCTCATCGCGGTCGGAGTCCGGATCACTCCAGCGTCCGAACCACAGGACACGTCCATCCTGGGTCAGATCTGCGGGCCCGTTGCCGAAATACTCAAAGGTAAAGGGTGCGATGTCCGGCAGGCTGTCGCCCTCGCGCCGAAAGGACTGGCCATTGCGCACGATGATATTGTCCCCATCGGCCCGGTCCTTGATGGTCCAATCACCGGCCTCGTTGAGGTCGACCTCGGGACTGACCAGATCGTCCCAGATGGCGCCGAAGCCCGTGGGCTGGTCCTCTTGCGCTAGAACGGTATTGCCCAGATAGACGATGGCATCGCCGGGTAGCGATGCGGTGTCTAGATCCGCGCACCAGATCACCTCGCCCAGGGCATTGACTGCCGCTGCATGGGACCCAGTGCGAATGGTATTGATAACGAGAGACTGCCCCGGAGGCACGTCGCCCTCGCCAGCGATGCGGGTCTCCGAGAGGATCGCACCCGTCGCATCCAACTCGAGGAGCAAGCAGAAGAAGTCCGTGGTGCCCGGTACATTGGGATCGTCGAAGAAACCGCGCACCAGTACCTTGCGGTTGCCGGTCACCTGAACGTCCGCGATGTTGCTGTGCAACGTCCCCATGCCGACGCCCATCGCCCCCACCGCGTCTCCTGCGCGCAGGACCAGGGTGTCGTTCCAATAGACAGCATCATCGTCACTCGTACCCCCAGGCGTGTTGTCGAGGAGGACGCTGTACAGTACGTCTCCCCCGTCCGTGGAGCCAACCGCGTCGAAGCTGCGCACCGTAGCGCCCGGAGGGTCGCTCACCAGGTCGCCCTCGGTCAGGTACACGGCTCCATCCCGCAGAATGGCCGGCCCCCCCGTGGTGTCGACCTCAACCCACCAACGGCCACTAGAATCGACAGCTAGGTTCTCAATGGAGGTGACCGTCCCCACTCCAGGGAGACTTTCGCCCTCCAGGACCAAGACAGACTGGGCCTTCGCTCCTTGGGATAAGGAGAGGGCAAGCAAGATGGATAAGGTCCGGTTGGCAGGTCGCTTCATAGCCTAAGGCTCATGGGGAAGGGGGTTGGGCCCTCTGGAGGGGCGGCTCTTCCATTCTAGGACCCTGCTCGGTTCCCTGGGTGGGCTGCTGCTCGTCCGCGAGCCTTCCTTGCTCTACCACAGCCTCTGTGGGAATCGATCTTGCTGGCTGTGCGTGGCCTTTGGCCCAACCCCTGACGGGGTTGCAGCGGTCAGTCTCTGGCGCAACCCCTGACGGGGTTGCAGCGGTCAGCGGCAAGCCGCCATCAGCCGTTCGATAGAATCGGAGTAGGCTCGCCAATGGCCTTCGATCTCCTGGGGATCGGCACCTGCTGCTTCCAAGCCCTCGATCTCTTCGAGCACAGGGTGCGCCAGCTGGAAGTATCCGTCGTACAGCGACTGAAGCTCCTCGCAGGTGAGTTCGCTCGAGTCGATCCGGGCTTGCTCTAGTTCCAGGATGAGCACCAATGGAAAGGGAGGTCGCGATGCTGCCGCAAGCCCAAGCCTGCGATCGATCGATGCGCCCGTCTGTTCCCGCGAGCCGCCGGCCAGGGTGATCGTCACCTGCTGATCCTTGGGTGGAAAGTGCGGGGTCGG
>JBGCER010000546.1:0-3836 GCA_045106515.1 Myxococcota bacterium
GGTCCAGCCGTAGCTGACGCGCATCCATCAGCCAGTCCCGCACTTCAGCGTCGCCGATGGCCACGTAGATCAGCCCGCCGCCAACAAAAAATAGGGGCGTCGGAAGCAGGCATAAACCGACAAGCCCAGCAATCTCCCGGGCATTGCCCCGGCCCTCCCACAGCGCTTGGGCCCCCAGAAGGGGTGTGATGGCCGCGATGGCGGTGACCGAGAGGCCAAAGCCCCCCAAGGTGAAGGCCAATGAGCTCTCTCCGCCCAACGTAGGGTCAAATGCGCTCATGACAAAGAGCCCCAGAGTCAACGCAAGACCTGTGAGCGCATTGAGGCCTGCAACCACGACTAACGCCACGACGGCGACAGAGAGCATAGGGGGACGTGGGGGCAGACGGATCACACCCCCGCGTATCGTGCTACTGCCGCCGCACCCACACCCTGAATGTTCGGAGACCCCCGCATGGACAATCCTTTCTCAGCGCCCGAAGCAGGACCCGGTGGCGTCCTGGGCACCTCCGGCACCGACAATAGCTGGATCGAAGGCAAGAACCTTGTTGTGCCCAAAGATGCGGTTCTACCTCTTGTCTGTGCCAAGTGCGGCTCTGAAGAGGACGTTCAGCATGTGCGGCTGAAGATGGCTTGGGTGCCCATGTGGGTTCGACTGACCATTTTGCTCTCGCCGCTGGTCATGTTGATTTTGTGGTTCATCTTCCAGAAGAAAGCCGACCTTCAAGTCGGTCTGTGCGAGACCCACCGAACCCGTCGGAACCTGTCGAGGGTGATCGGCGGCGTCATCACGGTGGGCGGCATCCTTGCAGGCATGGTCGGCTGCTTCATGATAGACATCATCGAAGAAGTGGCCTTGATCGGCATCTTCGCCGGACTCATGGGCGTCGTCGTCGGCGTGGTCGTCTTGGCTGTCGGCGCCGTGGTGCTCAGGGTCACCAAGGTCACAGACACCCACGCCTACGTGGCGGGCGCCAATGAGACCCTGATGGACGCGGCCACCCGCTAGCCCCGCCTAGCCCCGATCGTCGAGGTGGGCGGCATCACTATCGCCCATCTCCACGTTTCTATCTGGGAAGTACTCGTTCCACCGCCGGTCGACGAGGGCTCGCGTCTCGTCATCGCAAAACAGCTCATCGGGGTAGGTCGCTTTCTTGCGGCTATCGATGGTGATCGTGCCCTCATAGACCAGATGATGACGACGCACGCGGGTATTGGACGCGTAGATGTCCGCCGCGGGCTCGAATCGGGTGAACACGGCCCACAAAAAGCGGACCGAGCTCGACGCCACCTTGCGCGCATCGTCGACGATGCAGACCATGGGCCAGTCCGGGAAGGCCGCCTTGACGTGCTCGGCGAAGTCCGGAGCGTCGGCGTGGCTGGGTCCGCTGATCAGCAGGCAGCCCGCGCAGAACGGCACCGCCTGTGTGACCCCCGACGGGAGGTCGGTGGGTGGCTGCTTGGGCAGGTCCCGCCAGGGCTCGCCTACGCCAAGCATAATCCCCTTGGAACCAAGGTTCACTTCGGGGCCGCTATAGTCGAGCGTGTCCATGGACACATTGCTCACGACGTACAGATCGGTCTCGGGTCGGAAGCGACAAAGCAGGGCTTCCAAGACCTCTTTGGGGTCCTGCAGATTCACCGGTGTGTCCAGCACCCACAGGAACTTGGTCAGGGCCAGCTGGCCTTCGCCCAAGATCCGGAAGGCTGCCTGGACTGCCTCGCGCCGGTATCGCTGCTCGACCACCGCGCCGGCGAGGGCGTGGTAGCCGGTCTCGCCATAGGACCAGAGGTCCTTGACATTGGGCATGACCACCGGGAAGAGCGGCGAGAGCAGCTCTTGGAGGTAGTCCCCGATAAAGTAGTCTTCCTGCCGGGGCTTTCCGACGATGGTCGCGGGCCAAACCGGGCGCTTCTTGCGGCAGACCGCGTCGACGTGGAACACGGGGTAATCGTGCTCCAGCGAGTAGTAGCCGTAGTGATCGCCGAAGGGGCCCTCGGGTCGCAGGTCATGAGGACGGACTTTGCCGACAATCGCGTACTCGGCGTTGGCCAAGAGTCGGTGGGGACCCGCAGGATTCGGGCACGTAGGCAGCCGCTCGCCCGCCAGCAGACTGGCGAGCATCAGCTCGGGCACATTCTCGGGAAGGGGCGCGATGGCGGACAAGATGAGCGCCGGGGGTCCACCGACGAAGAGCGTGACGGGCAAGTCCTCGCCGCGCTCCTGAGCGATGTGGTGGTGGAAGCCGCCGCCCTTGCCGATCTGCCAGTGCATCCCGGTCGTGGCGTCGTCGTAGCGGTGGATGCGGTACATGCCTAGGTTGTGGCGACCATCGCGGGGGTCTTCGGTATAAACCAGGGGCAACGTCACAAAAAATCCGCCATCATCGGGCCATGACTTGAGCATGGGGATGTCCATCAGCTTCGGCGGACGCTCCACGACCTCGG
The DNA here is from genome assembly GCA_045106515.1 of Myxococcota bacterium. Lineage (GTDB taxonomy): Bacteria > Myxococcota_A > UBA796 > UBA796 > REDI01. The sequence goes on from JBGCER010000546.1 coordinate 2,449, forward strand.
TCACGGGGCCGCCGCCGACCTGGCGCATGCCAAGCTTGGTGGCCTCCCAGAAGAAGTCACGCTGGCCCCAGAGCTTGCCCAGCGTGGGTGGCACCAGCTCGTGCAGAAGCCCCACAGCGCGCTCTACGAACTGCTGCGGACGCTTACCAAACCCTCTCTCCACCCGACCGATGGTGCCAAAGAGGTTGGTGACGACAGGCGTGTCGTGCCCTTTGACGTTGCTAAACAGCAGGGCCGGTCCATTGGCGGCGATGACCCGACGGTGGATCTCCGCGAGCTCTAGGTCCGGGTCGACCTGGGCGGTGATCTCCACCAGGTCCTTTTCTCCCCGCAACAGGTCCATAAACGCCGGAATGTCGCGCACGATCACGTCGCCTCCACACATCAGTGCCGCTTAACCACGCCGGCTCCCCAGTCCGCCCCATGCCGCCGCGAGATGCGCCAGCATCCGGTGGACCGTGGCCGTGGCTACGAAGCGCCGTGGGGAACGCAGCGCCGTGCGCACCCAGATGAGCCGCAGGCCCCCACGCGGTAGGCTGCCCCCACGGAGACCTCATGCGCATCCTCGCCTTGGCCTTGCTCGCGTCCTGTACCTCGGGCCTCAACCGCACCGTCGAGAGCCTGTCCCAGAGCGGCGACTACCAAAACGCCACCTCGGTCGTGCTCTCTGCCGCCGCCGCTGGAGACAAGGACGCCGCCCTCATGCTGCCCGCCGTGGCCCAAGACGCCTACGACGACCTGCTCGACCGCGCCCGAGAAGCCGAAGCCGAAGACGATCTGCCCGTGGCGCTCGGCTACCTGGACGCGGTGCGCGCGTTGGAAGCCCGGGTGGTGCAGGCAGGCGGCCCGAAACTCGCCAGCTCGGTGGCCACCGAACGGACCGAAGTCGCCCAACGAACGGCCATTCTCTACGCCGCGCGTGCCTCTGTCGCCTACGACGAAGCTCGCTACGAAGATGCGCTTTCAGGCTGGCGAATGGCCGAGGGCACGGACCCGGAAGCCACCACTAGCGAGACCCAGATCCCCCGCGCCCTGTCCCGCTTGGGAGACGTGGCCCGGACCGAGCACCGCTACCGTGAGGCCATCGCGCTCTACGACGAAGCCGTACAGGCCGGAGGCGGCGAAGATCCCCGGATCTGGTCCGCAGCCATCCACGCCGCGCTGGGCCGGTACGCCCTCAAAAACGACGCCTGCCGGCAGGCCGTCGAAGAGCTGACCCAAGCGAGCGTGCTGCCCTTTGACATCCGACTCTCGGCCGATCTAGACGCAGCCAAGGCCTGCGCCCTTCGCGAGGTGATCGTGCATCCGCTGGACGACCTGGTGGAAGGCGGCATCGGAAACGATCGCCTGGATGGCCGAAGCGGCAGTGATCAACTGACCGGCGGCGA
>JBGCER010000547.1:0-11760 GCA_045106515.1 Myxococcota bacterium
GTCACTTCTGATGGCTTGGTTCGGTACGGCACGCTCCGCAGTCGAGAGGATAAGCTCGACGCCTATGTGGCGAGTTTGGCCCAGGCTCCGGTCGATACGTTCGATAAGAACCAGAAGCTGGCGTTTTGGGTCAACGCCTACAATGCCATCACCCTGGCCATTGTGGTGGATAATCCACAGATCAAGAGCATTCGTGATCTGGATGCCGGCGAGGTGTGGAAGACCCGCACCTTCACCGTGGGTGGCGCGTCGCTCAACCTGGACCAAATTGAGCACGAACGGGCTCGCAAGCTGACGGATGGCCGGGTGCACGCGGCGCTCAATTGCGCATCGGTGGGCTGTCCGCCCATGCCGCCCAAGCCCATGGCGGCGTCGACGGTGCAAGGTCAGCTCAATCGGGCCTCTGCCCAGTGGGTGCGTGGCAATGGCATCCAGCAGCGCGGAGACACGCTCTACATCTCTGAGATCTTCAAGTGGTTCCCTGGGGATTTTCAGGCCTACCGCAAAGACGCCGTGCCGGGCGCGAACGAAGCCCAGACCCGCGCCCTGTGGTTCGCGGCCAAGTTCAGCGATGACGAGCTGGGCCGTCGGTACACCGCCGGGGCCCTCGCGGTGGAGTGGAGTACCTACGACTGGGCGCTCAACCAAGCGAAATAGCGCGCGATTCCGGGGGTATAGGGGGGGATGCCGGCGTGGGGCCTACTGGCCGGCTCGCTCTTCCAAGTCCGCCAAGACCGCGTCCCAGGGCCGGTCCAGGTCGAGCGCCGTCGCCGTGCGTCGATCCGCATTGAATGCCCGGATCTCTTGATCGGTGAACCGGTGCTCGCTGTCCTGCACCACCTCACGGATAAAGGCCTCGACTGAGGCGCGGACTCGAAAGCCCCACAGGGTTTCGGTGCGGCTCTCCCAATAGTCGAGGAGGGCCAGCTTTCGCTGCTTGGGCGTGCGCAGCGTCTTGTTGGAATCGTAGAGGGAGGTGCCGTTCTCCCACAGCGCAGTCAGCCGGTCCGGAAGCTCGTTGAGCTGCTGGTCGACGTGCAAGTCGGCGACGCGATCGCCATACATGCGGGCGAGGGGCTCCACATTGCCCAGGGTTCGGCGCCGTTGAGCCATGTGCTTGCGCTTGGAGACCGACTGGCCGCCCGCCTGAACGCAGAACGGCACGGCGATACACGTCACCCAGCCGAGCTTAGAGTTGGACGGCGGCCGGAACTGCACGGGCTGCCTGCGCATTCGGATCCAGCCATCGTCGTGGATCTCCACCTCGCCCTTCCATACAGAATCGTGACGATAGAGGGTATAGCCCTCTTTTCGCTTCACATCGTCGAAGCCCTGCTCGATCAGGTCGTTGGCCACCGCTTGTCGGGCCTGCTCCACCAGGTGCTCCCCGTAGACGACGATTTGGCCGTCGTCATCATCGTCGTCGTCGACTGGGGTGGGCGGGTCGGCTTCGGCGGTGTTCGGCGTGGGGGGCGGCGCGGGAGCATCGGCGCTCGGCGAAGTCGAGTCTGTTTGGGGCGCGGGCTCGGACTCCGTGGTGTCCGAGACGGACTCCGGCGCCGCCGGGGCGGCCCCTGCCGCGGTGAAGAGCCAGAGCGACAGCAGCGCTACCACGCATGCTCCGTGATCGGCGGGCGACCGAAGAGAGCGCGGGCTTCGCGGGCGTCCGCTTCGGATTCAAAGCGACGAACCTCCATTCGCGGATGGTCCGGAAGCAGTGTGGGGGAGCTCACGAGGGCGAGCAGCACAAAGCCCGAGTCTGTGTCCCGCAGCAAGGTCCAGGTTGGCGAGATGGCGTGGGGGCCGGGGTGTCGACCCCATGCATCGCGCGTCCACTCGGCATCGAACCGGAGCTCTTGGTCCCGATCGGGCAAGAACACAGCCGCGGGGCCGTCTTGTGCGAGGGTGGCGTCGAAGTCGGAGCAGAAGTTCATACCGGTAGACTAACCGGACTGGCGCTTGCCCGGTTGACCGTTGGCGATAGGACGCAGACCTTCGTGGAGGACCCCATGGGATCAGGCGTCGACCGTCGCACTCCGGTACGGACCTTGTTGGCTACCGCTGCTGCCGGTGAATCGGTGGTGGTTGAAGGCTGGATCAAGTCTTCACGCTTCTCAAAAAATGTCAGCTTCCTCGACATTTTTGATGGCTCCACTCCCAAGGTGGTTCAGGTTGTGCTGACCGAAGCACCGCCCGATGCGCTCAAGGTGCGGCTGGGGTTGCACGCCTCGGTCCGCATTCGAGGCTCTTGGGTCGAGAGTAAAGGAGGAAAGCAGGCTTTTGAAGTCTTGGCCGACCCGTCTGACGTAGAGGTGGTGGGGGACAACGACCCGTCGGTCTACCCCATCCAGAAGAAGCGGACGTCCCTGGAGAACCTGCGCACCATCGCCCACTTGCGTCCGCGCACCAACACCTTCCAGTCCCTGTTCCGGGTGCGGCATCAGCTGTCGTTTCAGATCCACCGGTTCTTCCACGAGCGGGGCTTCTTGTGGATTCACACGCCCATCATCAGCGCTTCGGACACCGAGGGCGCTGGAGAGCTCTTCAATGTCACGGTGGGCGACAAGCACGAAGACTTCTTCGGCAAAAAGACCTACCTGACCGTCTCTGGCCAGCTGCAAGTCGAAAGTTTTGCGGCTGCATTTGGCGACGTCTACACCTTCGGCCCCACCTTCCGCGCCGAAAACTCCAACACGGCTCGGCACGCCAACGAGTTCTGGATGATCGAGCCCGAGATCGCGTTCGCCGATCTCGACGATGTGGTCGCGCTCGCCGAAGACTTCGTCCGCCAGACCACCCTCGCTACCCTCGACGCGTGTGCCGATGACATGGCCTTCTTCGATCGCTTCGTCGAGAAGGGCGTCGTGAACGCGGTTCGCAGCACGGTCGAGCAGACCTTCAACCGGGTCACCTACCGACAGGCCCAAGAGATCTTGGCCAAGTCGGGCCGCGATTTTGAGTACCCCATCGGATTCGGGTCCTCCATGCAGGCGGAGCACGAGCGCTTCTTGGCCGAAGAGTACTTCAAAGGCCCGGTGTTCGTGACCGACTACCCCAAAGAGCAAAAAGCCTTCTACATGCGCATGAACGATGACGGCGAGACGGTCGCCGCCACCGACTTGTTGGTGCCCCGGATCGGCGAGATGATCGGAGGCAGCCAGCGAGAAGAGCGGTTGGACGTACTGCAGGGCCGCATGCTCGAAGAGGGGATGAGCCTCGAAGAATACTCGTGGTACTTGGACTTGCGCCGGTTTGGCGGCACGCCACATGGCGGCTTTGGGCTGGGCTTTGAGCGCATGCTTATGTGGCTCACTGGAACCAAGAACATCCGCGACTCCCTGCCATTCCCCCGCACTCCCGGCTCCGCCGACTACTAGCGCGCATCCCCCTGGGCTGGCGGGAATTGCCTTGCCGACGGGTAGGTCGCGCGGCACAGTGCCACCGGAGGCGTCATGCGCGTGTGGGTGTTCCTCGGATGTTTGGGCGCGTGTACGGGGACCGGGATCCCCGACACGGCAGATCCGACGGACGGCTCTGATGGCACCGACCTTACCGATGACACCGACTCTGTCGATCCCCTCGACGTGGACGGCGATGGCTACACGTCCGATGTGGACTGCAATGACAAAGATCCCCGGATCAACCCCGGTGTGACCGAGATCTTGTGGAATAGCATCGACGACGACTGCGATGGTCGCTCCGATGCCGATGGTCGATATGAAGGGATCGCGGCCATTCGGTTCTTGGCGACCGTCGAAGGGGTTCGCTACACCTGGGATCTGGCCTGCCCGGCCACCCTCGACCGCAATGACTGGACCCTCGATCTGCTGGTGGTGTGTACGCCCCCCGATGGGGACGCCCGGGCCCGTCAGGTGATGGGGGAGGAGCTCCGGTTCCTCGAACAGGACAACATCGCTGAAGAAGGTACCTATGCAGGCGCGATCACGGTGGAGTCGAGCGATGGCTGGGACGTGGCGGGCCAGGGAACCTTGAGCTGGCAAGGGGCGGACACGGTCGACGCCTCCGTGTTCATGTCGTCGACATTTGCGCGCACCAATGGGCGGTTTCAGCTCACCTATGTGCCCTAGTCGCTGAACGTGGCGAAGTGGGAATCGGCGCAGGCCTCGCAGATTCCGTGGGTTGTGGCCACGTTGTGAATCTGGAGCAGCACGGTCTCCAGGGCTGACCATTCACCAGATTCACCCTTTGCTTTCCGACACCAAGCGCAGAGGCAAAGCTGGGCGTCGGACGGCGGGTCTCCCACCAACACGACGTACCCCTGCGAGGTCCGGATCAGCGCAAAACCCTCCGTGGGAGCGCCAGAGTCCTGCATGGCCTGGGGCACGAGCTCCGATAGGTGGGCGGCGCCGGCGGCGGTCAAAGCCTCCTGGAGAGTCTGTTCTAACGCGGCGCCGCAGCTCCGCGCTGGTTCGTTGACCAGTCGGACGATGCCGTGATTATCGATGCCGAGCACGATCCGTTGGATCCGGTCGGCGGCCGCCGCGAGCATGTCCTTTTGCACGCGCCGGGCCTTTTCTGCCTCACCCCGAAACAGCGCCATTCGCACGGTGGCGTGGAGGGTGCGCTCATCAAAGGGCTTGAGCAGATACCCGCTGGGCTCTACCGCTTCGGCGCGGTCGAGGGTGCGGTCATCGCCGTGGGCGGTCAGGAAGACGATGGGCGTCTGAGTGCCATGGGCGCGCATGCCGATCGCCAGATCGATGCCGTCTTCTTGGCCTCGGAGGTTGATGTCCAGCAATACCAGGTCCGGAACCTGCCGATTGAGGGCCTCCCGTGCGCCTGTCACGGTGCCGACGGTGTCCAGCACCTGATACCCCATGTGCTCCAAGGCGTCGGCGAGGTCGGCGGCGATGAGCGCCTCATCTTCGACAACGAGGACCGTGGCTGCGGTCATGAGGCCTCCGACGTGGGAAAGGTGAGCGTCCAGCAGGTTCCGGCGTCCGAACGCACGGAGAGTGTACCTCCAACCTGCCTGGCGAGGGAGCGAAGCAGCTTTTGGCCCAGGCCTCGCTGGTCTGGCGAGGGTTGCCAGCCGACCCCATCGTCGAGCACGCGGAGCACGGCCTTGTTCTGCTCTTGGCGGAGTTCCACCCGCACGACGCCGGCACTAACGCCGACAAATGCGTGCTGGAAGGCGTTGGCCACGAGCTCGTGGGTGATCAGCCCCAGGGGGATGCACAGCTCTAGGTTGGCCCGCACCGAGTGGGCGTCGACCACGAGCTGGATGCCCGATCGTGTGCCGTAGGTGGACTGGAGTTCGGTCGCCAGCTCCGTCAGATAATTCGCAAGGTCAATGCTGGTTAAATCGGGGGATTGGTACAGCTTTTCATGGGCGCGCGCCATGGCGGCCACGCGACCTTGGCAGGCTCGGAGCGCAGTCTGGGCGCCGGGGTCGGTCATGGCTCGGCTCTGCAAAGACAGCAAGCTGCTCACCACCTGAAGGTTGTTCTTGACGCGGTGGTAGACCTCTTGGAGCAGCACCTCGCGCTCGTCGAGCATCCGCTGCAGCGCCTTGCGTTCTTCGATGAGCGCGTCCTCGACGTCTTTGAGTCGGGTGACGTCCTGGCTCAACACCATGCCTGCGGTCACGTCGCCATGTTCGTCGCGCAGGGGTCGGGCTTGCACGATGTAGCTGCGATCGCCGTGTTGCAGGGACTCCGTGCTGCTCTCGCCGGACAAGGTGCGCCGGTAGAGCACCTCCAGGCTGGCTGCCACATCTGCCGGAAACAGCTCTCGGAGATTTCGACCTTCAAACGCGGAGTCCCGCCACCCGGTGGTAGCGGTGCCGCCTCCTTCGACGACCTGGTAGCGGAGCTGCTGATCGAAAACCACGACGGTGGTGTCGGGTAAGTTTGCGAGTAAGGTTCGATATCGTCGGGCGCCTTCGGTCAGGTGCTTGGCGCGGGCCTCGGCGAGCACCACGTGATTCTCCGCACGTCGGATCCGAAGCTCGGCGGCTTGGGCCCGTAATTCGGCGACGCTCGCCCGCTCTTCTGCGGCAGCGGCCCGGCTCTGGGCGGATTCCAGCTCGTCCGCGAGGTGTCGTGCCGGTTGACCCACCGATGTCTCCCACGAGTGCGTTGACCGGTTGTATCGGCGCCGCGAGCGTGGGCTTGAGAGCCCGCTGATGGGCGTTGGACCGAATCAGCGGGGGGGCAGCTCAAGGTATGGATAGCGGAATTTTTGGTCTTTCGCGTATCCGTAGAGACTGCTGGCGTATTCGGTGAATGGCACCGGCCCACGGCCCATCTCGGCGACCACTCGGCTATTGTCGAAGACCGTGTCATTGGTCACGTAGGGCAAAAAGACCCGAAGCAACGCCGCCATTCTTTGAGTTTGCTTATTGGGGCCTACCTGTTCGGCCGCTGAGATGAGGCGGGAAAAGGGGGTTCCCAAACGGCGAGACAGGCGTGGTCCCCGGCGTCCTGTGCCTGCGACCATGGCGTCGAGCAGGTCCTTGGTGGACCGTGAGCCCGCCCCTGCGGACAGGTGGTAGGTGTCCCACTTGGGGGCATCGCAGGTGTGGATGTGAGCGATGGCGTCGCCCACGTAGTCGGCGTTGACGATGTCCTGGCGAATGTCGGGGCCCCACGGCAGCACCGGCAGCTCCGCGAAAAACACGAAAGCGCGCACCATGTCCCATTGGGTGGTGCGGCTGTGGCGGCTATCGCCCAGCACCGTGGAGGGGCGAAAAATGGTGATGGGCACATCGGGCAGCAGCTCGCGCACCATGTGCTCGCCCAGCGCTTTGGTGCGCGCGTAGGGGTCGTACTGACGCCGGTCCCACTCGACCGCCCGGTCTTCGGGTACAAGCTCACGGTGCCGCTCTCCGGCGACGGCAGCCGTGCTCACGAAGCTGAAGCGCCGCAGGCCGTGGGCGTCCTGCATCTTGCGAGCCAGGGTGAGCATGGACAGCAGCCCGCGCAGGTTGGTGTTCAGGCAGGCGCGCTCCGATTTTCGGTTCAGCGAGGCCGCGATGTGCAGGACGGACTCGGTGCTGGCGGCGATGGAGGTCTGCTCTGCCTCGGACAGGCCCAAATTGGGGGCATGAAGGTCGCCGAGGTGGACCTCGACGCGGTTCATCGCCTCGTAAAAGGCAGGTGCATCCATGTGAAGTTGCCAGCTCTTCCAGAGCTTTGCGATGGCGTGCTCGGTGGACGTGCCTCGCACCATGACCGCGAGCTGAGTCGACGGATCGCGGTCCAGTAGGCGGGTACACACGTATCCACCCAGATATCCGGTGGCTCCAGTCACGAACGTTCGGCTCATCACGCCTCCGCGTCGCCGGTATCCGGCGGGCGGGACCTAGGCTTGCCGTGGTACGTGGGCGGCGGAGGTGAGCGTGGCACGCAGTGTTGGTCTGTGGGCGGTTGCGGGCGGAGCCCTTGGATTGTTGATGACCGGGGGCGCCTTGGTCCGTGGCTTTTTCCATGTGCCGGCCCCCGTTGAGCCTGTCGTTGTGCACTGCGCAGACGGTGCGCCCACCTTGAAGGCCGGCGCCGAGTTGACCGTTTTGGTGTGGAATGTGCAGTACGGCGCGAGCACCAAACACCAGTTCTTCTACGACGGAGGACACACGGTCGGGGTGCCGCGGGCTGACGTGGAATGGACCCTCGACAATATCGCCCAAGTGGTTCGCGAGATCGGGCCTGACGTCGTCCTATTGCAAGAGGTGGATCGCGGCTCTGACCGAACGCATCGGGTGGACGAGCACATGAAGTTGGTCGAGGCCCTCCAGCTGCCGTGCCACACCTCCACGCCCTACCACCGGTCGGCCTATGTGCCGTTTCCAGGCCATGAACACATGGGGCGCGTCGAGATGCACCTGTCGGTGTTGAGCCGATACAAGCTCGGCTCGGCCCGACGTCACCAGCTCGCCTTGCTCGATGAGCCGTGGTGGCGGCAGAGCTTCAACCTGCGTCGCGCCATCCTGGAGGTGCGCCTTCCCGTCGAGCAGGGGCCTGACCTGGTCTTGCTCGACACTCACCTGTCGGCGTTCTCGAAGGGAGACGGCACCCTTCCCAAGCAGATCGCGCAAGTGAAGGCCCTGGCGGACTCGCTGCACCTCGAGGGCCTCTCGGTATTGCTCGCTGGGGACTTCAACGCGCTCGCTCCCGGCGACGATCCAGCGCGCCTACCCGCGAAGAGCCAGCCGCTGTACGCCGATGAGGGGGATCCGCTCGAACCGCTGTACCAACACCTGACTCCAGCGGTGGAGCGATCCGACTATGATAAGGATTCAAGTCGATTTTACACCTATGCTCCCTATGGTGCCGGACAGCCGGATCGCATGATCGACCACGTGTTTACGGGGGGCGGCGTGCGCGTCATGGGCCTCAAGGTCAAGCAGGATCGCACCGACATTAGCGACCACCAGCCGATCGTCGTTCGAGTGGGTCTGCCCCGTCCCTAACGGCGAGTCTGTTTGCGATTGTCATCGTCTTGGGCTGAGGACCGCAGTACACTGTCTTCGATTGAAGGAGACCCGATGTTTCGGTCCGCCCTGGGCGTCCTAGGTGTTGTGCTCGCCGCTCCCATGGCGCACGCCGCTTCGTTGCACACCGTCGGTGCGAGCGCCGATTTTGCGTCCATCCAAGATGCCATCGATGCAGCGTCGGCCGGCGACGTCATCGTAGTGCTTGATTCTGGCGTATACGCCGAGTGCCTGTCCGTCGACAAAGACCTAACGCTCGTCGGGAGCCGGGTCTCGGGCGGGGGTGTGGGCATCCACTGCGCGGTATCGTCCGATCCCACCATCGACGTGGCTGGGGCGACCTTCACCATGGTTGGCGTGGATGTCACCCACGATGATGGTCGTGGCCTGATGGCCACGATCGCCCAGGTCACCTTGGCAGATGTGACGTTTGATGGGCTAAAGCACGACGACAATGGCGCTGCGATCTTCATTGATGGTGGCGGGTTGACCCTGCAGCGCAGCGCCATCGTGAACTCGACGGCGGGCCAAGCGGGGGGCGGCCTCTACGTCGACGGCGGCATCGTTTCGGTCGACGGGGTGCGCTTCGAGAGCAACGCCGCCAGCCAGGGAGGCGCCGCCGCCTTTAACGCCACGACGGCCACGCTGATGCGCTCTACCTTCACTTCGAACACGGCATCGGGTTCCGGTGGCGCGGTCGCTGCAGATGGCGGCAGTACCGGCGTGCGCGACACCACATTCACGTCCAACACTGCCGCGGACGATGGCGGCGCGGCTTGGCTCGACGGCACCACAACCCAGCTTTGGTTGCGCACGACCTTCGAATCCAACTCAGCGGGTGGAAGCGGCGGCGGCCTGTTCACCAAGGCTCCCATCGTATTGAGGCTCTCGACCTTCGAAAAGAACACCGCGGTCGTGGATGGTGGGGGTGGCTTCAGCGGTGGGGCCATCGACATGATCACCAACACCCTTCGAGAGAACACCGCCGACGAAGACGGGGGCGGTTGGCTGTTCGACGCGGCCGCCAGCGTGCGAGGCACGACGTTCGACAATAATAAAGCGATCGATGGAGGGGGCGCGTCTTCGCGCGGCGGCACGTTTAGCGGGCGGTACAACACCGTCACGCTCAACGAAGCGACCGGAAATGGCGGCGGTTTCTACAGCGACAACGCGAACTTTTTCGAGATCGGCACCGTCTACGACAGCAATCTCGCCGATGCCGATGGCGCTGGGCTCTATGTGTTGGCCGATACGGGCGCGAACATTCTGACGGGCGTCACGATTCGCGGAAACGAGGCCGCAGGCGATGGTGGCGGCATCTACGTCGGTGATGACGGCCGCTTCCAATTGAACAATTCTGAGGTTCACGACAACGTCGCCTCGACCGGTGGTGGTCTCTATATGGCCGACTCGCCCGTGTCAGCGACCCTCTCAGAGTCGCGGATCTACCAAAACGAAGCCGCGGATGGCGGCGGTATTGCCCACGTCTCCACCTCGCTAAATACCACCAGCGGAACCAACCTATTTGTGCACCGGGTCAAGGTCATGGACAACGTGGCCACCGACGCCGGCGGGGGGATCTTCGGTGAGCTCGGCGGCATCGTGGTTCGCGATTCTTGGATCACCACCAATCAGGCCTCTGGCGATGGCGGTGGCTGGTACATGTCGGGCGCGTACGGCGCCTCGGGTAGCGGCTCGATTATTTGCGGCAACTCGGCCGGAGCTCGGGGCGGCGGGGTCGCGTGGTACTCCATTTGGGGCACCAAGCGCCTTCAAGGCGTCTCACTGGTCGACAATAGCGCCGTTTCCGAGGGTGGAGCTGGCTTTTTCAGCGGCTACGACCCAACGACAGGATTCTCGAACTTCTCGACGAGCTACTACAACACCGTCATCGGTAACGACTCAACCGGAACGCTATTTGATGGGATGCACGTAGATAATAACGCGACCTACCCGTATCAGGTCTACTTCTACAATGGGCAGTATGGGTCGCAGGGCTACTCGTCGATCAGCCAGGCCTCCTCGAGTGGCGGCACCATCGTGGTTCGCGGAAATGTGTTCAACGGGGGCACCAATCCCATCCTGAACAGTACGATCTACAAGCCTGGCGACGTCTACAACAACGTATCGGCGAACCCTGGGTGGTTCAGCTACAGCTCCGGCGATTGCTTCAATGATGACCTGCGAAGCACGAACTACACCTCGTACGGCTCTCAGGCCATCACGACCGATCTGGGCAGTCGGAGACTCTACGTCGATGGAGATGGCGATGGGGTGACCCTCGCCGAGGGCGACTGTGATGACTCGGACCGGGACCGGTACCCCGGTCACACCGAAGTCGCGTACAACGGCGTTGACGAAGACTGCATCAACGACGACCTATTTGACCAGGACGGCGACGGCTTCGCTTCGACGGCGCTGTCCGGTGCCGATTGCGACGACACCGACGATAGCATCTATCCGGGCGCGGCAGATACGGCCTATGATGGGATCAATTCCGACTGCGGACTGATCAGCGACTACGACGCCGACGGGGACGGCTATGAGGCGGCCTCCGCTGGCGGGCTCGACTGCGATGACGCCGATCCGCTCATTCACCCTGGCGCTACGGACTCCGTGTTCGACGGCGTGGACCAGGACTGCGATGGGCTGGATCAGGACCTAGATGGCGATGGATATACAGGGTCCTTCCAAGATAGTGCAGGCGCCGTCCTCTCCAGCCCCGGAACGGGCCTGGCGGACTGCGCGCCCGCCGACGCCGACGTCAACCCCGACGCCGTCGATGTCTGGTACGACGGGGTCGACCAAGACTGTGGTGGAAACGACGACTACGATAAAGACGGCGACGGCGATCGGAGCCTTGCGGAGGACCCCACCGGTGAGGGGGGCGACTGCGATGATGAGGATCCGAACCGCAGCTCGAAGACGCCCGAGATCTTCTACGATGGCATCGATCAGAACTGCGATGACCTGTCCGACTATGACGCCGACCTCGATGGCGATGACAGCGACGAGCATGGCGGCACCGACTGCGAAGACGGCAATCCAGCGATCTACGGCGGCGCCCCTGACATCAAAGATGGCTTGGACAACGACTGCGACTTCAAGGACGACAATGATGACGACGGTGACGGCGTCCTGAATTGGTACGAAGTGCAGGAGGGGACCAACCCCAGCGGTGGGGGGTCCGACTCGGATGGCGACGGGATTAGCGATGGCGTCGAGTGGCCGAACCTCGACACCCACGAGGACCAGCTCGCCCCTCTCGACTCGGATGGCGATGGCCGCATCGACGCCCTAGACAC
>JBGCER010000548.1:0-5637 GCA_045106515.1 Myxococcota bacterium
CAGCCAGCCTCTACGAGATCCACGTAGCCAGCCAGCGCATCGCCGCTGACCGAATCAGCGCAGGAATCCCCGGCGAACGCCGAGGGACCGAATGCCGTAATGACGAGGACGGTAAGCAATAGGACTCGGGTACAGGTGAGACACTTCAGTGATCGGTCTCATGGTACCTGCTACCTTAGGCCTTGGCAGAGGTTGGTGCCTGCGTCAGCAACTCCCGCGAAAGGAACGCAGCCCTCGCAAGACCGCGCTATGACGCCTGCTTGCCGAGTATGAGGGACCACATGGGAATGGGTGACATTCACGGAAGCCGTTTTGCGGCCGCCGAAAACACTCCAAAACACAAGGATCACGGCCCCCAGAAGGCGGCGCACGACCCGCATCCACACCCCTTCCTGCCCACGTGCCGAGCCGACCTCGACGCCCGCGGCTGGGACCAAGTCGACATCGTAATCATCAGCGGCGATGCCTATGTGGACCACGCGGCCTTCGGTCCGGTCCTCATCGCCCGGTTTCTGGAGGGTCGCGGCTACAAGGTCGGGATCATCGCCCAGCCCGATTGGCACTCGGCGGAGCCATTCAAGGCGCTGGGGCGCCCGCGGCTCTTCTTCGGAGTATCGGCCGGCAACCTAGACTCCATGCTCAACCGACTCACGGCCCAAAAGAAGAACCGCGCCGAGGACCAGTACAGCCCCGGCGGGCGCACCGGCGCCCGACCCGACCGCGCCACAGTGGCCTATGCCCAGCGCTGTCGTGAGGCCTACAAAGGCGTGCCCATCGTACTCGGAGGCATCGAGGCGAGCCTTCGGCGCATCGCCCACTACGACTACTGGTCCGACAAGGTGCGGCGCTCGATTTTGCTGGACGCAAAGGCCGATATGCTGGTGTTTGGCATGGGTGAGCGACCGGTGATCGAGGTCGCCCGTCGGCTCGACGCAGGCGAGAGCATCGATCAGATCCGCGACGTGCGAGGAACCGCATACATCCTCAACAAAGCAGCCACGCAAGAGGTGGTTCAGAGCACCTCCAAGAAGATCTCGGACGGCCTGCCGCTGCTGCTGCCTTCGTATGAACAGGTCAGCACCGACACCGACGCCTATGCCCGCATGGCCAAAGCCTTCCAACTCGAGACCAACCCCAAGAACGCCCGCGCATTGCTCCAGCCCCACGGCGACCGATGCGTGTTCTACAACCCGCCCGCCATGCCCTTGGAAGACGACGAGGGCGAGGGCGACTCCACCTCCGTGGCCATGGACGAGCTCTACGACCTACCGTTCAACCGGGCCCCGCACCCCATGTACACCGAGGCGATTCCCGCCTTCGAGACTGTCAAACACTCGGTTGTACTCATGCGCGGCTGCTTCGGCGGCTGCACCTTCTGCAGCATCACCGAGCACGAGGGACGGATCATCCAGTCCCGGTCGTCGGATTCAGTGTTGCGGGAGCTTCGGGAGATCCGCCGGATGGGCGACTTCCGGGGCACGATCACTGACTTGGGGGGTCCAACCGCCAATATGTACAAGATGAAGTGCACAGACCCCAAAGCCGAGAGCAAGTGCCGGCGCCTTTCGTGTGTGCACCCCTTCATCTGTAAGAACCTGGGAACGGACCACGACCCCGTCATCGATGTGATGAAGAAGGTCCGCGAAGAAGAGGGTATCAAGCACGTCTTCATCGCATCCGGCGTTCGCACAGACCTGGCGGAACGCAGCCCCGAGTATGTGTCGGAGCTGGCCAAACACCACGTTGGCGGGCACCTCTCAGTGGCGCCCGAGCACGTCGCGCCCAATGTGCTCAAGCGTATGAAGAAGCCCCCTGTCGCCGCATATGAGCGTTTTACAGCCATGTTCCAGCAGTGCAGCGCCGAGGCTGGCAAGGAGCAGTACGAGATCCCCTACTTCATCAGCGGGCATCCGGGATGCACGCTCGAAGACATGGTGGAGCTGGCGTTGTGGCTCAAGAAAGAGGGCTACAAACCTAGACAGGTGCAAGACTTCATCCCCACGCCCATGAGCGTGGCGGCCGCCATGTACCACACCGGCAAAGATCCCCTCACCGGCGAAGATATCTACGTCGCAAAGGGCCTGCGCGAGAAGAAGCTGCAGAAGGCGCTGCTGCTGTACTGGGATCCCAAGCAGCACGACATGACGCGCGAGGCATTGAAGCTCGCCGGTCGGTCCGACCTGATCGGCAAGAGCCCACAGCACCTGGTTCCGCCAGTGGAGCGGCGCGGCTGGCGTAAGCCGAACCGAAAGGGGCTCGGGCGAGGCCGCGGCGGCCGCTAGCCGGACCTCGGCAGCCGCGCGGGCCAGAACCGGCATTCACTGGACGCAGAGCCTCGTGCGCGCTACCTCGCCGCCGCCGCTCTCGGCTTTTGTGGAGTGTTGTTGATGATTCGTTCCCTCCGTGCTTCCGCCGCATCCATGTTGTTCGTTCTGGCCTTCACGGCCTGTGGCGAAGAAGACCTTCAGAACGAGCTTTTGAGGCCTTCTCTCACCATGATCCGAACGGGGGAAGTGGAGCCGGACGCGCCGCCGGTGGTTCCGGAAGACCACTACCTGCCCGGCATTCAGATCCAGAGCGAAGACTACGACTTCGACGACACCGGTCGCACCATGCCCCCACCGTTCGAGGGCATTCCCAGCGATCTTTCACGCATGCTCGCCCTCGACGACCCCGCCACCTTGGAGAAGCACAGCAGCTATGGCTACGCGCCGGGCACCGGGCGGCTCTACGACGGCGCCAGCGCCGAAGACACGCTGAACTACGACGATATCGAGCAGGGCTCCATCGGTGACTGCTACCTGGTGGCCGCCCTTTCGGCCGCGGCCTACGCCGATGCCGATGGCTCGGTCCGCGACGGCATGATCCGAGAGCAGCTCGACGCGGATGGCTACGTCACCCACTTCGCCGTGCGCTTCTACGACGGATGGGGCACTCCCCAAGATGTGTTGGTCGACGCCGACTTGGTGCGCAAGAACGACAAGCCCATCTACGCGCGCTCCGCCGACACCGACTCCGATGGCGAAGAGTGGGCGGTCAGCTTGTTTGAGAAGGCCTATGCCCAGTGGCACGGTGGCTATGACACCATCGGAGATGGCGGTTGGGCCGGCGATGTGATGCAGGCCATCACCGGCAGCACGGCCAATTACCGCTCCGTCGCCCGCATGTCTGACGCTACCGTATTGCGGTCCATCGAAGACGCGGTGGACGACAACCGCCCTGTGGTCGCCGGCACCTTCGGCGAAGAAGACGGCGTCGACTATAGCGGCACCAAGATCTACGCCTGGCACGCCTACACCGTGCTCGGGGTCAAGCGCCCAGAGGGCGAGGATCCCATGGTGACGCTGCGAAACCCCTGGGGCGAAGTAGAACCCGCCGGCAATGGTCCCGACGATGGCATCTTCGACTTGCCCATGCCCGAGTTTCGGCGCTTGTACCAAGGCGTGACCTTCGGCGGTTCGGCTCGAAACGACACCACAGCGCCCAGCTCGGTCGACGACCTAGCCGCTATCGGCGTGGTCGAGGGCAAGGCTAGCCTCTCCTTCACCGCCACGGGGGACGACCAAGGGAAGGGCCTGGCCCACGCCTACGACGTGCGCATCAGCGACGCCCCCATCACGAACGCGAACTTCTACGACGCGCTCAAGCTCGCCTCCGGCAGCCCGCAAGCGCCCGGCACCCGCGAGACCGTCGAAGCACTACTTCCGGAAAGTGAACGTACCTACTACATCGCCGTCCGTGTGGCCGACGAGGCTGGCAACCTGTCAGCCCTGTCGAACGTGCTGGAGATCGAGACCGCCGACGCGCCCATCGACGGCGTCGAACCCACTCTCTTCGACTTCGAAGGCGGCGACCAAGGGTGGGAGGCCACGGGCTTGTTCCACCGCACCGACCTCGACGCGGTCTCTGGAACCTACAGCTACTGGATGGGCCAAGCGTCCAGCCTGGACTACGACACCGGCGAGCGCGTACAGAGCGCCCTCACCTCACCCATCTTGGACCTGCGTGACAGCTCCACGGTGGTCGTGATGTGGGAGCAGCTGCTCGATGTCGAAGCCGGCGCGTCCCGAGACCTGGCCGTGCTCGAAGTCTCCACCCAACGAGGCGGGTTCAACGACTGGGCCACGGTTTGGGAGAAGGACAGCACGAACGACACCTTCAACCTGTTCAGCGCCGAGCTCGATGCCTTCGCAGGCGAGCAAGTGCAGCTGCGATTCCGGTTCGACTCGGTCGACGCCCAGAGCAATGCTGGCTTGGGCTGGTTCATCGACGACATCTGGGTTTGGGCGGACAAATGAGCGAGTCTCCATTCGATCCTCCAGCGGCGAACATCCCTGCAAAAAGTGGCCGAGACACTCCCGTTTCGCTGAACGCTGCCGGGATGCCCCAGCCGGTTGACCTGCTCAAAGCCACGTTCAACGAATTCATGGAAGACGTGGGGCCTTACGCCCTGGCCGGGCTGGGCATCACCGTGGTCGGCTTCGGCCTGGCCATGATTTGGATGGGGATCGGCTTCGGCTGCCTTGCGACGATCATGGTGGGGACTGTCGCCACGATGGGAGCTGCCGCCACCAATGGAGGCGACGTCGGCCAAGCGATCGCGGCCCTTGGGCCCCTGGGCTTCATGCTGGCGTACGTGGGCACCCTGCTGACCATCGTCGTAGGCATCTCCGCCTCCGCAGCGCCGTTCAACGGCTCCCTATTCCGCGCCGTCGACAACTTCCGCAATGGCGGCGCTGAGCTCGGCTTCGGTAGCGCTTTCAACACGGCTTTCAAGCAGCCTATCAAGGACATCATCACCGTCCTGGTCATCCAGCTTCTGGTGATTGTTGGCCTGTTCTTCTTCTACGTCGGGGCGCTCTTCGTCGGCTTCTTCTTGGGATGGACGGCCTTGTTCACCATGCTCGAAGGCGACTCGGTCGTCACGGCCATCAAGAAAGCCTTCGCCCACACCCGTGAGCACATGGGCTGGCATTTGGCCATCTTCGGACTCAACATCGTAGTGGGCCTCCTCGCTGGGTACGTGCCGGTGCTCGGCCCGATGTTCCACGTGTTGTTCTACGTGCGCGTCTACCGCTCGGTATTCCCCGCCGCGGCCGACGACGAAGAGGCGGGCGCAAGCGACGATGCGGGCACGACCAGCCCCGCTCCGCCGCCGCTGCCCGCATAGGCGAGGCCGGCCTACGGTTCCACAACCGCATAGTCTAGGTTGTCAGTCTCATCGGACTCCGCCACATCGTCGCAGGAGTCCGCGTAGATGACCGAGAGCCACTCGGAGTCCGGCCCATCGTCGACGTCCGGCTCCCACAGGAATGTGTCCCCCGCATCCAGCCGCGACACGAAGATGAAGTCGTCGCCGGTGTCGCACACTTCAGGATCCGCCGCTGGGTCGTACCAGAGGTCTAACCAGAAGTCTCGGGCGGCAACGGAGCCCGTGTTTCGAACCTCGACGGTCCAGAACGTGTAGTCGCCATCGGTCGTGCCGGAGAAGGTGCGCACCTCGAGTTCAGGCTGCCCAGGGGCCTGCACCTCGAAGGCGTAGGGCCCCGCGGCATTGTCCTCGTCGCTCTCTTCGATCCATCCATCCGCATCGGGCACCACCCACGCGGTGTGCGGGCCCACCGACACGTCGTACAC
>JBGCER010000549.1:0-2774 GCA_045106515.1 Myxococcota bacterium
TGTCCGGCCCCGCGGTAACCGTCTCCCCTCCACATGGGTCTAGGGGTGATGACCACACAAACCGCCATCCTTGTTCGCCGCGCCCAGAGTGGGCACGCCGATGCCTTTTCGTCGCTTGTTCAGCGCTTTCGGGCGCCGTGCTGCGCCTATGCCACGGCCCTTTTGGGCGACTCGGGCGCGGCCGACGATGCCGTGCAGGACGCCTTTATCTTGGCACACCAACGGCTCCCTTCGCTGCGCCAGCCCGAGGCCTTTTCGGGCTGGCTGCGTCGCATCGTGTTTTCGCGCTGCGACCGGATCCGCCGGACCTGGCGAGAGGTACCCACGCCGCTGCAGGAGTTGCCAGAGGTGTCGGCTCCACAGCCAGAGGCCGAGGATTGGGCGGCCATAAGGCGAGCCATCGAGACCCTGCCTGAGCATGAGCGGGTGGTGGTATCGATGCACTACCTGGGAGCACAGCCCATCAAGGCGATCAGCGCCTTTTTGGATGTGTCGGTTTCTGCGGTCAAAAAGCGCCTTTTCACCGCCCGCAAGCGCCTCGCGCTGGAGGTTCCGACCATGACCGCACCCGCCGCCACCCCACTCCCCGAACGTATCGCCCTCTTCCTCGCCATCCGCGCCGGAGACATCGAGGAAGTGCGCCGCTGTCTGCAGCACGACCCCAGCCTGGTCGACGCCACCGAGTCCTGGTCCGCCGACGGAGCGCGCTCAGGGGGATCGCCCCTGGCCCACCCCCGGACGCCGCTCATGCTCGCCGCGAGCCTTGGACACACCGCCCTGGTCCAGCTGCTGCTGCGCTCTGGCGCCAACCCGGACGGACGCTGCGACTGCACCGCCGGAGAGAGCGCGGCTTGGGTGGCGGCCCGACACGGCCACGACAGCGTGGTCGAAGAGCTGCTCGCAGCGGGCGCCACCGTCGGTGACCGACGCGGGATCGACCACACGGCCCTCAAAGCCTGGCGCAGCGGCGATGCGCCCAGCGCCTTTGCCATCGACGACTCACTCAGCACCGGCATCCGCGCCCTGGATCTGTGGCTAAACCTGCGCGCCCACGACGTGGTGCGGGTGGTGGGCGCCGCCGAGACCGGGCTCATGGTGCTGTTGAGCGAGCTGTCGTGGGCGGCGAGCCGCGCGGGGAGCAGCGTGGTGTGGACGAGCTGGGTCCCTCATCCATGGCAAGCGAGAGAGCTGGTATTAACAACACAAAGCGCCGGAATCGAGGACGCGGTACAGGTGCTCACAGGCGCCGAGCACGGCGACGCCGGCGTCCTGCCTGAGGCCCTTCATCGCCTGCGTACAGCCACCGGCCCTCGACTACACATCGTCTTCGCTCAACCCGGACACACGGCCGATCTGCACGCGGGCCTAGTCGATCTCCGAGAGGCTGCGGAGCTCACCCTGGTCGTCGCACCCTGGGTGGAGGTGAGCCAGGGTAAGGCGACCGACGCCAGCTGGGACACCGCGGCCGACGCCTGGGCCGACACCGACGCCAAGCAAGCCCAGGCCGGCCAGTGGCCCGCCATCGACCCGGTCCGCACCCGAAGCCGACGGGGAGATTCGGCCCCCTGGATCGCTAGAGCCAGAGAGGCCTTCAGCAGCGATATTGAGCTTCGTAAATCCCTATTCCAACCCTTCTGGACCGTGCTCCCAGACACGGGGTGGCCCGGTCAGTCAACCCAGCGTGACCAGACCCTCGCCCAAGTTCGGCAAGGCCTCGACCGCTGACACGCGGTGGAGCCTACCGACGGCGCACTACGCCCGTGCCACAGCCCGGATACACCCTTCGGTTTGCCCCAGGAAGGGCATAGCCTTGGATGAAGGTCCGGCGCATGGACCGGCCGTGGTTCGCGGGACTTCCGTGAAGCAAGAACGGGCCAAAGAGCAGGGCATCACCCGCGTTCAGCGCTGGGGTGACCGCTCGGTCCAGGTCGAGCAGCTCTGGTGGCACGGCCCCGGTGACCGGGTCCGAGACAAAACCCATGGAGTGGGAGCCTGGCACCACCGCCACTCCGCCATTGTCGGGACCGGCGGGATCGAGGGCGACCAAGATCTGCACAAAGCTGCCTTGGCCGTTGATATCCGTCCACAGATCGCTGCCGTATCGGCGGTTGGACGCGTCTTGATGCCAGGCAAAATCAACCCCATCCCCAGGGCGCTTAAAGTGGGCCTGCTGGATGAGCTGTACGACTTCATCGCGACCCAGCACCTGCGCGGCAACGTCCAAGAATCGAGGATCGGAGCCAAACGCAGCCAGTTCCGGCGACGCCCCTCCACACCACACCACCCGGCGCAGAGCGAATGGATCTTGGCTGACCACGAACTGGGAACCACCCACTTCGGCGGTGTCTGCCAAGCCCTCTGCGATGGACTCTAGGCGATCAAAGCCCGCAGACAACGACGCGAGGTCTGAAGGGTCCAGCAAGCCGGGAATGTGCAGGTAGCCGTCGGTCTGAAGCGGGTGCAGGTCCATGGCGTGAGACTAGCGGTTTGCACCCTGGGGGCGCTGTCACGATCTGCATCCAGGAATCCATCTCGCTGACGCCCGATGGGCCAAAATCTCCCATGAATGAACCTGCGCGCCGCGCCGTCCCAGAGGCACTGCGGAGTTCTGTCATGCGTTCGGTCCTACCCTTGATCCTCGCCCTCACGGCCTGCGGCCCCAGCCTCACCGTCAATGTGTTGAGGCCTGCCGAAATCCCCCTACCTGCCAATGTGCAGCGCGTGGTCGTCGTCGATGCCGCCGGCCCCAAGAACCTGGGCGAAGAGCTGCTCTC
>JBGCER010000550.1:0-3560 GCA_045106515.1 Myxococcota bacterium
TGCACTGTGCGGGGTTGTCGGCCAGCGTGAGGGTCGCGGTTCCGGCGCCGGTGTTGCGCCGTGGCGAGCCGATCCAGAGGTCCTCAAACGGCGACTCATGTACGTATCCAGCGCTAATGTACGCGCCGAACCGGCCATTGACCACCGCGCCCTCATTGTCGCGCACATCGGCGGTGAACGCGACGGTCGGGTTGATGCCCTCCGAGTCGCTGGGGAAGAGATCGACCCGACCGGCTGCGGCGGGAGCCGAGCCAGCGGGGCCCACGGCGGCTGGACTGGAGATGGCGGCCTCTAGGTATCGAGACTCGACGGACTGCTTGGAACCGAAGCTGTCGACCGGGTTGAGATCGGCCCATTCGACGGAGAAGCCGAACTCGTTTGGGGCCGCGGAAAAATTACTAAGATCGGGGAAGCACTTCGTCCGGGGCCCAGGGACCCGATCCCCAGTCGGCAACTTTTGGAATGTGAACTGGCAGACGTACCCCTCTCCGCGACTCCACGTCGGGTACCCCGCCAGCAGGTAGTCTCGCGAGTCGTCATCCGAACGAACGCGGCCGGCGGCCAGCGTGCTGCCTCCACCATTGGCACAGCGCAGCGGACTCGCGGCGCCAGTGGGGCATGCCCTTGCGCTTCCTCTCATCACAGGGTCATACCAAGGGTTTGGGTTTGTTGAGCCCAGCAACATCGGATCGATCTGGGTGGTGTTGGGGTTTGGCGCAGTCAATGCGTCCATGAACGGGTAGAGTGGCTCGCTGGTGTCGGTGGTACCCCAATACATGAAGATCACACCGCGTTCTGACGGATTGACGGTGAAGTCATAGACGGAGCTGCTAGGCGCCCCTACTGCCAGGTCGGGGATGCCGTCCCCGTCGAAGTCACCGGCGGCCAATTCGTAGCCGAAGTTTCCTACGGGGGCCCTCAGCTCCACGACCCGTGGTGGGATGGCCCCAGCCGCGTCTGTCAGGGGGTCTTTCCGTGCATGATCCAGGTCATAGTAGACGTACACCCTCTGCGCACCTGGCGCGCCGATGGCGACCCAGGGCGCGGGGTCCGGGTTGATCTGCCACGGCATGTCCACAGCGCGTGGTGAGCGGGGCGCCGCGAAGGAGGCGCCAAATTGGTCGCCGTTGCTCAATGGCATGGTGCTCGGCGTGCCGATGGTGCTCTGCCACCGATACCCGGTATTGGTGCTGGGGTCAGCGACGTATAAAAAGGCTTTGCCGGGGGTCGATTCTATAAATCTGTCGGGTGCACCCACGATCAGCTCTTGGCCACACGACTCGTAGTAGGTCTTGCCCGGTCGCTGAACGCAGTCGACCACATCTGTCGCGAGCATCGCAGCTCCGAACTGGTACATGGTGAGTCCCCCCGAGCCCATGGCAGGGATGTCCAGCGGGGTACTCGACGGGCTCATTAAGCCGGTCAGCCGACTGGGCTCTTGTACCTGAACGGTGCCCTCCCGATCGTCATCATCTCGGCCAGGAGCGCCAGCCAGCACCAGCACTTGAGTGTCCTGAGCGTCCGGGAGGGTGCCTGTGGTCCACAACGTGACGGAGCGCCCTTGTCTCACTGGACTCGAGGGGTCCCACGACGGCATGTGACTCGCATCATCCACCACACAGGTACCGAAATCTTCTTGAGGGATTCGGGTGAAGTTATCGTAGGTAATGCACCCTGCGGCAAGGCAAGGCAAGGCTGAGCCGAGTCGTCATCTCGTATTCCCCAGTATGAGAGTACCCAAAGGATACGCGCTCTTTCGCCTATCCCGCAACCCCTGCTGCGGATCTTTTCGCCGTCCGGATTCGCGCCGTGCGAGTGTGTTCTCTTGACGAGCCGTCGTGCAGGTTGAAGCTAGGACATCGGTGAATGCTACCCGGCTCGCTTCAAACATCCCCGCCCCGCCTCGAACCTACTCCAAACCGTCCGCGTCCTGCCCGTCCGCCAGTTCATCGGCGGTGGGGGCGTGCGCATAGGTGGTTTCGCCTTCGAAGCCCGACCCCGGCGTCCACGCCCGATCCAGCGCTTCGACGGCGATCCACACCAAGAAGAACAGCTTGGCCGACTCGACCGAGGTGAGCTCGGGGTTGTCGAAGAGGTCGACCAGGCACTCATCGAGCAGGTGCGGCTGGGCTCGGCCCTCAACGGCGCGGACGCGGCCAGAAAATCCTTCGTCTGGCGGCACCACCTGAGGCACCCACGCGGTGACGATGCCCTCGGCTTCGCGCAGGTCGTCGGCGCTGACCTTCTTGACTTTGCCACCCGCCAAGTCGAACACCCGGAGCAGCACGCCGGCGATGAACATCACGGTGGACTTGCGCTCCAGCCCGATGGCGGACACGCCGTCGTGCACGTAGCGGGACAATGGCCTCTGCTTCGAAAGCAGAA
The DNA here is from genome assembly GCA_045106515.1 of Myxococcota bacterium. Lineage (GTDB taxonomy): Bacteria > Myxococcota_A > UBA796 > UBA796 > REDI01. Next base: position 2,386 of record JBGCER010000550.1, read on the forward strand.
GCTTCAACGCCGGTTTGTGGGCGGCCTTATTGGTGTCGATGTCCTCGACCCAGGCGTGAATGGGCTCGCGAGGGATGTACGCGTTTGCCATGTGTGGGACCTCCGGTGTGCGCGGAACCTACCGCAACCCAGCGGCTTACCCCACGTCCATCTCGCGCTTGTTTTTGGTGGCCTTCCACACCTTGAGGCGCTCTCTGGCCAAGGTGCGCAGCCGAGGCCGCCACAGACCACGGGCGGCAGCCAGCTGCACCATCGCCCAGTTTCCACCGACGTTTGCTTCCACCAGAACCGGCCCCTTGTCGGTGAGCGCCACGTCCCAGCCGATCAGCCCCAGGCCCGGGAGCGCCAGGGTGGCGTCGATGACGGTCTCTTTGAACAGATCCCAGTCAGGAAGGTGCCAACCGACGAGCTCCATGCCGGTGTCTGGGTGCTTGGCCACCCGCTTGCCTTTGGTGCCCGGGGCGTTCACCACCCGCTCCACCTTGCCGTCTTCAAGGCGCACACCGCCCAGCAGGTTTCCGCGCCAGAAGTTGTCGGCCACCTGGCCGTGCACGGTCATCTTGAAGGCCACATCCAGGATCTCCGCGCCGTTTTCGTCCTGCATCACGACGGTTCGAAAGGTGGACAAGGCCGGGCCGCAGTGGGCGGCCACGTCGGGGTGCGGATTCAGCCGGGGCTGAATCAGGTAGCCATCGGCCAAGAAGGGCTTGAGCTCCGCCACAAAGGCGTCCAGGGCGAAGCGTTTGCCGTAGAGGTCTTCGAGCTCATCGGTGTCTGCGTGGTAGCCCGCCAAGCTCGCCGCTCCGATGCTTTGCTCTCCGCCTAGGGGCTTTGTGAACACCGGATAAGGCGCTTTTGTCCTTAGATATTCGGCCAGCTCTTCGGCGTTACGCAGGGTCGTGATGGTTCGATGGGGCCGGGTGGGGTGCGCGATCGCCGCCAGGTCTGGCACGGGAAAGCCCATGCCTCTCAGGGTGGCGAGGTAGATGATCTTGTCTGCGCACACCGCGACCCAGCGCTGGGAGTTGCACAAAAAGTTGGTGCTTCCAGCTCGTTTTCTGCCCGCGAAGCACCCGAGCTCTTCAGCGTCGAGGTCCAGCGAGGGCAGGCGGTGCCAGAAGTACTCCTCGGCGGTGAGCATGTTGTCGCCGAACGAGCCCTTGGCGATCTCCATC